>NZ_AWQP01000018.1:0-69099 GCF_000972175.1 Pseudomonas syringae pv. coryli str. NCPPB 4273 | reverse complement strand
CGCCCTGTCACTGATCCGGGGGTCGCCGCAACGGGCCATCCATGGCCCGGTGCGGCTAGCCTGGCGTCCTGCCAGGCTACCCCCGGATCAGCGCCAGGACTCAGCCGTCACTTACGTCGCACTCTGCGTCGTCAGTGCCATCGCGGTCGAAAAGCACTTCGTTGAAAGCGGCTGGTGGGTAAGTCGTAGCATTGCTTTCGCATCAAAGATTGTTGACGCAGAGCGTCACGAACGGCATGCCGACGCGGAGCGTCGGCATAATAGTCAAAGGGGGGGGCGGGCGCAGCAGGCATCAGAACAGCTTGCTGAACACCCAATACAACGAACCTGACAAGAGGATCGCCGCCGGCAGGGTCAGCACCCAGGCAGTGGCCAGATTACGCAGGGTACGCATTTGCAGACCCGAGCCATTGGCGACCATCGAACCGGCCACGCCGGACGACAGCACATGGGTTGTGGATACCGGCAGCCCATACATGTCCGCCGCGCCGATCGTGAACATCGCCACGACCTCTGCCGACGCGCCCTGAGCGTACGTCATGTGCGTCTTGCCGATGCGCTCGCCCACAGTCACCACGATACGCTTCCAGCCGACCATCGTGCCCAGCCCCAAGGCGATGGCCACGACAATCTTGACCCAGGTCGGAATGAACCGCGTGGCACTGTCGATCTGCCCCTTGAACGCCTCAAGCTTGGTCTTGGTGTTCGCGTCGAAATCGCCGACCTTGTTTTTCTCCATCAGGCGGATGGTTTCCGAGGTCAGGTACATGTCGTTACGCACGTTGGTCACAGCCTCGGCAGGCACCTTCGACAGCGAGCCATAACTGGCGACCTGATCGCCGATCTTGCCCGCCATCACCGCCAGCGCAGGGATCAGTTCAGGGCTTGCCTCCTTGCTGACCAGGTAATCCGACAGCGTCTTGCGCGCATCCCCGGGCGCCGGTTGAGGGACGCTGCGGATCAGCGCCTGCTGGGTTACTTCAGCCACGGCAGCGAACTGGGTAGCCTGTTCGGCGGGCATGGTGCGGTTCAGCGCATAAGCCATCGGCAGGGTGCCGACCAGAATCAACATGATCAGGCCCATGCCTTTCTGCCCGTCGTTGGAGCCGTGCGCGAACGAAACGCCCGTGCAGGTCACAATCAGCATGGCGCGAATCCACAACGGTGGCGGCGCATTACCTTCCGGGGCTTTGTACAACGCACGGTTCTTGATGAACATGCGCATGGCCAGCAACAGCAACGCGGCACAGCCGAAACCCACCAGTGGCGAGAGCAGCAGTGAGTAACCGATCTTGGTGGCCTGCGACCAGTCCACGCCGCTGGTGCCGTCGCGGCCGTGCATCAGGGCGTTGGCGATGCCGACGCCGATGATCGAACCGATCAGCGTGTGTGACGAGGACGCCGGCAGACCCAGCCACCAGGTGCCGAGGTTCCAGATGATCGCCGCGATCAACAGCGCGAAGATCATCGCGAAGCCCGCCGATGAGCCGGTTTGCAGGATCAGTTCCACCGGCAGCAGGGCAATGATGCCGAACGCCACCGCGCCGCTGGAGAACATCACGCCGAGGAAATTGAAAAAGCCCGACCAGACCACGGCAAAGCCGGGCGGCAGGGAGTGGGTGTAGATGACCGTCGCGACCGCGTTGGCGGTGTCATGAAAGCCGTTGACGAATTCGAATCCCAGCGCGATCAACAACGCTACACCCAACAGCACGAACGGGGTCCAGGTGGTGACCACCGTGCCCATGTCGTCAACGTCCTGTTTGAGGCTGTAGCCGGTGAACAGCAAGCCTGCGATAAGTATCGTGAAGAAAAGTATCATGGTCATTCGGCTGGGCTTGCGACCGAATTGACTCGTGGACAGGCTCGCCTTGCCGAGAGCGTCTGGAGACAGTGCGTTTGTAGCCATGTTCGCAATCCTGCATTGAAAGAATATTGACATGGTCATTGCAAAATGTGACAGCGGTGAGACATGTAACAATTGATTGCGCTTTTGCGCCGGTTTTCTGACAACCGGCGAGTGCGTTTGCTGAGTCAGTAGTCGCCGCGTTTGCGGAACGCCCAGCGCCCGGCGACCAGCGTGAAGGTCGCGACCAGTGCCACCAGAATCCAGAAGCCCTCAGGGTCGGACGCCAGCGGCACGCCCCCCACGTTCATGCCGAAAAAGCCGGCAACGATGTTGATCGGCAAGGCCAGAACAGTCACCACGGTCAGGGTAAACAGGGTTCTGCTGCTCTGTTCGTTGAGGTTGGCGGCAATTTCTTCCTGCAACAGTTTGATGCGCTCGCCCAGCGCCGTAAGGTCATTGATCACCAGTGAGGACTCTTCGATGGACTGACGTAATGCCTGAACATCCTGTTCGCGCAGCCATTGCGGAGGTTTGTGCAACAGGCGCATCAACGAGCCGGGCTCCAGCGCCAGCAGGCGTTGCAGACGGACCAGCACCCGGCGCATGGCGCCGAGTTCGGAGCGATTGTTGCTCAGTCGCTGCGAAAGCAACTGGTCTTCAATGCGGTCGACGTTGACGCTGGTCTTGCGCAGGAACTGCGTCAGCACTTCGCCCTGGTCGCTCAGCAGGTGGGCGAGGAGCTCCAGCGGTGAGTCGAATTGCTCGCCGCGCTTGACCGCCGAGCGCAGCTTGTCCACCGAACGCAGCGGCTGCAGCCGGGCGGTGATCAGCAAACGCTGGCGGGCACAGACCCACAAGGTGGAGATGTCAGTCGAGAGTCTGTTGAAGTCGAACACCACATCGTTGACGACCGCCAGCAGCGTGGTATCCACGTGCTCGATCCGCGTCGAGCGCGAGCCCTCGTGCAAGGCTTCGAAAAACTCTTCCGGAAGATCCAGTTGGGTTTTCATCCAGCGCTCGCAGGCCGCGTGCGAGAGGTTCAGGTGCAGCCAGATGAAGCCGTTTTCTTGGGGAGGGTTTTGCAGGTAATCCAGCGCGGCGGCCGAGCCGATTTCCTGGCCACTTTCACCGTGGCGAAAACGGAAGCCGTAGAGCAGGCCGAAAAGGTCTGAGTCCTGATGGTGGTGAGCGATACTGTGGTTCATGGCTGTCCACGTGCGGCCTGGCCCGGGCAGGGAGGCGAAGGCCGCATGATGACAAGGCGTTATTTCATATTTGTGACAGCTTGTTGCCGGGTGTGTCATCTGTCATATCGGCAAGCGGCTGCATGGGCAGCCGTTCAGTCAATCGACAGCTCGCTACCGCATTGACAGCGATCAGACCATCGCCAGCGGCACCTTGCGAGTGGGCGCAGGCCATGCCAGATCGATATCGGCCAGGTCGCGCTCGGTCAGACGAATCTGCTCGGCAGCGATGTTCAGACGAATGTGTTCCGGGTTGGTCGCCTTGGGAATGGCGATCATGTTGTCCTGACGCAGCACCCACGCCAGAGAAATCTGCGCCGGTGTTGCATCGTGGCGCTTGGCGATTTCATACAGGGCAGGGTGGTAGAGCAGATCGCCAGCCTGGCCGATCGGGCAGTACGCCATCAACGGCAGATGACGGTCTGCGCTCCACAGCATCAGGTCGAACTCGATGCCGCGTTGCTCCGGGTTGTAGAGCACCTGATTGGTGGCACAGCGCGGGTTGTTGAGTTCGATCATGTCCGGCACGTCAAAGTTGGAAACACCCCAGGCACCGATTTTGCCCGCTTCACGCAGACGCTCGAATGCCTCGACCGTCTCGGTCAGCGGGTACTGACCGGGCCAGTGCAGCAAGTACAGATCGATGTAGTCGGTGTTCATGCGCCGCAGGCTGGCTTCGCACGCGGTCGGAATACCGGCGCGGCTGGCGTTGTGCGGGTAGACCTTGCTGACCACGAATACCTTGTCCCGCTGTCCGGCGATCGCTTGCCCGACAATTTCCTCGGCAGCGCCATCGGCGTACATCTCGGCGGTGTCGATCAGGGTCAGGCCCTGTTCGATACCGAGACACAGACCGGCAATCTCTGCCGAGCGCTGATGCCCTTTTTCACCCATGTGCCAGGTGCCCTGACCCAGCACTGGTACGGTTCTGCCTGCCAGTTCCAGTGTGCGCATGTGACCCCCTGCAATTTAATAAGCAACTAATGAGCGGTTGAATAAGCAGGTCTCAGGCAACAAGAGGCGCACGAGGTTCCGTGCGCCCGCCCATCGCCATGCACATTTAAACCCGGAACTGCTTCAGCAAGGTGTTCAACTCTTCGCTCAACCCACGCAGGTGCAGACTGGCCGAAGTCGATTGTTCGGCGGCCAGTGCGGTGCTCTGGGAAAGTTGCGCGGCCTGGGTGACGTTCTGGTTGATGTCATCCACCACGTGCGTCTGCTGCAGAGTGGCACTGGCGATGGAGGCGTTCAGGCTGTTGAGGTTGCGCAGCGCCTGACTGATGGAGGTCAGGCTCTGGCCGGCCTGATTGGCCTGCTCGATGGTCAGTTGCGAGGAGCGGCTGCTGTCGCCGATCACCCTGACCGCGGCATCGGAATGCTTTTGCAGGCGTTCGATCATTGACTGGATCTCTGCGGTCGACTTCTGCGTACGCTGGGCCAGCAGGCGCACCTCGTCGGCTACAACGGCAAAGCCGCGGCCTTGTTCGCCGGCCCGCGCTGCTTCGATGGCGGCGTTCAGCGCCAGCAGGTTGGTCTGCTCGGCAATCGAACTGATCACTTCCAGTACGCTGCCGATCTGCGTGCTCTCGCTGGCCAGACTCTGCATCACTTCCACGGCCTGACCGATGGTGCTCGAGAGGTGTTCGATCTGGCGCAGGCTGTTATCGATATTGATTTGACCCTGCTGCGCCTGCGACTCGGCATCGCGCATTTCGCTGGCGGCATGTTCAGCGTTTTTGGCCACGTCCTGCACGCCGTAGGTCACTTCGTTGACCGCGGTGGCTACCAGGTCCATCTGCTGCGACTGCTTCTCGCTGCGGCTCTGCGCCTGTTCGGCATCGCTGCCCAGATCAGTCGAGGCCTGGCCCAGCGCCACGGCCGAGTGCTGCAACTGACCGACGACATTGCGCAGCTTGGCGACAAAGGCATTGAAGTGCGTACCCAGCTCGGTGATTTCATCCCGGCCATGGGTTTCCAGCGTGCGGGTCAGATCACTCTCGCCACTGGCAATGCTGGCCATCGCACCGACCGCCGCTCTGAGCGGACGCACGATACTGCGCACGATCGTGACCAGCAGCAAGACCATGATCAGCACGATGCCGGCGATGAACATCCCGGCGTTCCACAGTTGGGTCTTGAACTCGGCCGCGACGTCATCGACGTATACGCCGGACCCCAGAATCCAGCCCCATGGCTGAAACAGCTGCACGTAGGAAGTCTTTTTCACCGGCTCGCTGGCACCGGGCTTGGGCCAGCGATAATTCACCATCCCGGCACCCTTGGCTTTGACCAGCGTGACCATTTCGTTGAACACCGCAAAACCGTCCGGGTCCTTGATGGTCGACAGATCCTGGCCTTCGAGCTTGGGGTTGGTGGGGTGCATGATCATCACCGGGCGCAGGTCGTTGATCCAGAAGTAGTCGCTCTGGCTGTAACGCAGGCTCTTTATCTCTTTCAAGGCCTGCTGTTGCGCAGCCTCGCGGGTCATGCCGCCTGCGGCTTCAAGCCCCTGATAAAACGAGAGGATGCCGCTGGCGGTCTGCACCACATGCATGGTTTTCTCGGCCTTGGCCTGGTACAGGTCGTTATGCAGCTGCCTGAGCAGCGTCGCCGAGAGGACGAAGAGCATCAGCACTGAAACGACAAGAATCAGCCACAGACGGAGACTGATGGACAAACTGCGCATACCCATGATCGGCTTCCCTTGCATTATTTTTCTTCTGATCACCCCGATCCGCACAGCGCGCGATTCGGGGTCTTTCAAGCATCTCGGCGGGTCATGATCAAACATGAGCGGTCGGTCACACTTTTTAACGGCGTACGCCGGTATGGCGAAAGGCTTACAGCAACAGGCGCAATTGGCTCTATCGACGGACCCTCAGGGAATGTAGGATCCAATTCAACAGCTGCAGCGAAGGAACGCCGCAGTGATCAGGGAGGATCGACCATTGCCAGGAGGCTACTGACAGGATGTCGGAATGGTCATGTTGCAAAACCACCCGCTTCGGCGGGTTTTTTGCGTCTGCAGCAAAGCAGGGTGGGTTCAGCGGTCCGGCTCGCAGCCCTTGAGCACCAGCCTGAGGATGGTCCGGGTTGCCGCCTCGTAATCGGCGTCCTGCAGTTTTGCCTTGCCGGTGACCGTTGCGATCTGCCAGTCGAAATCGGCGTAGGTCTGGGTCGCCGCCCAGATGGTGAACATCAGGTGGTGAGGATCGAGCGGGGCGATCTGTCCGCTGTCGATCCAGGCCTGGATGCATTCGATGTTGTGCCGTGCCTGGCCATTGAGCTGTTCGATCTGCTGCGCTGTCAGGTGCGGGGCGCCATGCATGATTTCGCTGGCGAACACTTTCGAGGCGAAGGGCAGGTCGCGGGAAATCTGGATTTTCGAACGGATATAGCGGCTGAGGACTTCGGCAGGTACTCCTTCCGGGTTGAAAGGCGTCGACGCACGCAAAATGGGCTCGATGATGCTTTCCAGCACCTCGCGATAGAGGTTTTCCTTGGATTTGAAGTAGTAATAGACGTTGGGCTTGGGCACACCGGCCTTGGCCGCGATATCGCTGGTCTTGCTGGCGGCGAAGCCCTTGTCGGCGAATTCCTCGCTGGCAGCGCGCAGGATGAGTTCTTTGTTGCGCTCGCGGATACTGCTCATGACCCGGTTATTCCCTTGCCTGCATGGCGGTCGCGCATGTTAGCACCGGGTTTGCGCAGCGCTCAATGTTGACGGCCCGGGGCAGGGTTGCAGCGGGCCGTCTACTCAGGCGCTCATCAGTTCCTGGACTCTGGCGGCCAACGCTTCAATCGCAAACGGCTTGGTCAGTACGCGCATTCCTGGCCCGAGCTGTTCGTCACCGATGGCGGCGTTTTCCGCGTAGCCGGTGATGAACAGGGTCTTCAGATGCGGGCGGACCTCGCGTCCGGCATCGGCCATTTGTCGTCCGTTCATGCCGCCCGGCAAACCCACGTCAGTGATGAGCAGATCGATATGCACATCCGAACGCAGCAGCTTGAGGCCGGCCAGGCTGTCGGCGGCTTCGATCAGCGTATAGCCCAGGTCGCCGAGGGCATCGGTGAGCAGCATGCGCACCGTGGGTTCGTCGTCCACGATCAGGATGGTTTCCCCGGACTTGGTGAACTCGAACGGTGCCTTGTGCACATCGCCTTCGTCCTTGGCCGCAGTACCTTCGTAGCGGGGCAGGTACAGTGATATCGCAGTGCCCTTGCCGACTTCCGACTGAATGAGCACGCGTCCGCCAGACTGATTGGCAAACCCGTAGATCATCGACAGACCCAGCCCGGTGCCCTGGCCAATGGGCTTGGTGGTGAAGAAGGGGTCGAATGCCTTGGCGATGACATCGGGTGTCATGCCGGTGCCGGTATCGGTCACGCATAGCGACAGATAATGGCCCTCGGGCATATCGTGCGCGCGTGCCACATCGCCGTCTATCCAGCGGTTGCTCGCCTCGATGGTGATGCGCCCGCCGTCCGGCATGGCGTCGCGGGCGTTGATGCACAGGTTCAGCAGCGCGTTTTCCAGCTGGCTGGCGTCGACCAGTGTCGGCCACAGCCCCGTGGCACCCAGGGTCTCGACCACGATGCTGGGGCCGACCGTGCGCTGTATCAGGTCGGTCATGCCTTTCATCAGCCTGTTCACGTCGGTCGGCTGCGGGTCCAGGGTCTGGCGTCGAGAGAAGGCCAGCAGCCGGTGCGTCAGGGCTGCTGCACGTTTGGCCGCGCCCTGGGCCGTCACAATGTACTTGTCGACCTCGCCCCAGCGGCCTTGCTCGATCCGGGTACCCATCAATTCCAGCGCGCCGGAAATACCTGCCAGCAGGTTGTTGAAGTCGTGGGCCAGGCCACCGGTCAGTTGCCCGACCGCTTCCATTTTCTGTGACTGGCGCAGTTTCTCTTCGGCCTGCATGAGCTCGGTGGTGCGCGCTGCCACGCGTTGCTCAAGTGTGTCGTTGAGGGCCCGCAGCGCGGCAGTGGCACGGTCGCGTTCGGCTGCCAAGGCGCGTCGTTCGTCAACGTTGATGAGCACGCCGGGGAAGCTCAGTGGCGTGCCATCCTCGGCTCGGTCGACCCGGCCGTTGGCTTCGATCCAGTAGTAAATGCCATCATTACGACGAACACGGTATTGGTGGGCGTAAACACGCCCGCTGGTGATGACCGCATTGATCGCATGGATCAGGCCTTGCTTGTCTTCCGGGTGAACAGTGGCAATGACTTGTTCCAGGCTCAAACCTTCACGGCCCAGCGCGGGGTCCAGACCGAAGGCCTTGGCGAAGGCTTCATCGACGGTAAAGCGATCGGTTGGCAAGTCCCAGTGCCAGGTTCCGATGATCGCACCGGCGGCCAGGGCGAGCTGAACGCGGTCGATGTTTTCACGCGCGACGGCCTCGCTGGTGCGCAAGCGCTCCTCGGCGTCGCGTCGTGCCGTCACATCGCTGAAGATGACCGCAATCTGCCGATCAGCCGGTTCACCGACACGCACCGCCTTGACTTCGAACCAGCGTTCGAAAGCTTTGGCATAGTTCTCGAAGTTGGCTGGTTCACCGGTTTTGGCGACGTTGCCATAGGCTTCGAACCAGAACCGCTCCAGGTCCGGCGCGAACTCGGTCACCCACTTGCCGCGCAGATCGACGCCGGCCTGACGTTCAAAGGCGGGGTTGGCCTCGATGAAGCGGTAGTCCACCGGGCTGTCATCGGCATCGAACTTGACCTGAATGATGGCGAATGCGGCTTCGATGGTCTCCAGCATGGCCCTTGAGCGCTCTTCGCTCTGGCGCAGCGCGGTCTCGGCCTTGCGCATCTGCGACATATCGAGCATTGCGCCGATCATGCGCACCGCCTGGCCGTCGATATCGCGTATCACATGGCCGCGGTCCAGCACGTCGGCATAGGCCCCGTCCAGACGACGAAAGCGGTATTCGTCCGTCCAGGCAGTGCCATTGCCGTCGATCACGGCATGAATGGAGTTGTACACGCGGGTACGGTCGTCGGGATGGATCTGGCCCATCCACCAGTCACCGGAGTTGTCCAGGGTTGCCAGCGGGTAGCCGTAGGCCTCTTCCAGCGCGTCGTTCCAGAGCACCAGGTTGGCTGCAAAGTCCCAATCCCAGATCGCGTCATTGGTCGCCTTGGCGGCGAGCCGGTGTCGTTCCTGGGCTTCTTCGGTCGCGCGGCCCGCCAGATGCTCGCGGGTGCGGTCGCGCAGGATCTTCACGAAGCCGAGGTGCGTATGCTTTTCATCGTAAAGCGGCATCATTTCGCCTGATGCCCAGAACAGCTGGCCGCCCTTGCGCAGGTGCCAGCGCTCGTCCGATGCCCGGCCTACGCTCAGCGCAAGCTGCATTTCATGCTCGATACGATCGTTGGCCACGTCCTCGGGCGTAAAGAAACGTTCGGCGCTCTGGCCAACCATCTCATCCTGGGTCCAGCCCAGAACCTGCTCTGCGCCCGGGTTCCAGTCGGTAATGATGCCGTCGCGATCGGTCAGGATCATGGCGAAATCCATCGCACTGTCAAAGACTGCGCGCTGGCGTGCCTCGCGGCCGATGGCTGCGGGTCGACAGGTATTCGTTGCGGCGTCGATGCCGGCTTCTTCAAGCATTCTGCGCAGGTCCACGATCTGCGTTTCAAGCTCTTCTCTTGTCAGGTCTTTCAGAGCGCCTCCCGCTCACACGTTATGTTTGGCATGGGCGGGCACTTGCCGGTGGCCTGCTTTGCACGTTGAAATCCGCTCGTTAGTCAGCTCTGCATTTGCCCGTTTGCCCTCGGCAGGCTGCACCTGATGTGCGTCGTTCTATGTCGATCACCATACAGTCATTGCCGTGCCTGGACTCACTTCCTCTCCTGACTGCACCGCAGTGGCTGTGTCAGTGGACACCTGCAGACGAATCGGGTTTCGACGGATCAGGCATTTAAAGCAGCCATCGTGTCCTGAGCTGATTCAGGAGTATGTTCAAGACGTGGCAAATTGCCCGGGTATTCATCGGCCTTTTTGCGGCTTTCTTTAGAGGGCATCAGGCCATGGGAACAACTTTGTTCGCAGGCTGCGCACATCGCTCATGACCTGATGCGAATTGTGCTTGCGGAGCAGCCTTTTTTCAGGGGTTCTGCGGAGCACATGCTAGGATTTACCCTTTCGTTATGCGAAACGTGCCCTTCGTATGTCCATCGATGCAAACAGTTCCGGTACACCTGCCCCAGCCAAGCAGCCTGCAGCCAAACGTCGCCTGCCCAAGGGCGAGGTGCGCAAGGCCGAAATCATCAAGGCGGCCATGACCCTCTTCGCTCGGGATGGGTATGCCGGCGCCTCGCTGACCAACATTGCCAAGGTGGCAGGTCTTTCTCAGGTCGGCCTGCTGCACCACTTCCCGACCAAACTGGTGCTGCTGCAAGCTGTTCTCGAACATCGCGACCAGTACATTGCCGGCCGGCTGCAGGATGCCGATCAGGTCGCTTCTCTGCAGGGGTTCCTGTCGTTTCTGCAGCAGGTCATGAGTTTCAGTATCGAAGACGCCGCGGTCAGCCAGGCGCTGATGATCATCAACACTGAAAGTCTGTCGGTCACGCATCCTGCACACCGCTGGTTCAGCGAGCGTTTCGCAATTGTGCATGGTCATCTTCAGGCGCATCTGAAGTTGCTGGTCGAGGCAGGCGAAATTCGGGCGGATATTGACGCAAGGCAGATCAGCCTGGAGATAGCCGCCATGATGGACGGCATGCAGATTCAATGGCTTCGATCGCCAGGGGATGTGCAGATAGAGCAGGGGTTTGCCAGGTTTCTCGAGCGACTGGCGCGGGATCTGGCTGCACGCTGAGCTGCGAGCATTGGCCAGGCAGGCATCGGTGGTCCTGTCGACCACCGATGCCTTTGGCTTGGGAATGTTGCTTGGGATGAATGTTGCTTAGTAAGCCTGTTCTGCCTTGACCTGTACGGCCTTGCGCAGGGGGATCGGCAGCGGGTTGGAGTCGCGAGTGGTCAATTGCTCCGGGTACAGCGCTACAACCGTGCGGTCGAGCGCCAGGTTTTCCGAGTCCTTGCCCACCAGCACCTTGAACTTGCCAGGGTCAACGTTCCAGCTCACCGAGTTGGCTGAGTAGTACGCGAACGAGCGCGAGTCCAGCGCAATGGTCACGGTCTTGCTTTCGCCAGGCTTCAGGTAAACCTTGGAAAAGCCCTTCAGCTCTTTCTCTGGACGATCAACCAGCGGCTTGGAAGGCTGCACGTACAACTGAGCCACTTCAAAACCGGCCTTGTCACCCGTGTTGGTAACCGTGAACGACGCTTGAATGGTCGCGCCCGGTGCCAGCACGTTGCTCGACAGCTTCAGATCGCTATACGCATAGGTGGTGTACGAAAGCCCGAAACCGAATGGGTACAGCGGTTTGGTGTGCTTCTTGTCGTAACCGCGATAGCCCAGGTACAGGCCTTCGCTGTAGCTCATTTCGACAGGCGGGTTAGGGCTGCTGAAATAGTACGGCACCGGGTTCGAGTACGATGCATAGCTCGGATTATCCTGCGCCTTCTTGTCCAGCGTGATCGGCAGTTTGCCCGACGGATTGACCTTGCCGAAGAGGATTTCAGCCAGTGCCTGGCCGCCCTGTTGCCCTGGATACCAGGCGTGCAGAGAAGCGGCTACCTTGTCAGCCCACGGCTGCATGTCCATGCCACCGCCACCGTGCAGTACCACGATGGTTTTCGGGTTGGCTTTCTGAATGAAACCGATCAGCTCGGACTGGAATTGCGGCAGTTCGAACGGACGATCGAGCGACTCACCCTCGTATTCGAAGTTATTGCCGGCGGCTACCACGACAGCGTCGTAATCCCCCAGGTTCTTTGGTGGACGCAACGCTGCCCAGCTCATCTGCACGCCATTCATGCCGCCCAGTACCGGGGTGAAGTTGCCCTTGAGCCGGCGGTATTCGAGGCGCACGTTGTATTCGCTGCCGGCCTTGAGATTCGGTGTCTTGACGGTGCGCGGCACGACTGGAATCAGGTCGAACGAGACTTGCGAACCCTCGTCCTCGAGCACCAGTTCATCATTGATCCAGAGTTTATAGGCACCGTCCGCACGCACCTTGAACACCTGAGGACCGGTGATCGTCGGTTTGATCTTGCCGGTGAAACGGGCAGAGAACGCGCCAGGCGCAGGGGTATAACCGCTGACTGTGCTGGCACCGTTATCGGTCACGTTGGTACTGGTAATCCAGTCCAGGTTGACGCCCGGCTCGATGCGGGTTGCCACAGGGTCGCCGGACAGCGAGGTGTTGGCGTAGTACTCGGCTTTTACGCCGGTGTTGCTGATCGCCTGCTGGTCACTGCCTGGCTGATACCAGACCGATGATTTGGGGTTCAGGCTCATCTGTGGCAGGTAGTCCACATTGGAGGGGTCAGACGCCAGTTGCTTGAGTCCGCTCACTTCGGTGACATAGCTGGCCGGCGCCGAATAGGCGGTGCCGAACGGCGCGGTCGGCGGCTGCATGGCCATGTCGCCAATCACGGCGATCTTCGCGTTTCTGGACAACGGCAGCAGAGGCTTCTGTCCGTCCACTGGCTCGTTGCGCAGCAGGACGATCGATTCTCTGGCCACGTTCAAGGCCGCCAGCTGACCGTATTCACGATGCTCCAGTGGCTGCGCCTTGTTGATCCCCTTGTCAAAGCCGTAGCTGACCAGCGCTCTCAGGTTCCTGCGCACCTTGTCGTCGATCACGTTCTGGTGCAGTTGACCATTCCAGACATAAGGCAGCAGTTTGGCTTCGGTAAACTGAAGGCCGCTCGGCATGTCGATATCGGTGCCCGCCCAGGCACCCTTGAAGGCGTCCTGAACCGAGTTGAAATCGCTCATGACGTTACCCTGAAAGCCCCATTGGCCTTTGAGGATATCGGTGATGAGGTGATGGTTTTCACACGCGTATTCGCCGTTGATCTTGTTGTAGCCGCACATGATCGAGGCGATATTCGAGTTCTTGACCAGCGATTCGAAGCCCGGCAGGTACAGCTCCTGCATCGCCCGTTCGTCGATCTTTACATCCAGATAATGACGGTTCGCTTCCTGCTCGTTCATCAGGTAATGCTTGGCGGCCGCCTGGATGCCTTGAACCTGGATACCGTTGGTGACGGCAGGTGCCAGTACTGCGCCGAGAAACGGATCTTCGCCGCTCATGTACTCAGCCGCCCGACCGTTGAACGGCGTGCGGTACAGGTTGATGGCCGGCGACAGCATCTGCTGACCGCCTGCGATGCGGGTTTCGTAGCCGATGGCCAGACCGAACTCCTTGGCCCGGTTAATGCTCCAGGTGGCCGCGAGTGCTGACGGGGAAGGGTACTGCGCACCGAACGTCTTGCCGCCGACCAGTACGCCCATGGCCGAGTCATAGGCGACCGTGCCTTGGAGGTTGAACTTGTCCAGCTTCGGAATCATGCGGCCGTCATCAACGCGCGAAAAATTGATTTTTTCCGATTGCGTCATGTTGTCCAGCATCGCGCCTACGCGCGCTTCCACTTCATTGCCGGTCATCGGCGTGACAGCGAATACGCTGCCTGCCTGGGCGATACCGAGCGCCAACAGGCTCAGGCCCAGGCCTTGTTTGATCATGGACACGGAGTTATTCCTTACGTCATTCATAGGTTGATCGGTTGCAGTCAGTGGGTCACTCAGTGGTCTTCATTGCCGGCAGGCGCGTCCGCAGTGTCGATCGGTGCATCCACCACCGTTTGCGCGCCACTGGGCGTTTTCTGTACGGCAGCGTCGGCACCGGTGATCTGCTCACGCTGTGCGTCGACTTCTGCGCGGCGCTCGCTCGACGTGGATGGCAGCGGGTTCTGCCCGTCAGCGGCAGACACCGGGAGGGCGGCAAGGGACATCAGTAAAGTGGCAACAACAGGCAGCAGGGGGCTGGCCATCGAGAGAATCTCCAAACAGAAATATGAAACAGGCAGACAGGCAAGTCAGCAGCTCAGGGCCGCTGACAGTTCATTCAAGGCGTGCGTGACAAACAGAAAAGTTGCTGAAAGGTAAAATACACGAATGTAATTTTATATAGTTGAAATTGGTTAAAGTTAAATAGCGGCTATTTTGTTTTAGTTTTGTTTTAATTTCAAAATATAAATTCAATAGGCAATATTTTATGGTTTTTGTGTTTTTACAGGCATTAATCTTCTTTTTAAAAAACAGAGTGATCACTCTGTTTTCGGGGGTTTAGATGGTTTTCCATGGGGTCGCGTGCTGATGAGCGCAAGTATTGCTGACGCCTGAATACTGGCAGTGAGTGCCAGTATCACCACGTCGCTGTCAGGCCCGTCGAATAAAGTCCGGACGCCACCGAAGAAGGCTGGCGCAAAGGCGTAGCAACCTTGAGCGATGGCGACGATCAACGTCACCACGCGCGCAACCTGATGCCTGGGAAATTCCGCTTGGGCAATCAGGGGAGGCAGTGATGTCGCATTGCCGATACCCACGCCGAAAAGAATCATGCCGGCCCATAACAGGGCAGGGCTTGTGCCGATAAACATCAGCACCACACAGCCCAGGCCCTGGCAGGCGTAACTCAGGCAGGCGACGTGGCGTCTACAGGTTCCTGGCGCTAACAGCCTGCTGGACAGAAATCTGCCGAAGATAGCGCTGCAGGTAGCAACACCCATGGCCATACCTGCGGTCTGTTGTGTGACGTGATCAATCAGCAGCAGGAACAACTGGCTGATCAGGCCGATCTGCGCAAACAGCCCGAGCGACATGGCTGCCGTCAGCGTGATGAATGGCCGGCTACTCCGCAACGTTATGGGTGCAGTGTCCTGCAATGGAGGCAGGTCGGTGGCTGTCTGGCGAATGTCGTCGGGGTGCTGACCCAGATGTTCAGGCCTGAACCGGAACACACCGAAAGCGAGGAGCGCGATCACGACTGTTGAAAGCACACCCACCACGATCGCCGCGAGGCTGAACCCGAACCGGTCGATCAGGTACACCCAGCCCGACGAAAAGACCACGCCGCCGATGCTCGCGCCGTTATAGGCCATCGCCAATGCGCCGGGGCGTTTGCTGACAAACCATGGCGAGATTGTGGCGTTGACCGCCGCCGCACCCATGGTTACCCAACCGAATCCGCTGAGAGCCGCCGCGATAAATAGCTGCCAGGGCTGATTGGCGATCGACCAGCCGTACACACCGACAGCTAGGGTTGCCGCCCCTGAGACCGTAATCCACGGCAGGCCGTACCTTTTGTACAACGCAGGCAGGTTGACCACGACCAACGTACCTGCCAGAAAATGCACCGTGACCGCAGCCGAGCACAGCGCTGTCGACCAGCCGGTTCTCTGAATCACGGCATACATGAATATCGGCGGACCGTAAAAGCCGATGCCCCAGCCAAACACAGCCATCAGAAACGTGGCCGCGACGACTTTTCTGCCGAAAAAACTCGATTGACGCATGGGTGAATCCCTTCAAGTGGTTTGGCAGCAGTATGATGACTGCCTACGAGAACACTTCATGGATGGCTGAACTATGGATGTTGAAGCGGCAGACCTTTCGCTGGCGGCAGTGGCGGGTGCCATTGCTGACCCTGCACGATCCCGAATGCTTTGTGCGCTACTGGACGGGCATGCACGAACCGCGACCGAGCTGGCGGCGCTAGCCGATACAGGCGCATCGAGCGCCAGTGGCCACTTCGCGCGTTTGCGTGAGCAGGGGTTGGTGGAAATGCTCGTGCAGGGGCGGCATCGTTACTATCGACTGGCCAACGCGCAGGTGGCGCAAGCACTGGAAGCCTTGCTGTTGCTGACTCGACACAGCGCTGCGCCGTTCAAACCCAACACGCCTTCGGCCTTGAGACAGGCCCGAACCTGTTACGACCATTGCGCCGGAGAAGTCGCCGTCAAGTTGCACGACGCCTTGCTCAAGGCCGGCTGGTTAAGTGAGCAGGGCAAGGATTATGTGCTCAGTGAACAGGGTGCCGAATCACTGAATGCGCTGGGCATTGACGTGGACGCAGTACGTCAGCAGCGCAGACGTCTGGCCTACGCCTGCCTGGACTGGAGTGAACGCGCCCCGCACATCGGCGGCGCGTTGGGTGCGGCGCTGCTGGAACTGATGCTCAAACGAGGTTGGGTAAGCCGCCATCTGGATTCCAGAGCACTGCAGCTGACGCCCAAAGGAGCAGGCGGGATGGCGAAGGCGTTTGGTCTGGATGGCGGTGCGTAACCGCTCAGGTAACCACGCTGCTACCGAGCATGCCCGGCAGCAGCGTGGCTCAGGTTCAGAAGCTGTACTTGGCCGTCAACGCATAGCTGCGCGGGTTGCCGTACACGTCGGTGGAACCCCATACCGAGCTTGCGCCAATTGCCGTGTAGTAGGTGCGGTCGAAGATGTTGTTGGCGTTCAGTTGCAGGTCGAGGTTCTTGCTCACCTGATACCCCGCCATCAGGTCGGCGACGGCGTAGCTCCCCTGTTCCAGGCGATAGCTGCCATCGGTGAGTGCGATGTCGTTGTACATGCGGCTCTGCCAGTAAACGTTGCCACCGACGCGCATTTTCTCCAGTGCACCCTGCAGGCGATAGACCGTCGAGACCTTGAACAGATGCTCGGGTGTGTCGGTGTCGAAACGCTGGTTCTTTTTCGTTGGATCAGCATCCTTGAGGTAGTGGGTACGGGCGTAGGTGTAGCCTGCACCGACTTGCCAGTTCTCGGTCAGCGCGCCTTGCAGTTCCATCTCGATGCCCTGGCTGCGTACCAGGCCGGCAGCGTCGTAACAGGTCAGAACCGCGCAGCCCGCCTGAGTCGGTGACTGGGTCTTGAGGTTTTTCTGGTCGATCTGGAACACCGCCAGGGAAGTATTGAGAGCGCCGTTGAAGTATTCACCCTTGATACCGACTTCATAGTTTTCACCCACCACCGGCTTGAGCACCTTGCCGGACAGGTCCTGTGCGCTCTGCGGCTGAAAGACGTCGGTGTAGCTGGTGTACAGCGAGTGGTGTTCATCCAGCTTGTAGATCAGGCCTGCGTAGCGCGTCAGGTTACGGGTGACTTTGTAGTCTTCATCGCCGACGCGGTCATCGTAGTCGTACCAGTCCAGACGGCCGCCGAGGATCAGGGTCAGCGGATCGGCCAGGCTCAGGCGTGTGGTGAGATAGACCGCATCCTGAGTAGCGATGCTATGCGTCTTGCCATTGCGAACGAAGTCCGGCTTTGGCGCGCCGATGGGCAGGCCGGTGTCGTAGGGGCTGTACTCGTTGCTGGTCTGGTCGTACACGCGCCGGCTGGTGCCGACCACCACTTCATGAGTGCGGCCGAAGGCCTCGACCGGCCCACTGGCGTAGGCATCGAAGGCGGTCTGCTGCTCTTCCGGCTTCGACTGGTAGGCCGTGGTTTCCAGCGGGCCGTTGTAGCGAGACAGGTAGGTCCCCGAAAACAGACCGTCCAGCGACGAGCTCGAGCCTGCTACGCGCAGCTTCCAGTCGTTGTCGAAACGGTGCTCCAGCTCACCGAACACGGTGTCTATCCGGATTTTCTTGTTTTCCCAATCCGACCCGGAATAGGTGGAGCGCGGCAGGTTCAGGTGGTGACCATCGACGCCCAGGGGCAGGCCGCCCCAGAAGTAGTTGGTCTGATCTTCCTGACGAGACAGGCCCAGGGTGGCAGTCGTCGCGTCGCTCAGATCGGCTTCGACCACCCCGTAGAACACGCCGTGATCGCTCTTTTCCTTGTCGCGGAAGCTATTGGCATCCTGGTAGGAACCGACTATCCGGCCGCGAACCGTGCGGCTGTCGTTCAGTGGGCCAGACGCGTCAAACACGCCACGGTAATCGTCCCAGCTCCCGACCGTGCCGGTGAGGGTGACCTGTGGCACGGCGGTAGGACGTTTGCGCACCATATTGATCGCTGCCGAAGGATTGCCAGACCCTGTCGCCAGGCCAGTGGCACCCCTGATCACCTCGACATGATCGAACATGGCCAGATTGGGTTGAACGCCTGCCGTGTAGCCCGAATAAGACGCGGGCAGGCCGTCGTACATGATGTTGTCGATGTCGAAACCGCGCGACGTGTAGGTTTGCCGACCCGGCCCGCTGGACTGGTCCAAAAACAGTCCCGGCGTATACCTGACCACATCATTGATGCTGGTCATGGCCTGATCGTCCATGCGCTGACGGGTGACGACCGTCACGGCCTGCGGCGTTTCACGAATGGTCAGCGGCAACTTGGTCGCGGTCTGCATCGGGCCGGTGGTGTAGGACTGACTGCCTTCGGTGGTGGAGCCAAGTTGATCACTGCTGATCTGCGTGGCGCCCAGTTCCATGGTCGTGGCGGGCTGTTCCTCAGCGGCAAAGGCTGCCTGCGTGGTGGCAGCCCAGATGCCCATGGCCAGCAGACCCGGTGTGAAACGATTACTGCGTTGTGATTGTTGCCCCGACATGAACCCGACACTCCCTCGATGCCCTCCATGGCAGGATGATAATAGTGTTGATAATGGTTCGCATTAGTGTGACAGGTTGTTTCGCACAGAAAAAGATACTGCGAACAAATAGTTAACAAAATTTTCACATTTCACGTTGAGGTCGCGCGTGTGTCGTCTTAAGAGTCTGATGGGTATTCCATCGAGAAGCGCTATGAAAATCTTGTACATGAAATTACATTGGTACAATTTTTTATGACTGCGGAGCCTCTTACATTGACCCAAGCCTCTCGTCTCCACCTGATCCTCGGCGATCAGCTTTCCTTCGATCTCGCATCCTTGGCGGGGCTGATCCCCGAGCGCGACACGGTCCTGATGGTCGAGGTCATGGAAGAGGCGAGTCATGTGCCGCATCATCCGCAGAAGATTGTGCTGATCTTCAGCGCCATGCGTCATTTTGCCGAGGCGCTGCGTGAGCGTGGTGTTCGGGTGCAGTACGTCATGCTCGATGATCCGCAGAACACAGGGTCGGTGCCGGGTGAGTTACAGCGCTGGCAGGCCCTGTTGCGAGCAGAAGAGCTGCACATCACCGAGTGCGGCGACTGGCGTCTGGAGCAGTCGATCAAGGACTGCGGGTTGCCCATCCAGTGGCACGCCGATACGCGCTTTCTCTGTTCCCGTGACGAGTTCTCGTCGTGGGCGCACGGCAAGAAGCAGTTGCGCATGGAGTTCTTCTATAGGGAGATGCGCCGCAAAAGCAGGCTGCTGTTGAACGGCGACGGTACGCCGGTCGGTGGTGCCTGGAACTTTGATGCCGAGAACCGCAAGGCGCTGCCCAAGGGCGTAGCGGCGCCTTATCCGGTGCGCTTCTCGGCAGACGGGATCACTCGCGACGTGCTGACATTGGTAGCTGAACGTTTTGCCAGTCACTACGGTTCGCTGGATGATTTCGATTACCCGGTGACGCATGTCGATGCACAGGCGCTGTGGGACTACTTCCTCGACTATGGCCTGGCCGGTTTCGGCGATTATCAGGACGCCATGGCCACTGGTGAGCCTTTTCTGTTTCATGCCCGGATCAGCGCGGCGCTGAACATCGGGCTGCTGGATTTACGCCAAGTGTGCAGTGACGTTGAATCCGCGTACTGGTCGGGCAGGGTGGGGCTGAATGCCGCCGAAGGTTTCATTCGCCAACTGATCGGCTGGCGTGAGTATGTGCGTGGCGTCTATTGGTTGAAAATGCCCGATTACGCGGGCGGCAATCTGTTCGGTAACAGCCGGCCGCTGCCCGAGTTTTACTGGACCGGCGAAACCAAGATGAACTGCATGAGTCAGGCGATTGGCCAGAGCCTGAAGCATGCCTACGCCCACCACATTCAGCGACTGATGGTGACCGGCAACTTTGCCCTGCTTGCCGGCATCGTGCCGGAGCAGATCTGCGAGTGGTACCTGGCGATCTACATGGACGCCTTAGACTGGGTCGAGCTGCCCAATACGCTGGGCATGGTCATGCATGCCGATGGCGGCTATCTGGGTTCCAAGCCTTATTGCGCCAGCGGCCAGTACATCAAACGCATGTCTGACTATTGCCGCGGCTGTGCGTACAAGGTCACTGAAAGCACCACTGAGGATGCCTGCCCGTTCAATGCGCTCTACTGGCATTTCCTGATGCGTCACGGCGACCTGTTACGTCGCAATCAGCGCATGGCAATTATCTACAAGAACCTTGATCGCATGGCTGAGCCCAGGCAACAGGCGCTCTGGGAGCGCGGCGAGCATTTGCTGGCCAGACTGGATGCCGGAGAGGCGCTTTGAAAAAGAACGAGCTGCCGGTCAAAACCTGTGTAGTCTGCGGGCTGCCGTTCACCTGGCGCAAGAAGTGGGCGCGCTGCTGGGATGAGGTGCTTTATTGCTCTGAGCGTTGCCGGCGAAACAAGCGCACGGCACGCGAGTAGCGTTTTCAAAATATTTCGAAATGAAAAGCGCTGAACTATCGCTTGCTCAGCATGATCCTTCCTTATGCGCATTCAGCGCGACCCTGACCTGCCAGTGCATCCGCACTGAGTTTTGATCCAGGGTCGCCGAACGAAAAGGAGCCGTCATGACCGTAACCACCCATCCCGTCTACCGCTACACGCCAGGCCCGCTACATGCGACCTTGCTTGCCGGAACCGTGCCTTTGTTTCTCGGTGGCTTGCTGAGTGATATTGCCTATTACCAGACGTTTCAGGTGCAGTGGAGCAACTTTGCCGCCTGGCTGATTGCCGGAGGCCTGTTGTTCTGCGGGCTGGCGTTGCTGTTCGCGTTGGTCAATCTGGTTCGCGCCGATCACAAGGCCGGTCGTCCCGTGGTGTACTTCCTGTTGTTGCTGGTTACCTGGGTGCTGGGTCTGGTCAATGCCTTCGAGCATGCCAAAGACGCCTGGGCGGTCATGCCGTCCGGCTTGATCCTGTCGGTCATCGTCACTGTTCTGGCCTGCGTTGCGACATGGACCGGGCTCACCAGCCTGCGTTCCGGAGGTGCAGAATGAGAAATATCCACGCATTGACTGCATTGAGCATGGCGCTGCTGCTGAGCGCCTGCGGTGGTGAAGCCGACAGCACTCAGGCGCGCGGACCGGACCCGAAGCTGCCGGACCCGCAACGCGGCCTGTTGCCGAGTATGAAGATTGCCGAACCGACCGCATGGGGCGATCAGAAGCCTGCCGTGCCTGAGGGGTTCAGCATCACGGCGATTGCCAGTGATCTGAATATTCCGCGCCAGTCCATCGTCCTGCCCAACGGCGACATCATCGTTGCCGAAGGGCGCGGCGGCAGCGCTGCCAAGCTCAAGCCCAAGGACGTGATTGCCAGCGTCATCAAGGCCCAGGGCAACACCAAGGTCAAAAGCGGTAATCGTCTGACACTGCTGCGGGACGCGGACGGCGACGGCAAGTACGAGCTGAAGACGGTCTTTGCCGAGAACCTCAATGCGCCTTATGGCCTGGCCTTCGCGAACGGCAAGCTGTACGTGGCCAACCAGGATGCGCTGGTCAGCTTCGATTATCAGGAAGGTCAGACCAAGGCCAGCGGTGAGCCGACCAAGGTCACCGACTTGCCTGCGGCGATCAACCACCACTGGACCAAGTCGCTGACCGTCAGCCCTGATGGCCGTTACCTGTATGTCGGTATCGGCTCGAACAGTAACGTGACCGAGCGCGGTATGGAGGTCGAGATCGATCGGGCAATGGTCTGGCAGATCGACGCCGCCACCGGTGCCCACAAGCCTTATGCGACCGGTCTGCGCAACCCGACGGCACTGGCGATTCAGCCGGGCACCGGGCAGTTGTGGACGGTGGTCAACGAGCGTGACGAACTGGGGCCTGATCTGGTACCGGATTACCTGACCTCGGTGAAGGAGGGCGCGTTCTACGGCTGGCCTTACAGCTATTGGGGCCAGAATGTCGACACGCGTGCCCAGCCGCAGAATCCGGCCAAAGTCGCTGCGGCGATCAAGCCTGATTACAGCCTTGGTTCGCACGTCGCCGCACTGGGCGTGTCGTTCTCGATCCCGGCGATGGGCGACAAGTTTGCCGATGGCGTGTTCGTTGGTGAGCACGGCAGCTGGAACCGCGATAACCCGGTGGGTTACAAGGTGATCTTCGTGCCGTTCAGCAATGGGCGTCCTGCGGGCGAGCCTGTGGATTTCGCAACCGGTTTCCGCGGAGCTGACGGCAAGACTCGCGGCCGGCCAGTGGGCGTGACGGTTGATCCGAAAGGCGCACTCATCATCGCTGACGACCTGGCAAACACCGTCTGGAGAGTGACCCGCAACAAGTAGGTCACATGACCTGAGGTCGTTGTTGAGTGATCGTTCCCAAGCGCTGCTTGGGAACGCCGTTCTTGACGCGGAGCGTCGGCACGATAGTCGATGATTGATCGTTCCCATGCTCCACGTGGGAATGCCGTTTGTGACGCTCTGCGTCACCCATGCAACCTTGCCGCGGAGCATCGGCCTGATGGCCCGTCTTCGCGGGACTTGCCTCGCGTCATCCACACAAAATTCTTTCGCAAGGTGGCTTCGATACGGGCTTACACGTTAGGGTTGGCCGCTTACACGCGCTGGCCCGAGCGGCCGGTCGCTGACATTCCCGAATTCTGGAACCGCTGTGAGTCGCTTTGAAACCGCTGGAAACGTAGAAACAAAACCCGCTTCATGGTGGGCCGTTGGCAGCGTATCGCTTGGGTCGTTCGCCACCGTTACCACTGAATTTCTGCCGGTCGGGCTGCTGCCCGATATCGCTCGCGACCTGGGAACCAGCATCAGCCAGACAGGCTTGATGATGGCCGTTCCCGGCATCCTCGCGGCCATCTCGGCACCGTCCTGTATTGCCCTGTTCAGTCATGTCGACCGCAAGCGCCTGTTGCTCGGGCTGCTGTCGATATTGCTGGCATCCAACCTGATCGTCGCGTTGTCCACGCACTTCTGGCTGACCCTCGCAGGCAGGGTCCTGCTCGGCTTCGCGCTGGGGGGATTCTGGACGATTGCCGGGTCACTCGGGCCGCGCTTGAGGCCCGGCAAGGAGGGCGTCAAGGCCACTGCTTATGTGCTGGCGGGCGTCTCGATTGGCACTGTCGCCGGGATTCCGGCCGGTACGTTGATCGGTGAAGCCTTCGGCTGGCGGGCCGCTTTTGAAACAGCGGCAGTGGTCACGGTGGCAGTGGGGTTGTTGATCGCAACTTTCCTGCCTGCGTTGCCGGGCGAGCGTTCCGCAGGCATCAGCCAGATGCTGTCGCTGGCTGGCGAGCAGCGCATTCGTCGCATGTTCGCTGCCGCACTGTTGATCTATGTCGGGCACTTCGCGGCTTACACGTACCTCGCGCCCTTCGTGCAGGAATTCGCGCATATTCAGGGTCAGGCCCTGGGCGCATTGCTCTTCGCGTTCGGCCTGGCGGCGGTTGCAGGTAATCTGGCCGGTGGAGCCCTGGCGGCCAGAAGCGCGCCGTCCTCGGTGCTGATCATGACCCTGCTGATGCTGGGTTCGCTGACGGCGCTGCTGATGTTCGTCGGTAACCCGTGGCTGCTCTGGCCGGTGATTCTGGTCTGGGGGTTCGCTTTCGGGATGATCCCCATCACCACGCAGATCTGGTGTTTCGAGGCCTCCAATGATCGTGTCGAAGGCGTTCAGGCGTTGCTGGTCTGTGTGGTGAATCTGTCAATTGGCGGCGGGGCGTTCATTGGTGGTGTGGTGTCCGGTCGGGCCGGCTTTACCGCTGCCATCGTGATCGGTGCGGTATGCGCTGCGCTGTCCATGCTCACCGTGATGCTGGCGATGCGCAGCTCGAGACCGGTCAGTTGCACAGACTGATCTGCCGATAACGGAATACCGCGGCGATGCCGAATGCATCGTCGCGATACCTCATCACACCCTCAGCCTGCCTTGAAAAATGCGACTTTGCGGGTCAGGCGATCCGCAAGCTGTGCGAGCTCCTCACTGGCGGTTGCCACCTGCTGCGATCCATTGGCAGATTTGAGCGTCGAGTCGTGGATGCTGGTGATATTTATCGCAACGTCTTCTGCCACCGCACTCTGTTGAACCGACGCGCTGGCGATCTGCGCGTTCATGTGATTGATCGCACTCACTTCCTGATTGATTCTCGACAGGGCGCTTTGGGCATTGCGTGTCTGTTCCACGGCACGATTGACCAGTTCACAGCTGTCGCGCATGTTCTGTGCCGCAGTTTCAGTACCACCCTGCAGCGTGCTGATCATGTTCTGAATCTCCTGGGTCGACAGCTGGGTGCGATTGGCCAGCGAACGAACCTCATCGGCCACCACCGCAAAACCTCGGCCATGCTCGCCCGCGCGGGCGGCTTCAATGGCCGCGTTGAGCGCCAGCAGGTTGGTTTGTGAGGCAATCGAGTTGATCACCTCGATCACCTTTTCGATCTCCTCGCCGTGCCGTGAGACCCGCTCCACGGTGCTGGTCGTTTCAGTCAGCGTGGCCGCCAGTTGTTCGATGGCAGTGGTCGTGCCTTCGACGAGCGTGTTGCCGTTTGCCACCTCACTGTCAGCCAGACGTGCAGCGTCTGCGGCCTGCGCTGCATAGCCCGACACTTCACTGACCGTCGCGGCCATCTCGCTGATGGCGGTGGCCACCTGTTCGGCTTCACGGGTCTGCACCATGATCTGCGCATTGTTGGCAGAGGAGGCCGTCGACAGCACGGTAGAGGACTGGCTGACCTCCTGAGCGGCCATGCGTACGTCGGTGATGGTTTCCGAAAGACGGTTTAGCGCCGTTCTCAGCACACCCATGACGCTGTCAGGATAGGCCGTGGTGATGGTTTGCTGCAGATCGCCCGCTGCCAGTCGGCGAATGGCCTCGGCAACGTCAACCGGCTCTGCGCCAAGGGTCTTTTTCACGAAGCGGATGATGAACGCCGACAGCACAATGCTCAGCAGCACAGCGAACGCCGTGGCCAGCAGCATCAGGCCACGGAACTGGCTGGCGGTCGCCTGCACATTATCCAGCTGGACCCTGATCGAGGCTTCCTCATGGTCGATGAGCGCGTTGATGCGCTTCAGCCATTCACTGTAGTTACCGGAGGTCTGGCTCAGCAACAAGGCCTGCGCACCGGCGATGTCTCCGGCACGGCGCAAGGCAATCACGCTCTTGGTAGAGCTGAGCGTTTGCTGTTCAATTTCCTTGATGCCACGCAGCAATTGGCGTTCTTCGGCACTGACATTGGGCTTGGTGAACAACTGCTCCATCGGTACGGCCGAGTCGACATAGTCCTTTTCAAGGCGGGTCATCTCTGCCAGATGCAGCGCCAGGTCCTGGTCGTTGTTGACCAGCACGGCATCGCGCAGGGCGATCGCACGGTTATGCACGCTGCCCCGGAAGTTGATCGCATAGCGTTGCACCTTGGCGGCATTTTCGCCTACGTCTTCCAGGGTGCTGTCGATGAACCCGACCCGCTGAATGCCAACGGCGGTGATCAAGATGAGCAGCGAGACGACAGCGGCGAATCCCAAGCCGATGCGCGTAGCCAGAGAAACCTGATTTTTCATGAAATGAACCCGAGCGAGGCAACAGAAGAAGTCGAATTAAATAATGGCAAAGAGCCTTTATTCAGAATGGCCTGACAATACCGTCCAGTCGACTCGCTGCCCAATAGATATTTGCGCACGGTGACATAGACAGGTGTTATTTCAGAACTGTATGACAGTTACGAAAGCGTGGGGTGCGATCTTTAGGGTCCTCGTCGTCGCTCTGTGCTGCGGGTAACCGGCGACGCTCATGTCGTTCGCCGGTTACGGGTGTTTTGCTGCGTCGGTCAGACGAAACCGGTCACTGCATGGGGCACGTACGGAGCTTCGAGACGTTTGATGTCCTCATCACTGAGCACCAGTTGCAGCGCTGCGATGGCATCGTCCAGCTGCATGGCCTTGGAGGCGCCGACGATGGGCGCGGATACACCGCGCTTGGCCAATACCCAGGCCAGTGCGATTTGCGCCATCGGCACCCCGCGCTCTGCGGCCAGCTGTTCCACGGCATCGATCACTCGACCGTCTTCCTTTTCCGTCGCCTCGTAAAACGACTGGCCGGAAACGTCGGTTCTGGTCCGCTCGGTCTGCTGACCATGGGGCCTGGTCAGCCTGCCGCGTGCCATCGGGCTCCACGGCATCAAGCCGACACCCTGATCGATACACAGCGGGATCATCTCGCGCTCTTCTTCGCGATACACCAGGTTCAGGTAGTTCTGCATCGAGACGAACCTGCTCCAGCCATGCGCGGTCGCGACCTGCTGGGCCTTGGCGAACTGCCATGCGTACATGGAGGACGCGCCGATGTACCTGGCCTTGCCGGCCTTGACCACATCGTGCAGGGCTTCCATGGTTTCTTCGATGGGCGTGTCATAGTCCCAGCGATGGATCTGGTACAGGTCGACGTAGTCAGTGCCGAGCCGGGTCAGGCTCGCGTCGATACTGGACATGATGGCCTTGCGCGAAAGCCCCTTTTCGTTAGGACGGGTCGAGCCTTCCCACATGTTTGCCGGAAAGAACACCTTCGTGGCGATGACGGTCTCGTCGCGACGGGTGAACTCTTTGAGCAATTTGCCGACGATGGTTTCCGAAGTGCCTGCCGAGTAGCTGTTGGCCGTGTCAAAAAAATTGATGCCTTGCTCGACGGCGTGTTTGATGATCGGCCTGCTTGCTTCTTCGCCCAGTGTCCAGGGATGCGTTCCGGCATCGGGCTCGCCGAATGTCATGCATCCAAGGCACAGTCTGGAAATATCCAGCCCTGTGTTGCCAAGCTTTACGTAGTCCATGAATCCTCCGTCTATCGTTGATTGATCAGCCGCCGAGCCGTTTCGGTGCCGTCCATAACATTTACAGTTGGGGCAATGTCTGCCCGGAACAACTCGCTTTGGCGCGATTGGTTCTATAGTTCTAGTTCTGTAGAACTATAAGCGACTGTGCACGATTCGGGAGAGCAATATGGCCAGACTGGAACAGATAGGGTTTCTCGGTTTCGATGTATTCGGCACCGTTGTCGACTGGCGAAACGGCGTGGCGCGGGCCGCTGCGCCATTTCTGCAGCGGCATGGCATGCACGTCGACCCCCTTGATTTTGCCGATCAGTGGCGTGCTCTTTATCAACCTTCCATGCAGCGCGTACGTGCGGGTGAGCGCCCGTACGTGACACTCGACGTGCTCAACCGGGAGAGTCTCGAAACCGTGCTGGCGCGCCACGAGGTGGATTTCGGCAGCATCTCCGACGCCGAGCTCGCCGAGCTGAACAAGGCCTGGGAGCGGCTTGATCCCTGGCCAGACTCGGTCGCAGGCCTGACCCGATTAAAGCGCAGATTCTCGATCGGTACGCTATCGAACGGACACATCGCCGGAATGCTCAACCTTGCGAAATTCGGCGGACTGCCTTGGGACGTCATCGTCGGCGCGGAGATCGCCGGCACCTACAAACCGATGCCCCAGACCTACCTGAAGTCTGCAAAAGCCGTGGGCCTGGCGCCGCATTGCGTCGCCATGGTGGCTGCGCATAACGCCGACCTGACTGCCGCACGTGCGAATGGCTTCAAGACCGTTTTCGTCCGACGTCCCGCCGAGCACGGGCCAGGCCAGACGTCTGATCTGAGCGCCGAACAGGACTGGGACGTGATCGTCGACTCCCTGACCGAAGTGGCTGACGCGCTCGATTGCTGAAGCGCTTGTCACCCGGGTGGCCGGTCACCCGCGCACGTCTTTCCACATGTGCACCTTGGCGACGAACCCGGTGCCTACAGCAACTGCAAGGGGTTCGAGGCCAAAGGTCACGAAGCCCATGCGCTCGTACAGTCCGACTGCTTCGGCGTTGCCCTGCGTGACAGTGAGCTGGACGACCAGAAGCTCGGGACGGGTTTCGGCGTGGTCGAGCACGCTGCGTACCAATCGAGCGCCGATGCCCCTGTTCCTGTGTGCCATTGGCACGTACATGCCGAACAGGGTCGATTTGTGTCGGGCCTTCTTTCGGGTTTCGACGCAGAGGCCGGCGACGCCCAGCAGGTGACCGTCTTCAACGGCGGCAAACACCACTTCGCTTGCGTCAGCGCTGTCATCCAGCCTCTTTTTCCACCACTCGGCAGGCAGCACTTCGCGCTCCTTCACGTCAGAGGTAAAGGCGTCTGGATGACGTTCATAGGCCTCGAGCATCAAGGCGCGATAGGCAGGTGCATCGGCCGGAGTCAGTCGTCGGTAGGTGAGGGTCATGGAGGCCGGGCTCGTGTGAATCAGGTTTCGAGTATTGCATCGGATGCCTGGAAAAGTCGCCGCCCGCCGCTGAAATTGGAAGCATATCCGGCGGCTGGACAGCCATGCCGTTTGACGGACACTTTCGCGGTTTGTAACTTTTTGTTTGCCTCATCGCCGAAAATCGTGGTTATTATCCCCGGCGCCCAGGGCCAAAAACCCGGCGCCAATGGCTGTCACGGGTCCACAGACTCCGCAGTCACAGCCGATCGGGTCCACCCTGGCGCTGACACCCCGGCGCAGGCCGTTCCCCGTCGTTGACCCTCAAACGGAAGATGAGGTTTCAATTGGTCACGCGGTATGCAAACGTCAGTTCCAAGGGCAGAGCGATCAGTCTCGTCAACGAGCCAGCCACCCCCCTTTCTGTAGGCGAGTCGCGCCGTGCCGCGTTCGTCTGTCATCCCTCTGCGATCCCCCCGAGTGCTTGCATGTCAGGTCATGACATGAGCCCGAGAGCCCGCGCCGCACCCTCTCCCTGAATCTCGATGTTCATCCGGCATTGCTCATGCCGTGCCTGACGGGCTTGCTGCTCTGCGCTCCCGTCTGCTCATAAAAAAATAATCTGCTCACGGACGGTGATTCCTGATGGTCGACAAATCTTCCTCGCGCGGGACGGGCTTCGCTCATCCTGATACAGAGCAACCCTTTGACCAAAACCAGTGTGTGCATGGCCTTTTCGAAGCCCAGGCAGAGCGCAATCCTGGTGCTATCGCGGCACGCTTCGGGCTGGACACGCTTGACTATGCGACGCTCAATACCCAGGCCAACCGCCTGGCCCATTACCTGCGCAGCCTTGGTGTCGGGCCGGATGTGCGGGTCGGGATTTGTCTGGAGCGCTCGCTGGACATGCTGGTTGGCGTGCTCGCGGTACTCAAGGCGGGCGGTGCCTACGTGCCGCTGGACCCCGCGTACCCGAAAGCCCGCCTGGCACACATGCTGGCAGACAGCGTGCCACGCGTGCTGCTGAGCCACGCTCCGGCGCGCGCGGCGTTGCTGGCGGCGCTGGAGGAGGTCGAGGTCGCAACGCAGGTGCTCGATCTGGCCGATACCCGGCTATGGGCAGCGCAGCCGACGCACAACCCTGACCCGCACGCGGTTGGTCTGACGTCCCGCCATCTGGCTTACGTGATCTACACCTCGGGCTCCACCGGGACGCCCAAGGGGGTCATGGTCGAGCACCGTGGGCTGATCGCGGTGAGCGCTGCCTGGGAGCGTTTGTACGCGCTGCACAAGCCACTCAATCACCTGCAAATGGCCGGGTTTTCCTTCGATGTGTTCAGCGCCGACCTGATCCGCGCACTGGGTTTTGGCGGCACGCTTGTGCTCTGCCCACGTGACACGCTGATGGACCCGCCCGCGCTGTATTGCCTGTTGAGCGAGGCGCGTATCGATTTTGCGGACTTCGTGCCGGCGGTGCTCAACCCGTTGCTGGTCTGGGCGCAGGAGGCGGGGCGCGACCTGTCGTTCATGAGCACGGTGGTTTGCGGTTCGGACATCTGGACGGCCCACAGCGCGCGCCAACTGCGTGGGTTGTGTGGCGAGCAGGTGCAGATCGTCCAGGCCTACGGTGTTACCGAAGCGAGCATCGACAGCACCTGTTTCGAGTTCGAACCCGACAGCCACGTCGATGCGGTGCTGCCCATCGGACGGGCGTTGGCCAACACGCGGATTTGCCTGCTAGATGCCGCTGGCGAGCGTGTTCCCCAAGGCGTGAGCGGCGAACTGTACATCGGCGGCGTGGGGGTAGCGCGTGGCTACCTGAATTTGCCGGAACTGACCTGCGAGCGCTTTGTCGACAGCCCGTTCGTGGCCGGTGAGCGGTTGTACCGTACTGGCGACCTGGCCCGCTATCGGGCTGACGGCCATCTGGAGTTTCTCGGGCGCAACGACTCGCAGGCCAAGCTGCGCGGCCTGCGCCTGGAACTGGGTGAAATCGAGGCGCGTCTGGCCGAGGTTGCCGGTGTGCGGGACAACGTGGTGGTGCTGCGTGAAGACGGTGCGGGTGTGCCCAGGCTGATTGCCTACTTTCGCGAACAGACCAGCGTAGCGCTCACGCCCAAAGGCCTGCGCCAGCATCTGCAGCTCAGCCTGCCGGACTACATGATTCCTGCTGCGTTCGTGCGTATGGACGCGCTGCCGCTGACCGCCAATGGCAAGCTGGACCGCATCGCATTGCCCGAGCCGGGGGATGACGCATTCGATCGACACGTTTTCGAAGCCGCGCAAGGCGCGCTGGAAATGGATATTGCGGCCATCTGGGCCGAGGTGCTGGGTGTCGAGCGAGTCGGTCGCCAGGATCACTTTTTTGCACTCGGCGGCCACTCGCTGCTGGTGATGCGCGTGCTGGCCAAGGTTCGTCAGACGCTGCATCTTGAGGTGTCACCCTCAGCCCTGTTTACCGCCCCCGTGCTGCAGCAGTTCGCCGAACGACTGAGCACCGCTCAGCAGGGCAACGCTCGCCCGCCGATCATGGCTGTAGCGCGTAGCGGGGCACACACGTTGTCGTCTGCCCAGCAGCGCCTGTGGTTTCTGGCGCAGATGGAAGGCGGCAATGCGGCCTACCACATGCCCTTGAACCTGCGCCTGCGCGGGCCGTTGCAGGTGGCCGCGCTGGAGCGCAGTTTCAATCAACTGGTGGCCCGCCACGAGGCGCTGCGCACCACCTTCTTCGCGGTCGAGGGCGAGGGGCGGCAGCGCGTGGCGGCGGGAGCGATCATTCCGTTGCCAGTCATCGATCTGCGCGGCGAGCACGATGCCCAGGCGCGTTTGCTGGCGTTGATCGACGCAGAGGGCAGCAAGCCGTTCGACCTGGCGGTGGGGCCGTTGATGCGTGTCAGCCTGGTCAAGCTGGCCGACGATGATCACGTATTGTTGCTGACCCAGCACCACATCGTCTCGGATGGCTGGTCAATGGGCGTGCTGACCCGTGAGCTGGGGCTGCTCTACGAGGCGGCTATTCAGCGACCGGCCGCGCACGGGCAGTCCCTGCTACTGCCGCCGCTGGCTGTTCAGTATGTGGATTACGCGGCCTGGCAACGCCAGTGGCTGTCCGGCGAGGTGCTGGATGCGCAGCGGCGCTACTGGCGTGAAACCCTGAGCGGTGCACCGCTATTGCTGGAGTTGCCCACCGATCACAAACGTCCGGCCGCCCAGGATTACCGCGGCGGCTTCGTGCCGCTGGTCTTTGACCGCGCGCTGACGGCACGGCTCCGAGTGTTGGCTACGCAGCAGGGCACCACGTTGTTCATGAACCTGCTGGCGGCCTGGTCGCTGTTGCTGATGCGCCTGTCGGGGCAGGATGACGTGGTCATCGGTGTGCCCTCGGCGAACCGCAGCCAGCAGGAGCTGGAAGGGCTGATCGGGTTCTTCGTCAATACCCTGGCCCTGCGCATGACCCGCGCCGGCAGCCCGACGGTGGCCAGCTGGCTGCAACAGGCGCGCAGCGTTGCGCTTGCCGCTCAGGAACATCAGGACTTGCCGTTCGATCAAGTGGTGGAGTTGCTCAACCCGCCGCGCAGTCTGGCTTACAGCCCGGTGTTTCAGGTGCTGTTCGCCTGGGAGCAGCATCAGGATTCGGATCTGGAGTTGTCCGGGCTCGACGTCAGCGTGCTGCAAAGCGTCCAGCCAGTGGCCAAATTCGACCTGCAACTGGCACTCAGCGAACGTGACGGGCAAATCGTCGGCGGCCTGGAATACGCGTCGGGGCTGTTTGAGCCGGAGACCGTGGTGCAGATGGGCGAATACCTGCGCCGCATCCTCATGCAGATGGTCGAGAACAGCGAACAGCCGCTGGCGACGCTCGACCTGCTCAACGCCGAGCAGCACCGACGGATCGTCCACGACTGGAACCGCACCGAACGCGATACCTCGGCGCAGCCCGATTGCGTCAAGCGATTCGAGGCCGTGGCGCAGCGCACACCCGAGGCCTTGGCGTTGCTGGCCGATGAGCGAGTTCTGACTTACGCAGAACTGAACCAGTCTGCCAACCGGTTGGCGAATTACCTGATTGAGCAGGGCGTGAGGCCCGAGCAGCGCGTTGGGCTGTGTCTGGAGCGCTCGCCGCAGATGGTCATCGGCCTGCTGGCCATTCTCAAGACCGGCGCCGCTTACGTGCCATTCGATCCTGCATACCCGGCCGAGCGTCTGGCGTTCATGTTCGCGGATGCCGCACCGAGCCTGCTGCTGACCCAGACTGCACTGCGTGCCGGTCTGCCGCCGTTGCCCGACACGCTGCCGATCTGCTGCCTCGACGTGGAAGCGCAGCGCTGGTCTGGGTATTCCGAGGCCAACCCGCAAGTCCCCGTCAGCCCCGGCAACCTGGCTTACGTGCTCTACACCTCCGGTTCGACCGGGCGGCCCAAGGGCGTGGCGCACAGCCGTGCGGCGCTGGATAACCTGATCGCCTGGCAACTGGAACAGACGCCTGTTTCACAACGCGTGCTGCAATTCGCATCGTTGAATTTCGACGTGTCGTTTCAGGAAATCTGCAGCACGCTGTGCCAGGGTGGCAGCCTGGTGCTGATGAGCGAAGCCGGCCGCAAAGATCTCGCCGCGCTGCGCCCGACGCTGATGGCCGAGGGCGTACAACGGGCGTTTCTGCCGTTTGCCGTGCTTCAGCAACTGTCCAGCCTCACTGAAGCCGAGGCGGCGGTGCCGATGCCTTTGCCAAAGGGCGGCTGCGAAATCATCACCGCTGGCGAGGCGTTGCTCGTCAATGACGAACTGCGTGCCTTTGTCTGCGGCCTTGGCGGTGCGCAACTGCACAACCAGTACGGCCCGACCGAAACCCACGTGGTCAGCCAGTTCAGCCTGAACTGTGACGCCGCCGGGCAGTGGCCGGACGCGCCGCCGATTGGCCGGCCCATCGCCAATGCGCGTCTGTATGTGCTGGACGGCGACCTGAACCCGGTACCGGTCGGTGTGGCGGGCGAGTTGTATATTGCCGGAGCCTGCCTGGCTCGTGGTTATCTGAATCGTCCGGACTTGAGCGCCGAACGCTTCCTGCCGGACCCGTTCAACCCGCAGCCCGGTGCGCGCATGTACCGCAGCGGTGACCTGGCGCGGTTTGCGGCCGACGGCAACGTGCACTACCTGGGACGCATCGACCAGCAGGTCAAGTTGCGCGGCTTTCGCGTCGAACTGGGCGAGATCGACAGCCTTCTGCACCAGCAACCCGGTGTGCGGGAAGCGGTGGTGCTGTTGCGCGAAGATGTGCCGGGCGACAAGCGCTTGGTGGCTTATGTGGTGGGGCCTGCAACCGCCGAAACGCTGCGTGCCGAGCTGCACCGCCACCTGCCGGAACATATGGTGCCGACGGCCTGGGTGGCGCTGGCGCAGTTGCCGCTGACCCGTAACGGCAAGCTCGACCGTCAGGCGCTGCCAGTGCCAGAGCGACAGGCCGCCAGTGCCTATGTGGCACCGCGCGACGAGACCGAGCGGCAGATGGTGTGTATCTGGGCCGAGGTGCTCAAGTGCCAGCAGGTCGGCATTCACGACAACTTTTTCGAGCTGGGCGGGCATTCGCTGCTGGCCACACGGATGATCTACATGATCAACCAGCGCATGGGCGCGCAACTGTCCCTGAGCAGCCTGTTCAAGACGCCGGTGCTGATGGACTTGGCCGAGCAGGTGCGGCTCGGGCGGGGTGACGGGCCTTCGCTCGACACACCCTTTGCCCCGATTGAATCCGATCGCAGCGCACGCTATGCACCGTTTCCGTTGACCGATATCCAGCAGGCGTACTGGTTTGGCCGCGAAGCGTCGGTCAGCCTCGGCGGGGTCAGTGCCCATGGCTATGAAGAACTGCGCATCCCCGGCCTCGACGTGCCACGTTTCGAGCAGGCGCTGAACCGCATGATCCAGCGGCACGACATGCTGCGCGTGGTGTTCCTCGGCGATGGCACGCAGCAGGTCCTCGACAGCGTGCCTATCTATCACATGCCACGCAACGATCTGCGCGGCCTGTCTGCCGACGCCGCGCAGCAGACCCTGCAAGTCACCCGCGAACGTCAATCCCATCAGGTGCTGGACGCCAGTCGCTGGCCGTTGTTCGAGTTCAGTCTGTCGTTGCTCGACGAGGACATCAGTCATTTGCACATCAGCCTTGATGCCCTGATCGTCGACGCCGCGAGTACGCAGATTCTGGCGCGCGAGCTGATGGCGTTTTATGCCGACCCGCAGTTGCAACTGCCCGAACCGGGGCTGACCTTTCGCGATTACGTGCTGGCCGAGCAGCGCTTGCGCAATGACAGCCGCTACGCACAGGCGCTGGACTACTGGCGCGAGAAGGTTGCCGCGCTGGCACCTGCGCCGGACCTGCCGCTGGTGTGCCAGCCGGAAAGCATCAGCCACCCGCACTTTACCCGCCGCGACCGCGAGCTTTCAGCGCTGCAGTGGTCACGGCTCAAGGAACTCGCCAGGCAATTTGCCGTGACCCCGTCGGTGATGCTGCTGACCGCGTTCAGCGAGGTGCTGGCGCTGTGGAGTCTGCAGCCGCGCTTCACGTTGAGTCTACCGCTGTTCAACCGCATGCCGCTGCACCCGGATGTCGATGAGATCATCGGCGACTTCACCTCGCTGGTCTTGCTTGAAGTCAGTCTCGACGGGGCCGCGAGCTTCATCGACAAGGCGCGTGCCGTGCAGGCACGGCTGTGGCAAGACATCGACCATTCGGTGGTCAGCGGCGTGCGAGTGCTGCGTGAACTGTCCCAGGCCCGAGGCGTGCAGCAGACCGCCATGCCGATCGTGTTCAACAGCACCTTGTCGGAAGCTGCGCCGGAACTGGCCGAATTCAACCTTGCCGACGCGTTGAATGCCGAGCACATGCACAGCATCACCCAGACCCCGCAGGTCTGGCTTGACCACACGCTGCTGGAGCTGGAAGGGCGCCTGCTGTTCAACTGGGACAGCATCGACGAGTTGTTTCCGCAAGGCCTGATCGAGCAGATGTTCGTCGCCTACAACGCGCTGCTGGATCGCCTGCTCGACGCCGATGCCTGGAACGCTGGCACGGTGGAGCTGATACCGCTGGCACGCTTGCCGGCGCCCGAGGCCAGCCCCGTTGACTCGGCGCTGATGCACGAACTGTTTGATCGCCAGGCACTCGCTGCCCCGGATGCGCTGGCAGTCATCGACACCCATCGGCAGCTGAGTTATCGCCAGCTGCGAACCGAAGCGCGTCAACTGGCGGCGCTGCTTCAGCGTCGCGGCGTGGTGCCTAATCAACTGGTCGCGGTGGTCATGGAACGTGGCTGGGAACAGGTCGTCGCGACGCTGGCGATCCAGTACGCCGGCGGGGCCTACCTGCCGCTCGACCCGGCGCTGCCGACCGAGCGTCTGGAGCACATCCTGCAACGCGCCGAAGCCAGCCTGGCGCTGACTCAGCCGGTACTGCGGCAACGTGTCGAGTGGCCCGTGCAGGTCCAGGTCATCAGCGTGAGCGATCCGATCGTTGCCGACGATGGCCTTTCCGATCAGTCCGAATTGCACGCCGTGCATCTCACCCCGGACGATCTGGCCTATGTGATCTACACCTCCGGCTCGACCGGCCTGCCCAAGGGCGTGGTCATCGATCATCGCGGTGCGGTGAATACGCTGCTCGACATCAACCGGCGCTTTGCCGTCGGCGCTGCGGATCGGGTGCTGGCGGTTTCGTCGCTGAGTTTCGACCTGTCGGTCTATGACTTCTTCGGCTCGCTGGCCGCTGGCGCGGCGGTGGTGCTGCTCGAACCGCAGCAGGCTCTCGACCCGGCGCACTGGCTGACGCTGATCGAGCGGCATCAGGTCAGCCTGTGGAATTCGGTGCCCGCCTTGTTCGGCATGTTGCTGGAGTATGTGCAAGGCGAGCGCAGCGCTTTGCCGTCGTGCCTGCGCGTGGCGATGCTGTCAGGCGACTGGATTCCCCTGACGCTGCCCGAGCGTGCCTGGGCGCTGCAGCCGGCGTTGCAACTGATCAGCCTTGGCGGGGCGACCGAAGCGTCCGTCTGGTCGATCCAGTATCCGCTGCAGCAGGTCGACCCCGCGTGGCGCAGTATTCCCTATGGCAAGGCGCTGGATCACCAGCGCTTCTATGTGCTGGATGACGCCTTGCAGGTTCGCCCGACCTGGGTGGCGGGTCAGTTGTATATCGGCGGTATTGGTCTGGCCAAGGGCTATTGGCGTGATGAAGCCCTGAGCGCCGGCAGTTTCTTCGCCCACCCGCTGACCGGCGAACGTCTGTATCGGACCGGCGATCTGGGGCGCTGGCTGCCCGACGGCAATATCGAGTTTCTCGGGCGGGAAGACACCCAGGTCAAGGTCCAGGGGCACCGCATCGAGCTGGGCGAGATCGAAGCGGCACTCAATCGCCATCCCGGCGTACAGAGCGCCGTGGTGCGGGTGCTCGGCGAAGCGCTGGGCGAGAAGCGGCTTGCGGGCTACGTACTCAAGGCCGATCCCTCGTTGCAGGCCAGTGACTTTGCCCAGTACCTGGCAGACAAACTGCCGGCCTACATGGTGCCGACGTCGTTTACCTTCGTGCAGGAATGGCCGCTGTCGGCCAACGGCAAGGTCGACAAGAAGCGCTTGCCGGAGCCGTCGCAGGTTCAGGATGCCGGCCCGGCGCTGGAAGTGGAGGGGCCACAGGAGCAACAACTGGTGATGATCGTGCAGGGCGTGCTCAAGCGTCCGTCGATCGCTGCCGACGCCAATTTGCTCAACCTGGGCGCCACCTCGATCGACATTGTCAGGATCAGCAATGCGCTGTCCGGCGAACTGCAATTCCGTCCCAACGTTGCGCAACTGCTGGCGCAGCCGACGCTGCTCAATCTGCTCGGCATGTACCGCCGGAATCTGGCCAACGGCAGTGTGGTCGACAGCGTTCGTCAGCGCGCGGGTTCGCCTGAGCAAGTGATCGAGGATCCGCAGCAGCGGGCGCGCTTCAAGGCCGAGCAGCGCGGCCGGCGGACCTTCGCCCCGCAGGTTGCGGCGCTGGACCTGGCGCGTCCGGATAACCCGGCGTTCGCGCGGCGCTTCAGCGATTACCGCTCGGTACGCCAATTCGTTGAGGGGCCCATTCCGACCGAGGCGTTTGCCGGGTTACTGGCCAGCCTGGCGCAGGGGCAACTGCACGGCGAGGTTAAATATCAGTTCCCGTCCGCAGGCGGTCTGTACCCGATCCAGTGCTACCTGTATGTCAAACCGCAGCGGGTCACCGGCGTTGCTGCCGGCGCCTATTACTACGACCCGGTTGAGCACCGCCTGCTGATGCTCGACAGCGAGCCGCTCGATCCGGACACCTACGATTATTTCGTTAACCGACCGGTGTATGAAAACGCCGCGTTCTCGCTGTTCTTCATCGCCGACATGGCCGCGATCCGGCCGCTGTATGGCGAGCGCAGTCGCGACTTCTGTCATATCGAAGCCGGGGGCATGGCGCAATTGCTGACCATGACGGCGGTGGAGCAGGGCCTTGGCCTGTGTGGCATGGGCTCGCTCGAAGAGCAGCAATTGTCAGCCCTGTTCGACCTGGGACCGAATCATCAGTTGATTTACTCGATGGTGGGCGGTCTGCGCACTGCCGACGAACAACGCCGCGCGCAGGTCGAGGCGTTCGCTTCTGCCGCCAATCAAACGGACGACGCCAGCGACATGGAGGAGATAGAGATATGAATGCCTATCAATTGCTGGAGTTGTTCGGTCGCCACGCCGTGGTGCTTGAAGTGGACGGCGACAAACTGCGCTGCAAGGCGCCGCGCGGGTTTCTGAATGACGAGATGCTGCAGGCGCTCAAGCAGCACAAGGCAGAACTGATTGCCTTGCTGAGCGGCACCGACCCCGCTGCGATCCCTCGGCGTGCCGTCGGGCAAACGGCTGTTCCGCTGTCGTTTTCACAACGCCAGCTGTGGTTTCTCGATCAGATGGAACCGGGCAATGCGTTCTATAACGTGCCCACTGCGGTGCTGCTGAAAGGCGCGCTGGATGTGCCGGTGCTGGAGCGGGCGCTGAACGAATTGATCATGCGCCATGAAATATTGCGCACCACATTTGCCAGCGTGGACGGCGAGCCACGGCAGATCGTGCACCCGGCGATGTCGCTGGTGATGCCAGGTGTCGACCTGCGTGACCTGTCGCCGACGGCGCGCGATGCCCACGTCAGCGTGGCGGTGGAGCAGGAGGCCAAAGCACCGTTTGACCTGGCCAGCGGCCCGTTGCTGCGGGCCTCGCTGCTGCGCCTGGCCGACGAGGAATACCTCTGGCTGTACAGCGTGCACCACATCATCGCCGATGGCTGGTCGATGGGCGTGATCCTTCAGGAGGTGACGACCTTGTATGGCGATTTCCTGCGCGGTCAGGCGTCCAGTCTGGCGCCGCTGGCAGTGCAGTACGCCGATTACGCCTGCTGGCAGCAACAGCGGCTGAGCGACGAGGCGCTGGCCGGGCAACTGGAGTTCTGGCAGCGCACGCTGGCCGATGCGCCGCCGCTGCTCGACATGCCTGCCGACCGGCCGCGTCCGATCGTGCAGCGCTACGTCGGGGCGACCTTCAGCTCGACGGTCGACGGCACCACCCTGCGTGCGCTTAATGCGTTGGCCAGACAGACTCAGGGCACGTTGTTCAACGTGCTGATCGGCGCGCTGTCGGTCCTGCTCTGGCGCCACAGCGGACAGCAAGACCTGTGCATCGGTACGCCATTCGCCAACCGCAGCCGTCCCGAAATCGAGCCGTTGATCGGTCATTTCGTCAACACTCAGGTGATTCGCCAGCGTCTCGATCCGCAGCAGACCTTTGCCGAGCTGTTGCGCGACGTACGCGCCACTCTGCTGGATGTCCATGCGCATCAGGATGTGCCTTTCGACCGCGTGGTGGAGGCCGTCAACCCGCAACGCGAAACCGCGTATTCGCCTCTGTTTCAGGTGATGATGGTGTTGCAGAACACCCCGGGCAACGCCGCACAGATGCCGGGCCTGAGCATGACGCCGTACAGCACCGGGAGCGCCACGGCCAAGTTCGACCTGGCGTTCGAATGGGTCGAGCGCGACGGTGTGCTGAGCCTGCTGGTGGAATACAACACCGACCTGTTCGACCAGACCAGCATCGAGCGCCTGAGCGGGCATTATCGTCAGCTGCTGGAACAGGTGGCGCTGAACCCCAAGCAGCCTGTTGGCGCACTGACGCTGATCAGCGATGCCGAACGCGAACAGATACTGAATGAGTGGAACAGTCCGGCACCGCTGGCCCAGCCTGCCGATTGCGTGCATCGTCTGATCGAAGCCCAGGTCACGCGTCGGCAGGCCGAGTGTGCGATCATCTTCGAAGGTCGATCGCTGAGCTACAGCCAGCTCAACAGTCAGGCCAACCGCCTGGCGCATCACTTGCTCACCCTCGGCGTCGGCCCGGATGTGCGCGTGGCGGTGTGTATCGAACGCTCGCTGGAACTGCCGGTGGCCGTGCTGGCGGTGCTCAAGGCCGGGGGCGCCTATGTGCCGCTGGACCCGGATTACCCATCGGGACGCCTGCGGCATATTCTCGATGACACGTCCCCGGTAGTGCTGCTTGCCCACGGGCCGACGCGCAAGATCCTGCGCGAGGCCCTGCAAGGCGCGGACTGTGAAGTGCCGATCCTCGACGTGCAGGCCGATGCTGTGCTCTGGGCCGAGTGCCCGTCGGACAATCCGCAGCCGCAGCGTGTCGGTGTGAACGCCGACCACCTGGCGTATGTGCTTTACACCTCCGGCACTACCGGGCTGCCCAAGGGGGCGATGGTCACGCATCGCGGGCTGAGCAACCTGCTGCTGTGGTGTCAGCAATTCTGCGGCGAACACGGGAGCATGCTGCACAAGATCCCATTCGGTTTCGACGCCTCGGCCTGGGAGATTTTCTGGCCGTTGCTCACCGGGGGCAGGCTGGTCATCGCTCGTCCCGGCGGGCATTTCGAACCCGGCTACCTGGCGCAGGTGGTGCGCGAACAAAGCGTCACCGCGATGGTGTTCGTGCCGGCCATGTTGCAACTGTTTCTGGAGGTCGAAGAGGTCAGCGCCTGTCTCTCCCTGAAGGATGTGTTCAGTGGCGGCGGGGAGCTGTCGCCCGCAGTCGCCAGGCTGTTTCAGGAGCGTCTGCCGCATGCCCGCCTGCACAACGTTTATGGTCCGACCGAAACCACGGTGATCAGCAGCGTCTGGACGCTGGAGCCCGGTGCCGAGGTTCCATCGCGCCAATTGCCCATCGGCCGACCCCTTGCCAACACCCGTTTTTACGTGCTCGACGAGCGTGATGCGCCGGTGCCGGCCGGGGTCACCGGTCAGTTGCACATTGGTGGTTTCGGCGTTGCACGGGGTTATCTGGGGCTGGACGAGCTCACTGCCGAACGGTTTATCGACAACCCCTTCGTTGCCGGTGACCGGCTGTACCGCAGCGGCGATCTGGCGCGTTATCGCCCGGACGGTCAGTTGGAGTTTATCGGTCGCAACGACTTTCAGGTCAAGCTGCGCGGTATTCGCCTGGAACTGAGTGAAATCGAAGCGCGGCTGGATCTGTTCCCTGGTATTCGCGCCAGTGTGGCGTTGATCATTGGTGATAACGCGCAGAACCAGCGTCTGGTGGCGTGCTGCGTTACCGACAGCACGGTGGACGAATCCGCACTGCGTGCGCACCTGGCAACGACCCTGTCCAGCGCCGTCATGCCCAGCGCGTTTCTGTGGCTGGACGCCTTACCGTTGACGGTCAATGGCAAAGTCGACCGTGCCGCCCTTGCGGCACTGGCCGATCAGGATCTGGCCGACCGGCAGGTCAATCTCGGCAGCCCCCGTGACCATATCGAGCTGACCCTGTATCAGATCTGGAAAGACCTGCTGCTGGTGCCGCAGATCGGCATTCGCGACAACTTCTTCAACGTCGGCGGGACATCGATTGCGGCGATCAAGATGGCCTACGAAATTGGCCGGGCGTTCAGCGTCGAAGTGCCTGTGCGCGTGATCCTCGGCCACCCGACCATCGAGGCGTTGGGCGGCTGGCTGCGTACTGGCGCCAGCCTGGCCGCGGCACAGGACAACCTGATCGAATTCCGGCGCGGTGCCGGGCAACGCAACGTGGTGTGCATTCACCCGGCGGGGGGCACGGCGTTCTGCTACCTGTCACTGGCCAAGGAACTGCCGGACAGCATCGGTGTGTACGGTGTGCAATCGCCAGGGTTGAACCCCGGAGAGAGCACCGAGCCGAGCGTCGAAGCGATGGCCGACGCCTATTTGCGGCGGATCGCGGCGTTGACCTCACAACCGCTGGTGCTCACCGGGCTGTCGTTCGGTGGCCTGGTGGCTTACGAAATGGCCCGCCGCCTGACGGCTGCCGGCCATCGTCAGGTGACGGTGGTGCTGCTCGATACCCAGGGCTCGGATGACCCGGGGTTCCGGCAACAGATCGGGACCGTGGACATGGCGGAGTTTCGCGACAAGCTGGTGCGCTTCAACGGCATGTACCCCGGCATCGAAGACGCGCAGGTCGAGCGGTATTTCCACCTCTACAACCACAACCGCCTGGCCATGGCCGCATACGAGTGCGCGCCGCAAGCCGGGCGCATCGTGCTGATTCAGGCTCGCGAAGGCTTTACCCGCACGCAGTTGCATGAGCTGCGCAGCTTCTGGCGTCGTCGCGCGGGCAACGGTTACAGAGCCCGGCTGGTTCACGGCGGGCACTGGGACATGCTGGAAAGCGCCGAGGTGCATCGGGTCTCGCAGACGCTCAGGCAAGAGCTGCAACGTTTCGACACGCAGGAGGCGCAATGATGAACCGGCACGAGGAGAATATCGCCCGCAACCCCCAGACGCTGCTGTCGCGTTTTGCCGAGCAGGTACGCCGTGAGCCCCAGGCGCTGGCCGTGATCGACCGACAGGTACGGCTGACTTACGCGCAACTGGCCAGCGCCAGTGAACGCATCGCCAAAGGGCTGCTGGCACAAGGCACCGGCCCTGCGGATCCGATCGCCCTGTGCATGCCGCGCTGCTGGCAATGGATCGCCACGATACTGGCCGTGCTGAAAGTCGGGGCTGTGGTGGTGCCGCTGGATCGGGCCAGCCCGGCCCGGCGTCGACAACTGATGCTCGACGACGGAGGCTGCGTCGGGCTGGTGACCCTCGGTGAAGACGCGGACAGCCTGGTGGCGCCACAACATGGCTGGTACGTCAGCGTCGAAGCCTTGCTGGAATACTCTGATCAACCAGCACTGCCGCTGCCCGAGGACTTCGCCGCGTCGAGCTTCCTGTTCTACACCTCGGGCACCACCGGCACCCCGAAGGCCGTGGACGTAGGGGAGCGCGGCCTGTTGCGTCTGGCCCGGACCGACAGCTGCCTCGACATTCGCGCAGGCGAGCGTGTGGCCTGCCTGTCCAACCCGGCGTTCGACGCCTGTAATTTCGAACTGTGGGCGCCGCTGCTCAACGGCGGTTGCTGCGTCATCATTGCCGACGCAGACCTGCAGGATGCCCAACAACTGGCCAGGGTCCTGGAAATGCAGCAGGTCGATAGCCTGTTCATGACCGTTTCGCTGTTCAACACCTTGAGCGCAGATAACCCCGCCTGTTTCGCCAGCCTGCGCCAAGTGCTGATCGGCGGTGAGCAGGTCAGCGCCGCGGCGGTGCGTGCCTGGTATCAGGCCAATCCCGACAGCCGTTGCCGGATTTTCAACGCCTACGGACCCACCGAATGCACCACCTTCGCCGTGTGCTATCCGATCCCCCGCGACTTTGCCGGCGACGCTGTGCCAATCGGCCAGCCATTGCCTGACACCGGCGTGCAGGTGCTCGACGCGCAACAACGGGCGGTTGCACGTGGCGAGGCGGGTGAGCTCTACCTGAGCGGCAGCGGGGTTGCACGCGGTTACCGCAACCGTCCGACCGAGACTGAACAGCGTTTCCTGCGCCTGCCGACAATCGATGCCGGGGATGTACTGCATTACCGAACCGGCGATCAGGTGCGGGTCAATGCCGACGGGCTGATCGAGTACCTGGGGCGGATTGATCGTCAGGTGAAGGTCCGCGGTTTTCGCATCGAGCCGGGCGAGGTCGAGCAGCGCATTCTGGAGCATCCGCAGGTGGCGCAGGTGCACGTCTGTACCCGCCGCCAGGCGGCCGAAGACCACCAGTTGCTGGCCTTCATCGTGCCGCGCGAGGCGCTGGACTATCGCGATTTCGACCAGCACCTGCGCGACAACCTGGCGGTATGGATGCGCCCGCATCAGCTGTTTGTGCTGCAGCGCCTGCCGTTGACCGCCAATGGCAAGATCGATCAGCGTGCGCTGCTGGAGCAGCCCTTGAAACCGTGGCGACTGCAGGCGGGTTCGCGTGCAGACGAGCAACACTCGCCCACGCTGGACTGGCTGCTGACTCAGGCCCGCAGGTTGTTGGCGCAACCTGAGCTGAACGGCGAGGATGACTGGCTGGGCAGCGGCGGCGATTCGCTCAAGGCCATGCGTCTGCGTTCTGCAATCCGCACTCACTGGCGGCGGGAAATCACCCTGGGTGCGGTGCTGAGCGAATCGTTTTCGGCACTGGCCGAGCGACTCGGTGATGAGCAGGGTGCGGCGCCTGCCTATCCACCCGCGCCGCCCGTCAACCATTCAGGGCGTGCGCCGGCGACTGCCGAGCAGAGTCGCCTGTGGCTGATGCAGCAGCGCACGCCGCTGGCGACGGCCTACAACGTGCCAATCATCCTGCACCTGGCAGCGGGCGTCGAGCTGAGCGCATTGGCCGAGTCCGTGCAGCGCCTGTTGACTCGGCACAGCGGGCTGCGCACGGCGTTCGTGTCCGCTGCCGACGGGCTGCATCAGCAGGTTCACCAACGGGACGCGGTGTGCCAGACCTTTGCCACAGGGGCATTCAGTGAACAGACCTGGCGCAGCTTTGCAGCCCTGGTCTTTGACACACCTTTCGATCTGGCGACATCTGCCCTGTGCAAGGCCTGGCTGTTGCCGTTTGCCGATGGCAGCTGCCGCTTGCTGCTGAACCTGCATCACGTTGCCATTGATGGCTGGTCGATGAACCTGCTGTTCGATGACCTGGTGCAACTGTACGACGATGCGCTGCAGGGGCGGTCGAGTGCCGAGCCTTCGCCGGGTCTGGGCACGCTGGAGTTTGCCCTCTGGCAACGGCAATGGCGTGTCGACCCGCGTTACCGCGATCAGCGTCGCGCCCTGGCCGGGTTACATCGCCAGCACCCGGCGTCTTCGCCCGCGCTGCTGCCGGTTCGCGAGCCTGGACCGCAGGCACGGCTTTATCGTCAGCCGCTGGGAGCCACGCGCAGTGCTGCACTGGATCGATTTTGCAGCCGACAGCGCGTCACGCGTTATGAGGTGCTGTTCAGTGTTTATGCCTGGAGCATTTACGCCCTGACCGGCTGTGAACGGCCACGCATCGCCAGCCCGGTATCCAACCGTCCGCTGAGCGAATTCGAAGACGCAATCGGGATGTTCGCCAACACCGTGCTGATCCCCACGGCGTTCGACGGCGACAAGGCGCTCGACCAGCAACTGCATCAGCAGACCGCCACGGTGCGTGAGGTGCTGGCTTTGCAGGACGTCGCTCTGGCGGACCTGGTGGAAGACCTGCGGCTGTCGTCGAGCAGTGCGCTGTTCGATTTCATGTTCGTGCTGGAAAACACCGACTACGCCAGGCTGGCCCATACCGGCCTGCGGGCCACGCTGGAATTCAACGAGACTGTGCAGGCCAAATGTCCGCTGACCTTGCTGGTGGTCGATGCCGGGTCGCAGCTGGAATGCTGGTGGGAGTACCAGTGCAGTTATTTCGATGCGACACAAATTGTCGCCGTCAATCGGCTGTTGCAACAGGGGCTTGATCTGCTGCTGGAGAAGCCGTCGGCGACCCTCGATGCGCTGCTCACGCCTTACCGCTTCAGCCTGCCGCCCGCCAGTCAGGGCGACCGCGCTGAGCCACCGTTCAACACCGTGGCCGACTGGTTCGCCTATCAGGTGAGTTGCACACCGGATGCTCCGGCACTGGTCGCCGATCAGCAGTGCATCAGCTACGCCGAACTGGATGCACTGGCCGATACGCTGGCGGCCACCCTGATCGAGCTGTGCCCGCCGTCGAAGGGCAATGATGCGTCGCTGCAAGTGGTCCTGTACCTCGAAGCGTCGGTCGAGCACATCGTGGCCTTGCTGGCGCTGGCCAGGCTCAATTTGACTGCGGTGCCCCTCGACCCTGGCTATCCGCTGGCGGTGCAGCGCCAGGTCATGCAGCAGGCACAACCTGGCTGTGTGCTGTACAGCGCGGCCACCGAGGCGGCACTGGACCTGTTGAACGCCGACCGGCAGATCTGTCATCGGGTCGACCTGAGCGCCGCTGCACGGCCGTTCGAGCGTCGCCGTCATGCGGGTCAACGACCGTTGTACACGCTGTTCACGTCCGGTTCGACGGGGACACCGAAAGGGGTTCAGGTGCCGGACCGGACCCTTTGCAATCTGTTGCACTGGCAGCGCAACGAAGGGCAGTTGCCCGCGAAGTCAGTGACCCTGCAATTTTCCATGCTGTCGTTCGATGTGTCGTTTCAGGAGATTTTCAGCACCCTCTGCGGCGGGGGTTGTTACCACCTGATCAACCCGCGTTGGCGGCAGGATGCCCAGGCATTGCTGAGCTATCTGGTGCAGACGCGCATCGAACGGCTGTTCCTGCCCTGCGTGGCCTTGCAGCATCTGGCGCAGACCGCTGTGAGCCAGGGTGTGTATCCGCAGGCGTTGCGCGAGGTGATCACGGCGGGCGAGCAACTGCTGTGCACCGAGGCATTGCGCAACTGGTTCGGCGGCATGCCGCAGGCACGGCTGTTCAATCATTACGGCCCGACCGAAACCCACGTGGTCAGCGCCTGGCATTTGCCTGCGGCGGTTCAGGACTGGCCGCTGCGCGCGCCGATCGGGCGGGCAGTGAGCAATGCACGCCTGCTGCTGGTGGACGAACACGACCGGCCGGTGCCGCGTGGTAGTCAGGGCTACTTGCTGGTGGCAGGGCCGATGATTTCGCGCTGCTACCTCGCTGACCCGGCGCTGAATGCCGCGCGCTTTGTCGAGTTGCCGCAGCCTGAGGGCATGGCCCTGTTCTATCGTACCGGCGACCTTGCGCGGGCTGATGCAAATGCCTGCCTGCACTACCTGGGTCGGGACGATCAGCAGATCAAGATCAGTGGCCAGCGTCTTGAACTGGGGCAGATCGAGACCGCGCTGATGCAGGTCGCTCAGGTGAGCAACGCGGTGGTGGCCATGCAGGCTGAGCCGCCCCGTCTGGTGGCCTGGTTGCGCAGCGAAGGCACGCTGCCCGATGCACTGCAGCTTGATCGACAGATCAGCCTGCACCTGCCGGCGCATGTGCGTATCGACGAGTACCGGCGGGTCGACGCCTGGCCGCGTACACCGAGCGGCAAGATCGATCGCAGGGCACTGGGGGGGCTCGGCGAGGTGTTGCAACGGCAACGCACCGGGCTGCCTGCGGCACGGTTGAGCGCACTTGAACAACAACTGAGCGAGTTGTTCGTGGCGGTCATCGGTCGCGACATCGAGCCTGATCAGACCTTCTTCGAAGCCGGCGCCACCAGCCTCGGCCTGATGCGCCTGCATGCCCGTTACAACGAAGCACTGCCGCAGCCAGTGGCAATGGCCGCGTTGTTCGAGCATGTCAGCGTGCGCCGCCTGGCGCAGCATCTCTCCGTACCGGCAGGGCAACTGCCCGGTGCTGGGAAGGGCAATGAGCGAGTCGCCAAGGCTGGCAAACAACCCATGGCGATCATCGGCATGTCGGTGAATGTGGCCGGCGCGAACAACCTCGCCGAGTTCTGGGCGATGGTTCAAGGAAATGGCTTGGGCATCGAGCGGTTCGACGCTGCCGAGGGGCTGGTCGGTGCGCGCAGTCAACTGACCGGCCTGCTGGATTTCGATCCCGACTATTTCGGCATCAGTCTTCAGGAAGCGCGGCTGATGGACCCGCAACAGCGGCACCTGCTGATGGGCTGCGTGCAGGCGCTGCAACATGCCGGGCTGACACCCAAAGCCGACGGTCCGCGCATCGGTCTGATCGCCAGTTGCGGCGAAACCACGTATTTCCAGCAAATGCTGCGCGAAACTGCCGAGGGCGATCTGCCCGACGGTTTTCAGATGGCGCTGCACCACGACAAGGACTTTCTGGCCACCAAGGCGGCTTACCACCTCGACCTCGGCGGGCCGGCACTCAGCGTTCAGGCGGCGTGCGGCAGTTCGCTGATTGCCGTGCACCTGGCGGCGGCGATGCTGCGTCAGGGCGACAGTGACGTGATGCTGGCCGCCGGGGTGCTGATCGACCCGACCCTGACCGATGGCTATCGTTATCGCCCGCAGCATATTTTTTCCCGCGATGGGCTGTGCCGTCCGTTCAGTGACGACGCCAGCGGCACCATCGGTGCCAGCGGTTACGGGGTAGTGGTGCTCAAACCGCTGGACCGCGCCCAGGCTGATGGCGACCGGATCTACGCGCTGGTCGAAGCCTCTGCGCTGAACAACGATGGCCGCGCCAAGATGAGTTACACCGCGCCATCGGTGGCGGGGCAGAGCGTAGTGATCAGCGAGGCGCTGCGCAAGGCCGGGGTCAATGGCGCCGACATGGGCTACATCGAGGCTCACGGCACAGGCACGCTGTTGGGCGACCCTATTGAAGTGGCGGCATTGACCAAAGCGTTCGGCGCGGCACCAGCCGCCGGTTGCGCGCTGGCCTCAGTGAAAAGTCAGGTGGGTCATCTCGGCGCGGCTGCCGGCGTGGTCGGGCTGATTCGCGCGACGCTTGCCGTGTTTCACGGGGTGATCCCACCCAACCTGGGGTTTACCCGGATCAATCCGCAAATCGATCTGCAGCACTCGCCGTTCTACATACCCACCACCTCCGGGCCCTGGCCCGAGGGGCGTCGGCGTCTGGCCGGGGTCAGCAGTTTCGGCATCGGTGGCACCAACGCGCATGTGATTGTCGGCGCCGCGCCGCAGCAGACAGCGCGCGTCGAGGATTGCCCGGCGTGCCTGCTGCTGTCGGCGCACAGCCGCACTGCTTTGGAGCGGGACATGCTGGCGATTGAAGCCTGGCTCAACGCCTTTCCCGAGCAGCAGGCTGCGCTGCTGCGTTACCTGCAAAACGGTCGACGCGCGTTGCCTTGGCGCTTCGCAATGATCTGCCAGCCCGGTCAGACGCCGCGCCTGCAAGCCTCGTCGATCAAGCAGGTGACGCTTTCGGACGCGCGAGTGAAGGCCAGCGAGCATTTGCCCCAGGCCCTGCTGGACGCCTGGTATGCGGGGGCCAGCATCGAAGGGTCGACCGGTTCAACGCCGCCACCCTGGGACTTGCCTCCCTCGGCGTTCGATCTGCAGACCTTTCGCTTCAAACCGGCTGCTCGCGCTGAGCTGCAACCGTCCTCAACTGTCGAGCGCCAGCCGCTGGCGGACTGGTTCTATCAGCGTCAGTGGCAGCGGATGCGTCGTCTGCACACACAACCCACTGGCGAGAGGCGTGAAGTGCTGGTGGTGTGCAGCCATGAGCGTCTGGAGGCCACCACGCTTGGCAGTCTGCAGGGCGTCTATCGGCACGTCATCGAGGTGCAGGCCGGCAATGGTTACCAGCAGCTTGGCCCGAATCGTTATGAGCTCGACCCGCTGGACTCAGTGGCGTTTGGTCGATTGATCACTGCGCTCGATCAGAATGGGCAGACGGCGAGCGAACTGGACTGGCTGCATGCCTTGCCGCTGTCGGTGGGCGGGGCGGTTGACGAGCAAAGCCTGGCGGCCGCGCAATGGGCTTGTCTGGATACGCTCAGCGCGTTGCTGCAGGCCTGGGGGCAGAACGCACAGAAGAGCGTTCTGCGGCTCTGGCTGTTGTCCTGGCAAGCGTGCCCGGTGAACGGCCAGGTCATGCGCCCTGAACTGGCGGCGCTGGCCGGTATCACCGAAGTGGCCCCGCAGGAGTACCCGATACGCTGTCATTGGCTGGACCTGCCCACGGCGCAGTTGAGCGTTCAGGCAAGGCACCTCGCGGCGCTGCTTGCCGAACCGGCGTCGCTGCCGCGGCGCATGGCCATTCGTGATGGTTATCTGTGGCAGCCTCAGCTGTTGGCCAGTCCGCTGGCGGCTCCGACGGCGGCTTCGAATCTGCTGCCGGCGAACGGCACGTTGCTGGTGCTCGGCGGTACAGGCGGCATCGGGCGTACCTTGTGTGAACACCTGCTGCAATCCAGCCAGCGGCGGGTCGTGCTGCTGTCGCGAGGTGGTGAGTGTCCGAAAGAACTGCACGCCTATGCTTCGCGCATCGACAGCATCGCTGCGGATATCGCCGACCTGGCGCGCTGGCCCACGGTGCTTGAACACTTGCGTGAGCGTTATGGGCACTTTGACGGCGTGATTCACGCGGCCGGTACCGGAGCGGGCAGCCTGATCCGTCAGCGCGATGCTCAGGTGCTGTCTGAGGCAATGGCCAGTAAGACCCGTGGCATGCTGGCGGTTGAAGCGTTGATCGAAAAGATGACCCCGGGGTTCGTGCTGTATTGCTCTTCGATGTCGGCACTGTTCGGTGGCGCCGGGCACCTGGACTACGCCGCCGCCAGTGCCGTGCTTGACGGTTTCACCCACTACCGCCCGCATGCCGAAAATGGCTGTGTGCGCCTGGGCATTAACTGGGACATCTGGCGCGGTGTCGGCATGGCCGCTGCCAGTGGCGTCGGGGATGACGCGCACCAGCGGCATCTGGCGGTCGGCATGTCAGCGCAGGAGGGCTGCCGGGTATTCGATGCAGCCATGACGGCTCAACTGCCGCAGTTGCTGATCTCGACCACCGATCCAGCGACGGCGCGACAGTTTTACCCGGTTCGCCACAGCGCAGGCTCAACGCTGGCCGATACTGCGCCAGTGCTGACGGCAGACACTGAAGCGCCGGACCGTCTGCCCGAGCATCTGCATGACTGCCTGTGCAAATGGCTCGGTGTGAGTGCGCTGCAGCCGGATGCCTCGCTCTATGAGCTGGGCGCCGATTCTCTGACCCTGCTGGACCTGATCGACGAACTGCAGGCCGCGACCGGCATGGTCTTCCAGTTGTCGCAGTTCAGCCACAAGGTCAGCCTGACCGAGGTGTTGGCGCTGGTGCAGGCGTCAGGGGCCGTAACGCCTGCGGACGAAAGCCAGTGGGCCGATGCGGTGCGGATCGATCAGTGGCATGCGGGCGCGGGCCGCGAGCGCCTGTATCTGATTCACCCGGTGGGTGGCGACGTGCAGGCGTACCGCGAGCTGGCCTCGGCGCTGCACCCTGATCTGGGCGTGTGGGTGATCGCCGATCCGGCCTTGCGCCTGCCCGACCTGCCGAACATCAGCGTGGATGAGCGCGCGCAGCTGTATATCGAGGCGTTGCAGGCCCATCACCCCGACGGCACGGCATGGCGTCTGGCCGGCTGGTCGTTCGGCGCGTGGGTGACGCAAGCGATGTGCAGCCTGCTGACGGAGGATTGCGAACAGCCATTGTTGTACCTGATCGATCCCCCCGCGCCGGATGCGGGCCACGAGCTGGCGCAGATCGGTGAAGCGCAGATTCAGCAGGTCTTCCAGCGCGAGTTTTCTGCACGGCGCGGCCTTGACACGGCCACCAGCACGGCCAGCGAAGACGCATCGCGTTACCTGCAAAGCCTGATTGTCTGCTGCCAGAACAATATGGCGAGCATGGCGGGCCACCAGCCCGAAGCGCTGTCGCGCACTCCAGTGCGGCTGTTCATCGCCACGCAGCCCAATCCTTACGGCATGGGTAGCGCCTGGCGGATGGCCGATCTACAGCGGGCCTGGAAAGGGCTGTTGCCGCATATGTTGAGCTGGCAAGCACTGGACACCGATCACTACGGCATTGTCGCAGCGCCCTGGGCGCAGGTGATTGCCGAGATGATCAATGCCGACCTGTCGACGGCGCAGGGCTGAACGTTACCGGCAGGCTTTTCAGGCGGGGCTGACGTTCCCGCAGACAAACCACAGGCATGGTGACCAGCCATGCCAACAACCTGAAGGTGAGGGATCATGGATCAAATGGCACTCAAGGCCATAGAAGGCATCGCAGGCGCCGTGCGTGCGCCGTATCAGAGCATCACGGTCAACCGCCTGACACCGATCATCGGTGCCGAGGTCGGCGGTGTCGATCTGTCGCAGCCACTCAGCGCGGAGCAGCTGACGGAAATCCGCCGGGCCTTTCTGGAAAATCACGTGCTGGTGTTTCGCGATCAGCACCTGACGGTCGAACAGCACAAGGCGTTCGGCCGACTGTTTGGTCCGTTGCGCGCCTTGCCGGTGGACAGCATCGATGGCGATGACCCGGAACTGGTCGTGGTGCGCGCCAACGCCCAATCGCGTTTCGCTGCGGGCGAGCTATGGCACACCGACGGCACCGCTGATCTGGAGCCGTCGATGGGCTCGATGCTGTACGTCAAGGAGACACCCGCCATCGGCACCGGCGGCGACACGCTGTTTGCCAACATGCACCTGGCCATTGAAATGCTCTCGCCGGCGATGCAGCAGTTTCTCGGCGGGCTGACAGCCATTCACGATGGCGAGATTCCGTGGAAAGGCTATCAGCCGCCCGCCAATCTTCCGAAAAGCGAGCACCCGCTGGTGGTTCGTCACCCTGAAACCGGACGCCGCAGCCTGTTCGTCAATTCCGGGTTCACCTCGCATATCGTGCAACTCTCGCCCGGCGAGAGCCGCACCATGCTGAATATGCTGTTCGATCTGATCGCCCGCGAACCCTGCCTCAGTTGTCGCGTGCGCTGGGAACCGAACACGCTGGTGTTCTGGGATAACCGTTGTACTCAGCACCACGCGGTGTGGGATTACTTCCCGCACTCGCGCTATGGCGAGCGGGTGACGATTCTCGGAGGGCGGCCTCAGGCCTGAAGGCGCTTGCGGATTGACCGGCGAACGCCGGTCAGCTGCTTCATCAGCGCAGTGGCAGGTGGTATATCAGGTCGTCGAACCACTGATCGCCGATCTGATAGGCCTGCGGGACGCGGCGCTCGAAGGTGAAACCGCATTTCTCCAGGACCTTGCAGGAGGCGATGTTGCCGTCCGTCACGGTCGATTCCAGTGAATCCAGGCCGATGGCGGCGGCGTAGTCGATGATTGCCCGGCGTGACTCGGTGCCGAAGCCCTTGCCTTGATGTTCCGGCAGTAACAGACAACCCACTTCGGCATGCCCCGGCGACAGGATACGAAAGCCGCTGACCCCCAGTTCGGCATGGCTCTGGGCGTCCATGACCACCAGGCACAGCCAGTGATCGGACGCCGGCGTCCACTCGGGCAGGCGATGATCGAAGCCTTTACGGATCTGCGCCTCTTCGATTTCTCCGAATACGTAGCGCATGGTCTCGGGCTCGGAATGCAGCCTGAAAAACAGTGGCCAGTCGCTGGCGAGCAGGGTTCGCAGATAAAGTCGTTCGGTGTGTAGTTCCAGCATCCGTTGCTCCCGGGACAATCAAAAAAGGCACAGGGTTTTGTACCCGGCCTGCGGCCAATGATCAATAATGCACGCGCATTTCATCGCCATTGCTCACGGCAATCGTGGCGCAATAAGGCAGGGTCACATCCTTCGGCAGGTCAGGGACGAGTCAATGGCATTTCGCGTATTGGTCATCGGTGGCTACGGTAACTTCGGCAGCCTTATCTGTAATCATCTGGTGCTGATGCCGCACATCGACCTGGTCATTTCCGGTCGTGACCCGCGCAAGCTGGCGGAAAAGGTCGCCGCACTGCAAACGCAGGCTGGCAGGTTCTGCGAGAGCTGGTGCGTGGACATCATGCAGGACGGCGCGGGCAGTGAGCTGGGTGAGTTGGGTATCGATCTGCTTATCCACACTGCGGGGCCTTTTCAGGGGCAGTCGTACACCGTGGCCAGGCATTGTATCGAGGCGGGCGTGAATTATTGCGACCTGGCGGATTGCCGGGCGTTTGTCGCCGGTATCGCCAGCCTCGATGCCCAGGCGCGTGAGGCAGGTGTCAGCGTGCTGAGCGGGTGCAGCTCGGTGCCGACGCTTTCGGCGGCCATTATCGATCAGCATCGCCAGCGTTTTTTGCGTATCGATTCGATAGAACACGGCATCTCCTCGGCAGCGAAGATGCCCGGTCTTTCGACCGTGCGTGGCGTGCTGGCCAATGCCGGGCGACCGATCAGGCAACTGCGCAACGGCAAGGTCCACGACGTTTACGGCTGGATGGACCTGACCCTGCGCCGGATGCCCGGCATGGGCACACGGCTGGTGGCCAATGTCGACGTCCCGGACCTGGATGTATTCGCGACACGCTACGCCGCGCAGAATCTGAGCTTCAAGGCCGGTTCCGCGCTCAAGGCCGGCGGCATCGCGACCTGGCTGCTGGCGCTGGCGATTCGCTGCGGGCTGCTGCGCGATCCTGCGCCGTGGGCCGAGCGCCTGTACCGTTGGGGCGCGCGCTTTGAACAGTGGGGTGATCGAAAGAGCGCGATGTACCTCGATGTCGATGGCGTCGACCTCGACGGCCAGCCGTTGCACATGCGTGCGCAATTGACTGCACTGAACGACAAGGGGCCGGAGATTCCCGGCAGTGCCGCCGTCGCGCTGAGCAGCAAAATGGCCGGTGGCTATCGTCCGCTGCCGGGCGCTCGGGCCTGCGTCGGAGAAATCACCGTGGACGAGTACCTGGCGGCGATCGACGAGCCGGAAAATATCCGGCTGGATGTTCATTTCAACAACCACAACGCCTGACGCTGCTGCAGATGTCCGATGGATCTGCACAGGCGGCTGATGTGGCTTTTTAGTGGCACTTTTTTTGCTGTTTTCTATAGCACCAATCATCGGAAAATTCTGCTCAGGCAACTTAAATAAATCTTAATCATCGATTACGGAGCCCGTAATTCATGGGGTGCAAGGTCCTCCCTCTCGACCGGTCCGTTATTCCAATCATGTTAACTATCAAGTTAAACCTTTCAGCGCCGACTCACGGGTATTCCGAAAAATCAAAGGCACACACGTAATGAGCGCAAAATGGTTGGACAATCTGAAAGTCAGCAAGAAGCTCGGGCTGGGCTTTGCCGCTATTTTGCTCGGGGTACTGACCGTTACCGTGATCGGTTACTCCAGCACCAACCTGCTGATCGAGCGCATGGGCAAAAGCAGCAAGGTCGCCGAGATCAAGGCTGACGTTCTGAATGCCCGGATCGCTGCGCAAGCCTATGCGACCGGTCCTACCGCCGCAGGTGTGCAGAATTACGCCAGCGCCCTGGATACCTTGAGCCGCAGTGTCGATCAAGGCCTGCAGGTGTTCGTGATCTCGAGCAACCTGGCCAAGCTGCGCGAGATCAAGGAGCAGGTGGGCGGTCTGAAGCAGACGTTCGACCAGTTGGTCGGCATCAATCAGAAAGTCGACGAGGCGTTGAAACCGATCATCAAGGTGTCCGATGACGTCAGCGCGACCTTCGAGAATCTGCTGAACAAGACCATTGACGACACCTTGCGCTCGCCGAATGAAACCGGCATCAGGCAGGTCAAGATCGCTGGCGACCTGCGTAACGGCATGACCAACTTCCGCCTGGTGTTTCGCCGCTACCTGAGCGTTCCGAATGCCGACAACCGTCAGGCCACCTATAAGGCCGCCGACGCGCTGATCGCGCAAGTGGACGCCGCCCGCAGCCAGTTGCCTGTCGAGGCAAATGCCGCAGTGGATGCCGCGCTGGTGGCGTTGAAACAGTACAAGGTGCTGATGACGTCGATTTCGGACATGCTTCAGCAGACCGAGCAGATCCGCAATGACCTGCAACAGCAATCCGTAGCGACCGCAGCCCGTGCCGATGATCTGGCGGCGCTGCAGGTCATCAGCGCCAAGAAGGAACAGGGAACCGCTGTGGTGCAATTGCTCAGCGTAGCGCTGGTCGTGCTGCTGGTCGGCATCTTTGCTGCGTTCCTGATCACGCGTCAGATTACCGTGCCGTTGAACAGCACTGTGATTGCGGCGCGCCGGATTGCCGACGGTGATCTGACCCATGACAGCAGCACCACCCGCCAGGACGAACTGGGCCTGCTGCAGAACACCATGCAGCACATGACCGTTTCGCTGCGCGGCCTGATCGGTGGCATCGGCAACGGTGTTACGCAGATCGCCACGGCGGCCGAACAGTTGTCTGCGGTCAGCGAGCAGACCAGCGCGGGTGTCACCCTGCAGAAAAACGAAGTCGATCAGGTCGCCACCGCCATGAACGAAATGGCCTCTACCGTACAGGAAGTCGCGCGCAACACCGAAGACGCTTCGCAAGCTGCCAAGCAGGCCAGCGAGCGCGCCGCGCACGGTAGCAGTGTGGTGCAGCATGCCACCCGCGAAATCGGTCAATTGGCCGGTGAAGTGCAGCAACTGGGTGAAGCCATGCAGCGCCTGACCGAAGACAGCGGCAAGATCGGCAGCGTGATTGACGTGATCAAGGCGGTCGCCGAGCAGACCAATCTGCTGGCGCTCAACGCAGCCATCGAGGCTGCACGGGCAGGCGAGCAGGGTCGTGGTTTTGCCGTGGTGGCTGACGAAGTCCGTTCGCTGGCTCAGCGTACGCAGAACTCCACAACCGAAATCGAAGCGCTGATCCAGGCGTTGCAAAAAGGTACAGGCGCCGCCTCGGGCCTGATGGACGCCAGCCTGCAGCGCACTGAAGGCACTGTGGTGCTGGCTCGTCAGGCCGAACAGGCGCTGGTGGAAATCAACCAGTCCATTGGCACCATCGAACAGATGAGTCAGCAGATTTCCGCCGCGGCCGAGCAACAGAGCGCCGTGACCGAAGAAATCAACCGCAGCGTACTCAGTGTTCGCGACATCGCCGACCAGTCCGCTTCGGCCACCGAGCAAAGCGCAGCATCGACCGTCGAGCTGGCCCGCCTGGGCAGCGATTTGCAGAGCATGGTCGCGCGTTTCAAGATTTAACCTGCGCAAAGCCAAGTTGGCCTCCTGAGCCCATCAGGCGGCCGACTGCCGTTGTTCCGCCCGCACCACCATCCACACGCCGATACCTGACACCGCCATGCCTGAGGCCATCTGCCAGGACAGCGGTTCGTCGAACATCGCCCAGGCCCAGAGCATCGTCACCGGTGGGCTGAGGTAGAGCACGCTGGCGACGCGGGTGGCTGTCGCGCGGCGCAGACACACCCAATACAGTCCGTAACCGCTCAGGGTTGCCAGCCCCACCGTCCATAGCACGCTCAGCGCAAAGCCGGTACTGGCTACAGGCGCCAGGCTGCCCTGTGTGCCCTGAATGATCGCGAAGGCGACGCTGGAGACGGCGCATTGCAGCCACAGGTTGGGCAGCAGTGCCATAGGCTCTGCGGTGCCGGACTGTTTCTGCCACAGCGTCGCGATGGCCAGTGACAACATGCCCAGCAGCGGCAGGCCGTAGGCCCACAACGGTGCGTCACCCACCGCAAGCGCGCTGTAGGTCACCAGCACTACGCCGATCAGCCCGACCAACAGTCCCGCCCAGATTTGCCAGGCCAGCCGTTGTCCGAGCACTACTGCCGCCAGGAGTGCCATGCCCATCGGCAACAAATCGGCAAATAGCGCAGCGAGGCCGGCTGGCACGCCCAGCGCAATGCCCTGCGTGACACCGGCGACGTAGCCGGCCATGGCCAGCAGGCCGACACCTGCGTTTTTCAGCAGCGTGGCAGCCGGGATCGACCTCAGTTGCCTGGCGACAAAAGGCAGCAGGATCAGGGTGACCACCACACAGCGCCAGAACACCACCAGCAGCGGCGGCGCATGTTCCAGCGAAAAGCGTGCGCCGACGAAGCCCGAACTCCAGGCCAGAACCAGCGCAGCTTCAAGCAGGGGCAAGGGAATGGCCTGGTGCCAGGCAGGCCGCGAGACGTTCGGAGCAATCGACAGGTATGGGTTCATGGACACAGGTTACGAAACCGGCGTAGTCTAATAAATCAAAATTAACTGCATGAGTTATTCATGAATTCTGAATCATGACGGCCATTCTCGACATCGAACTGGTGCGCACCTTCCATGCGGTGGCGCGGATAGGGAAGTTTTCAGCCGCCGCCGAGCAACTTCATAAAAGCCCGGCAGCGGTGAGTGTGCATATCCAGCGCCTCGAGGCCGTGGCGGGCGGGCGCTTGCTCAACCGGGACAACCAGGCAGTGTCGCTGACGGCGCTGGGCAAGCGCCTGCTGTTGTCGACGACAGAGCTGCTGTCCACGCATGACCGGGTGCTGGCGGATCTGCAAGGCACTCATCTGGCCGGACGCATCACGCTGGGTGTTCCGGATGAATACGCCGTGCATGTCATTCGCGACATCCTGCCGGTGTTCGCGGCCGCGTGGCCCAATGTCGTGCTGGAATTGAAATCCGCACCCAGCTACGCCCTGCGCGAGCAGGTTGCGCGTGGCAAGTTGCAGACAGCAGTGATCGCGCAACCCAAGGGGCAGCTGAGTGCTGATACGCAGTTTCTGGTATCGACCAAACCGGTCTGGGTCGGGCCGGCCAGCGTTGCACTGGCATCCGCTGACCCGCTGCCGCTAGCCGTTCACGCAGCCCAATGTCCCTACCGTGAAGCCATGCTGGCGTCACTCAAAGACAACGGCCGCAAAGTCCGCGTAGTTCTCGAAAGCCCGTCCAATCAGGCGATCAAAGCCTGTGTGGAAGCGGGCCTGGCGATCAGCCTCATCGATCGGAGCGGGGTCACGGACGCCATGCAGATTCTCGATGACTTGCCTGAAATACCCGAGCACGAAATCGTCTTCCTGCGCTCGCCGTCGTCACAGAATGACGAGGCGGTGAGCCTGCTGGCGCAGGCGCTGCAGAAGTATTTTCGGGTTTGATAGCGAAGCTGTGTGCAGTAAACGTCTTTGCGGTTTACCACACAGGTGGCGATTGTCTTCTGGTGTGGAAAATTCGTAGAACCTGTAGTCGGCCGCTACGGATGCGATATGGAATCAGGTAAGGCAGGTCTGGCAGAGGCCATTCTCTGGTTCCGGCAATCCGTCCTTCCCGGCCCATGGCGGGAAAGCTCGCGAGCTGCGTTACGCTTGATTGAATGGCTTTCACGAAAGCAGCGGCAGCAGCTGGATTGTCCAGTGCGATATACGCTGCCTCCTCATCCAGATTCTTTAGTGCTGTTTTGAGCCACTCAACCTGCATTGCCTGACCATTTGTCCATGACAGCTTTTACGTCGTCTGGGCTTGCGAACTCGCCGGCGTCGGCTTCTTCGATGGCACGCTGAATTTCGGCAATCTGCCAAGCCTCGCGTGTCAGGTATTCGCGGAGCGCGTCGAGGGCCAAAAATGACTTGCTGCGCCCGGTGGCCTTTGCAAGGTGCGCAAGGGTATCCGCCATTTCGTCCGGCAGACGTAGAGACATTGTGGACATATGCACCTCACACGTAGTTATTTGTATTACATGAGGGTGCAGTGTAATACATGTGAATACGTGTGTGGATGCCGTTTCCATTTCAGGTTTGTCGGCTTTTCGAGCTAGTGCAAAATGGCCCGCGAATTCGCGGGCCATTCAAGCAGATTTCGGGGTGGCTCAACCGTCCTTGAACAGAAAACTGTAGGCATTCAGCGCCGGCACGCCGCCGAGGTGGGCGTAGAGCACTTTCGAGCCTTCGGGGAATTCGCCGTTGCGCACCATGTCGATCATGCCGTGCATGGATTTGCCTTCGTAGACCGGGTCGGTCAACACGCCTTCCAGGCGGGCGCAGAGGCGGATGGCTTCGAGGGTGCCATCGTTCGGCAGGCCGTATTCCGGGTAGGCGTAGCGGGTGTCGAGCACCACGTCTTCGGCGCTGATTTCGCGGCCCAGCTCCACCAGTTTTGCGGTGTTCTGAGCGATACGCAGGACCTGCGCGCGGGTCTTTTCCGGCTTGGCCGACGCGTCGATACCGATCACACGCTGTGCCCGGCCATCGGCTGCGAAGCCCACCAGCATGCCTGCGTGAGTGCTGCCGGTTACCGAGCAGACCACGATGTAGTCGAACTTGAAGCCCAGCTCTTCTTCCTGCTGGCGCACTTCATCGGCAAAACGCACGAACCCCAGGCCGCCATAAGGGTGTTCCGAACAGCCCGCTGGAATCGGGAACGGTTTGCCGCCGCCTTCCTCGACGTCGGCCATGGCCTTTTCCCAACTCGGGCGAATGCCGATATCGAAGCCTGCCGAATCCAGGCGCACATCGGCGCCCATGATGCGCGACATCTCGATATTGCCGACCCGGTCGTACAACGCGTCCGAATAGTTGACCCAATTCTCCTGAACCAGCACGCACTTCATGCCCAGATGCGCCGCTACGGCTGCCACCTGACGGGTCTGGTTGGACTGGATTCCACCGATCGATACCAGTGTGTCGTAGCCACCGTCGATGGCTTCCGGCACCAGGTATTCCAGTTTGCGGGTCTTGTTGCCGCCGAAGGCCAGACCGCTGTTGCAATCTTCGCGCTTGGCATACAACTCGACCTTGCCGCCCAGATGCTCACTCAAGCGTTTCAGTGGGGTAATGGGCGAGGGGCCAAAAGTCAGAGGGTAGCGCTTGAACTTGCTCAGGTTCATATCGGGTCTCCGTTGATAAGTTGATCCGGGCATTGAAGGTGGGCCTCGATGTGTTTATCGAGCGGCCCGGCATGGCTCCCATCATAGGAAAACTGCGAATAATCGTGGTTGCAAAGAATTGTCTATCTACAAAATAAGCGTTAGCCTGAAAGCAACTAAACAGACTTTTATTGTGTGAATTTCATTATGAAAGCAATAAATGAACGCGCTAAAAAGTCCGGTGCTGACATGACGCCGCTGCTGGACAGGATTGACCGCGCCATCCTCAAGACCCTGCAACGTGACGCGTCCATTTCCAATGTGGCACTTGCCGAGAAGGTCAAACTGAGTCCGCCTGCGTGCCTGCGTCGCGTCGAGCGGCTGAAAGAGGCGGGCGTGATCAAGGGCGTGGTGGCGTTGCTCAATGGCGATGTTCTGGACGCCGGCATGGTGGTGCTGATCGGTGTCGTGCTGGACCGCTCGACACCGGATTCATTCGCCCAATTCGAAGCTGCTGCGCAGAAGGTTTCCGGCTGTATGGAGTTTCATGTCGTCACTGGCGAGTTCGACTACTTCATGTTGTTGCGCACCAGGGACAGTCAGAGCTTCAACCGTTTGCACGCCGAACAGTTACTGTACTTGCCCGGTGTCAGACAGATCCGTTCGTTCATGGGTCTGCGTCAGGTCGTTTCCACCACACAGTTACCCCTCTGACGGGGTTTAGCGTGGCCTGTTTGCTGCATGCAGCGTCAAACGTTCACGTCTGACCAAGGTCAGAGTTGCTGACTGCCACACGATTGACTCTGGCGCATGATTCAATCAGTGCCGTTTCCTTTTTTTTACTTGCTCAAGGATTTTCATTTTGGCTGCTGGAAGCTTGCTTACCCTGCTTGACGATATTGCGACGCTGCTCGATGACGTGGCACTGGCTACGAAGAAGACGGCGGGTGTGCTGGGTGATGATCTGGCGCTCAATGCCCAGCAGGTCACCGGTGTTTCAGCGGATCGCGAATTGCCGGTTGTCTGGGCCGTGGCCAAGGGGTCGCTGCTCAACAAGGCCATTCTGGTTCCGGCAGCGTTGCTGATCAGTGCCTTCGCACCCTGGGCGATTCTGCCGTTGCTGATGATCGGCGGTGCGTTTCTGTGCTTCGAGGGCTTCGAGAAAATCGCCCATAAATGGCTGCATCCCGAAACCGGCGAAGAGCATGAGCAGCGTAAGCAGGCGTCGGCGGATGCGTCCGTGGACATGGTGGCGTTCGAAAAAGAACGCGTCAAAGGCGCGATTCGCACGGATTTCATCCTTTCGGCGGAAATCATCGTGCTCGCACTGGGTGTGGTCTCGTCCAGACCCTTCATGGATCAGGTCGGTGTGCTGGTCATCGTCGCAGTGCTGATCACCGTGGGGGTCTACGGGCTGGTCGCCGGTATCGTCAAACTCGATGACCTGGGCCTGTACCTGAAGAAAAGCGCAGCTTCGGCTGCACAAAAAATCGGTGCCGGCCTTCTGTGGCTGGCACCGGTGTTGATGAAAGTGCTGTCGATCGTCGGTACGGCTGCGATGTTCATGGTCGGCGGCGGGATTCTGGTCCACGGCCTGCCGTTCGCTCATCATTGGGTCGAAGGCGTGACCGAAGCGGCAGCGGGTGCGGTAGGCGGTCTGTCGATGGTGGTCCCGACCCTGATCGATGCTGTTGCCGGGATCATTGCCGGTGCCGTGCTGGTGTTGGTCGTGACGCTGATTGGCAAGGTCTGGAAAGCTGCGAAGGAGTGATTGAGGCGGTCATCCACACTTCTGATCTAAGGCCGTGAAGGCGAGCCGGGCGACGCTTCGCTTGCTCGCGAAGGGGCTGGTACAGCCAACCGAAGGGTGTCTGAAACACCGCCTTCGCGAGCAAGCTCGCTCCCACAGAATTCCGCAGTGAGCGTCATCACCGTCAAACAACGTGCTTAGAAGAACACCTTGACCAGCAAGCTCGCGGTGTTCTGATCGGTGTCGAAGGAACTTGTGTCCTTGATGCCGTATTTGTTGGTCCAGTAGTCATATTCGATACCCACGTACAGCTGCCGCTCCGGGTAATTCAGTGCCTTGCCCAGGTCGTACTTGATCTGCGGGTTGAAGTGCAGGTTGGAGTGGTAAGTGCCACGCGAGGTCTTGTCGTTGTCGACTACCCAGTCCATGAAACCGTCGATCAGCACATCCGATTTGCCCACCGGAATGGTGTAGGACCACACCGGAGTGATCTGCCACACGCCGTCGCCCGGGCGATTGCCTTCGGTCTGGCGCTGGTAGAAGTTAAGCTGGAAGTAGTCGAAACCCGGGATCTTCAAGTCGAACGCCGGACCGATCAGGTACGACTCGTTATCGCCTTCACCGAACTCGTAAGTTGCGGCAATCAGCACATCGCTGATCGGCCCGAACTCGAACTTCTGGCCGAAGATCTTGCCCAGCGAAAGCCGTGGCGAGAACTCGCCGTAATAGGTGTTATCGCCAGCGGTTGCGTCTTTCTTGCCGTTGTAAAAGATCTTGTCGACGAAGAAGAAGTTGTCGCCGTACTTCCAGCTGTCCGCGTGCTCAAAGGTGAAGGTCTGCTGATTTTCCGGGTTGACAGCGAAGTCTCGTCCATTGAGATAGGTCAGGCTATTACTCTGCCACTGGAAGATATCCCCTGCCATGGCGGGTGCAGCAGCCAGCAGACTGCTGGCCAGTAATGCACTGGAAATCGTACGGTTCATGCGGTGAGCCCCTTGATGTAGATCGTGATTTTTTCGGACTGGCGTTCTATGCATGACGCCTTGTCGGTGGTTGCAATAATTTGTCTGTCTGGTCAGCTTTGTGTTGTTAGCAAGAGCTGCGCCAATCAGTGAAAAAAAGTTTAAGTAACCCTTCAAACCGATATCGAAGTGCCGATTTCAGGTCATTTTTTTCAATGGGCAGCGTTCTGAGCGCCGTTCAGCCAGTGGGCCGCCCGGTCAGGTTCAGCTATCGGGAAAGAGAGAGGCGGGTTGGCAGCGGCGGCGGAGGATACTGACTCGCGTCGCCGTGCTCAAGTGCTCCAGAGCAGGGCGTCCGGAGCGAAAACAGGGCAATGCCCGTTGCTTCAGTTGATGTGCGCGCCCTGATCGATCCAGGCGCCTACCAGATCACGTTCCTGCTGGGTCATCTGGGTGATATTGCCCAGCGGCATGATCGGTGCGGTGATCGCCTGCGCCTTGATACGCGGCGCCTGTTGCTGGATCTGTTCGGGCGTATCGAACATCACACCGGCCGGAGCGACGCTGAACAGCTGACTGGTAGGCGTGGCCGAGTGACAGACCGAGCAACGTTGCCGGATAACATCGTGCACCTTGTTGAAGTCTGCACCTGCCACCTTGGCTGGCTCGGGCTGGGCAGGCGCTGCGGCGGGTTGCGCAGGCTGCTCATCAGCCCGATGCCCGCCGACCGCCGTACCGGGCAGTGGCTGATAGACGATTTTTGCCGGCGCTTGCGCAGGGCCGGTGACATACGCCAGGCACAGCATGCCCAGTGCCGCGACCGGCAGGGTCCAGGCGAATCGATGGCTGTTGTGCCGCGTATTGAAGTAATGGCGCACCAGCACGGCCAGCAGCGCGATGCCTGCGAGAATCAGCCAGTTGTACTCGCTGCCGTAGGTGCTTGGAAAGTGATTGCTGATCATGATGAACAGCACGGGCAGGGTGAAGTAGTTGTTGTGTCGTGAACGCAACAGGCCTTTTGCCGGCAGGCTTGGGTCCGGCGTGCGGTTCTCGGCAATCGCGGCCACCAGCGCGCGCTGGGCCGGCATGATGATGCGGAACACGTTGCCGACCATGATGGTGCCCATGATCGCGCCCACATGCAGATAGGCACCGCGACCGCTGAACACTTTGCTGAACCCGTACGCCGCCGCCACCAGCAGCACGAACAGGACCACACCCAACAGGGCAGGGCGCTTGCCTAATGGCGAGTCACACAGAAAGCTGTAAATGAACCAGCCAACGAACAGCGAACCCAGGCCGATGTGCACACCCTCGGCGCCACTCAGGCTGCTGCCCGGTGCCAGCAGGTACAGCGTCGGGTTGGCGTAGAACACCACGCACAACAGCGCGACCCCTGACAGCCAGGTCGAATAGGCTTCCCATTTGAACCAGTGCAGATTCTCCGGCATGGTCGGCGGTGCGAGCTTGTACTTCTCCAGGTGGTAGATGCCGCCACCGTGGATCGCCCACAGATCACCCGACAGGCCTTCACGCGGGTTGCTGCGGTTGAGGTTGTTCTCCAGCCAGACGAAGTAGAACGATGCGCCGATCCAGGCGACGCCGACAATCATGTGAATCCAGCGCACGCCCAGATTCAGCCATTCCATCATATGTGCCAGCACGGTGTTTACCCTTCCAGTGGGTGGGGATCGAGAACCAGCAACTGGCTCTCGGCAAAGTAATGCTCGTCACAGTTATTGCCTTCGCCACTGCGATCAACCACCAGGAAGTCATCCCGCTTTTCGATCGTCAGCACCGGATGGTGCCAGACGCCGCGATGGTAATTGACACCCTGCCTGCCGTTCGACACGAAGGCGCGGGTCGCCTCTGATTCAGGCACATCGCCGACCGGCGCGACCACGATCAGAAAGGGGTTGCCGAGCAGCGGCACGAACGCCTGACTGCCCAGCGGATGACGCTCCAGCATGCCGATGGTCAACGGCATCGGCAGCGCTTCGGCGCGGAAGATGCTGATGATCGCCTTGTCCTCCGGCTGCGCGGTCTGCACGTCAGCCAGACGATGAAAGCGCATGGTCGAGCCGTTGTTGATCATGAAGTGATCGCTGCCGTCGGTTTCGATCACATCACCGAATGGCGCAAAGGCTTCCTTGGTCAGTGGCTCGATTATCAGTTTGCGCATGCGGGTTCTTCTTCAATGGTTTTGAGGGTGGGTCGTTTGCACATTCGTATTGATGACTATCGTGCCAATGCTCTGCGTTGGCATGCATTTCGTGACGCTCTGCGTCACAACTCTACGCCGCGCCACACATACTCAAGACTGGACGCAGAGCGTCCGGAACTGCATTCCCACGCAGAGCGTGGGAACGATAGCCTGTTGCCTTATGCTGACTTCCGACGCGTTGTTACCTGGACACCTTGCCCAGCACCCGCAACCGGCTGACGCCACCGTCCGGGAATACGTTCAGGCGGATGTGGGTGATCGGGCCGATCGCCTTGATCTGCTCGGCGAACTCGTGTTCGGCGTGCATGGTCAGCTTCTGGCTGGGCAGCAACTCGCGCCAGAACAGGCTCTGGGTTTCGATCTGGCTGTCGGTGCCACCCTTGACCAGTGCGCCCTGAATCGAGCAGCTGTCCGGGTAGTTGCCTTTGAAGTGCAGGGTATCGACGATGACTTTCTCGACTTCGCCCTGGTGCCCAAGCGCCACGATCACCCAGTCGTTGCCGGGTGTGCGGCGGCGCGCGGTTTCCCAGCCGTCGCCCATGTTCACACCGCGACCAGGGTTGAGGATATTGCTCATGCTGCCGTAGTGTTCATCGGAGCAGGCAATCGATCGGCCGCCATTGAGCGCCGCAACCAGATCAATCTGCTCGTCCTCGCTGACTTTCGACCAGTCGCGATGCGGCACACCGTATACGCGCAGACGCGCGACGCCGCCGTCCGGGTAGATGTTGAAGCGCAGATGGCTGAACGCCTGATCGCTGCTGATCTCATGGTAATGATGGCTGTTGCCTTGCAGCTCCACAGACGGCAGCACTTCGGTCCAGGCGGTGTTTTCATCGGGCTCGCCGGACGCCAGGAAGCACGCTTCCAGCGATGCGGAAGGCGGGAAGTTGCCGGTGAAAAACGAGGTGTCGATGTCCACACCCTTGATGGTTCCCGCCACACCGAGGCGAATCACCGCGCTGTCGTACCCTTCGAAACGCTTGCGGCGCGACTCCCAGCCGTCCATCCACTTGCCGTTGTCGTCGAACACGCCTTCTTTCCAAACGGCCGGTGTCGGCTGGAACAGCCGGTTGGCGTCGGCGAACCAGTCATCGGTGACCGAAAGGATTTTGGTGCCCAGACGTGCGTCGGCCAGGTTCACGAACTTCTCGAACGGTGCGGCGTAAACTTTCATGCTCTTTGTCTGCCTTCTGAATACGGTTATGACTGCGACGCGCAAAGCGCCTGTAGACGAAACAGTGCGATCTTGTTGATCTCGGCCAGGGCGCAAGCGAACTCGGCCTCGGGCGAGTGGTGGATGCGTTGTTCGAACGCTGCCAGAATTTTGTGCCTGTCGCTGCCCTTGACCGCCATGATGAACGGAAAGCCAAAGCGGGCCTTGTAAGCCTCGTTCAGCTCGGTAAAGCGCTGGAACTCCTCAGGCGTGCAGTGGTGGATACCGGCGCCGGCCTGTTCATCGGTACTGGCCTGAGTCAGCTCGCCCTGGACGGCAGCCTTGCCTGCCAGGTCCGGGTGGGCATTGATCAGTGCCAGTTGTTGCTCGTGTGTGGCACCCAGCAGGATCTCGCTCATGCGAGCGTGCAGGGCCTCCACCTGATCGAGTTGCGCGCCTGTGCTTTGGTCGAACGCTTGCTGCGCGACCCACGGTGAGTGTTCGTAGATATCGGCAAAGGCCGCGATGAACGCCTCCCGGCCCAGGCTTGAAGGTGTCAGTGTCTTGAACGTGCTCATTGCTCGGCCTTGCCGGTAAACGGATGTTCAGTGTGCCAGTGCCGGGCGATATCGACACGACGGGTAAACCACACTTGCTCATGGCCTTTGGCGTACTCGATGAAACGCTTGAGTGCGGCGAGGCGGGCGGGGCGGCCGATCAGGCGGCAATGCAGGCCGATGGAAAGCATCTTCGGCGCGTCTTCGCCTTCGGCATACAGCACGTCGAACGCATCCTTGAGGTACTGAAAGAACTGCTCGCCATTGTTGAAGCCCTGCACCTGGGTGAAACGCATGTCGTTGGTGTCCAGGGTGTACGGAATCACCAGATGAGGCTTGCCGGTCGGGTTGTTCGGCTCCCAGTACGGCAGGTCATCGTCATAGGTGTCGCAATCATAGAGAAAACCGCCTTCCTCCATGACCAGACGCCGGGTGTTGGGGCCGGTGCGCCCGGTGTACCAGCCCAGCGGCCGTTCGCCGCTGATCTCGGTGAGGATCTGGATCGCCTGGCGCATGTGCTCACGCTCCTGGGCTTCGTCCATGTTCTGGTAGTCGATCCAGCGATAGCCGTGGCTGCAGATCTCATGACCTTCGGCGACCATGGCGCGGATCACCTCCGGATGACGTTGCGCGGCCATGGCGACGGCGAAAATGGTCAGTGGGATATCGAACTGCCTGAACAGCTTGAGAATACGCCACACACCGGCGCGGCTGCCGTACTCGTACAGCGACTCCATGCTCATGTTGCGCTGGCCCTGGAGCGGCTGCGCGGCAACCATCTCGGACAGAAAGGCTTCTGATTCCTTGTCGCCGTGCAGAATATTGCGCTCGCCACCTTCCTCGTAATTCAGCACGAAAGACAAGGCAATGCGCGCATTACCCGGCCAGCGTGGGTGAGGCGGGTTGTTGCCGTAACCGATCAGGTCGCGTGGGTAGTCAGCGCTCACTGCAAGCTTCCTTCTTGTCCATGGGGTGCGTTGGATGCGTTAAGTCAGGTGCAATGCCAGGAACGGTCAAGGCACTGCCGAATCAAGATTGTATACAATTTTATTTTCAGCTTGTAACCCTGTACGTTTCTGCACCGAAGCGTCTCGGCAAGTGTAAAACAAGCAAGAAACCTGCCTGACTGGTCAGCTAATCATAAAAAACCTGATATTTTTCCTCTGCTTCCTCAATGTCTGACCAATCGCGCGCCCAGTCAGCGTCTTGGCTACGAGCTGTTGGACGATCAGGAATTTATTGTGTACAGCTTTTCCCGAAAGTGTCTTAATCGGTCGCAATCGCACGATGTAGAGCACTTCATTGGTGCATTGCTTGACCATGGTCGGATGTGAGGAGTGAAGTTTTGGGAAAATTGACCACACACGTACTGGACGCCGCCCACGGCTGTCCGGGCAGCGCCATCCGCATCGAGTTGTACCGGGTCGAAGACCAGCAGTTGCTGCACATTGTCAGTGCGCTTACCAACAGCGATGGGCGCTGCGATGCGCCGCTGTTGCAGGGCGAGGCCTATCAATCCGGCGTCTATCAATTGCACTTCAAGGCTGGCGATTATTACCGCGCGCGGGGCGTGGTTCTGAATGAGCCTGCCTTTCTCGATGAGGTGGTGCTGCGCTTCGGCATTGATGCAGGTCAGGAACACTTTCATGTGCCGCTGCTAATCTCGCCGTACAGCTACTCGACGTACAGGGGCAGCTGAATACCTCTTGCCCGCCCCACACTGCGGGCTTTTTTTTTGCGCGTGTCTGCGCTTTTGCCCTGTGTACAATGCGCCAGTCCCGACGCCGTCATCCACCTGCGCACGAGTGCCCATGAACGACCAGTCCCTGCCTCTCAAGAAACAGCCGCGCAGCCTTGGCCTAAGCCGTAACGTCACGCAGGACGATGTCGTTTACGAACATGTCTTCGATGCCATTCTGGAACAGCGGCTGGCGCCGGGTACCAAATTGAGTGAAGAGGCGCTGGGCGAGATTTTCGGTGTGAGCCGTACCATCATTCGTCGCGCCCTGTCGCGGTTGGGCCATGAGGGCGTCGTGCTGTTGCGCCCCAATCGTGGCGCGGTGGTCGCCAGCCCCAGCGTCGAAGAGGCGCGTCAGGTGTTTTTCGCGCGGCGCATGGTCGAGAAGGCAATCACGGAACTGGCGGTCGAGCACGCCACTGCCGAGCAGCTGGCCGAGCTGCGTCAGATGGTCAGCGACGAGCGCGACAGCTTCGCCCGCGGTGATCGGGGCGCCGGTATTCGTTTGTCCGGCGAGTTTCACCTTCAGTTGGCCGTGGCCGCTAGAAACGCTCCGCTGATCAGCTTCCAGCGCAGCCTGGTGTCGCAGACCTCACTGATCATTGCCCAGTACGAAACCGGCAATCGCACGCACTGTTCCTACGATGAGCACAGCCAGTTGATCGACGCCATCGAAGCCCGCAATGCAGCGCTGGCCGTCGAATTGATGATGCATCACATGGACCACATCGACAGCAAACTCAACCTTGACGAAGACAGCGCTTCGGATGATTTGCATGCGGTGTTCTCGCATGTCATGGGCCGGAAAAAGACGGGGCGTTGAGGCAGCATGGTTAATTCAATCTCTTGAACGCCTCAACTATCGTGCGACGCTCCGCGTCGTCATGCCGTTCTGGACGCTC
>NZ_AWQP01000017.1:0-118911 GCF_000972175.1 Pseudomonas syringae pv. coryli str. NCPPB 4273 | reverse complement strand
GCGTGTTCTTCGCTTGATACAGGTATGCAGGGTCAGGCGCGTTCTTGTGGGAGCGAGCTTGCTCGCGAAGGCGATGGTTCAGGCGATGAATTTTTGCCGATTGCACCGGCCTCTTCGCGAGCAAGCTCGCTCCCACAGGTCTGCGTCCAGTGCATCAACTGCGCGCAGCCTCACCGGTGCAACACGAACTGCCCGACAAAGCGCACGGCGTGTTCTTCGCTGTCCTGCTCGCTGATGCAGGTGTGCAGGGTCAGGCGGGCGCGGCCTCGGCGTTGGTAGGTGGCGATGAATTTGTCCCACTGCGCCAGCTCGGGCGCGTCGCAGCGGGCGATGGCGTCGCTGCGTACTGGCAGTGGATAACTGATCTGTCCGTCCTGAATCACGATATGCCCATCGGTGATCCCGGCCTCACGCAGTCGCAGGTGCAGCCAGCCCCAGCCCGCCAGTACTGCGCCGCAATACAGGCTGCCGCCGAACAGCGTGCTCTTGTGGTTGACGTTGGGTGCCAGCGGCAGGTGCAGGCGCAGGGTCTGGTTGTGCCAGTCAATCACGCGCATGCCCATCTCGCGGGTCAGCGGGATGTCGTGGTGCAGCACCTGCTCCAGCGCGTGGGCGGCGTCATGTTCAGGCTCAATCGTTGTCATCGGAAGCTCCGCTGCTGTCGCCAAACGTCAGGCCGTGCTTGCGCAGTTTGTCGTGTAGGGTCTTGCGCGGCACACCCAGCGCTTCCGCCAGGCTGCGCACCGAGCTGTGCGGGCGCGCCAGTTCGGCGGCGATCAACGCGCGCTCGAAGCTTTCCACCTGATCGCTCAGCCCGCCGCCCGGCGGTGGCGCCTGCTCTGCATCAGCGCCTTCCAGCTCCAGTTCCAGACCCAATGCAAAACGCTCGGCAGCGTTTTGCAGTTCCCGGACATTGCCCGGCCAGTTATGTCGCAACAGCAGCGCGCGCTGGCCCGGCTTGAGTTCGTGCTTGGGGATGCCGTGGCGCATGCTCGCGGCATCGGCATAATGTTCGAACAGCATCAGCGCATCTTCACCCCGTTCGCGCAACGGCGGGATGCGCAGCGAGGCCACGTTCAGTCGGTAATACAAGTCTGCCCGGAAGCGGCCCTGATCGGCCGCGTGCCGCAGGTCTTCCTTGGTCGCGGCGATGATGCGGATGTCCAGCGGGATCTGCTGATTGCTGCCCATTCGCTCGACCACGCGCTCCTGCAGCAGGCGCAGCAGCTTGACCTGCACGTCCAGGCTCATGCTTTCGATTTCATCGAGGAACAGCGTACCGCCGTTGGCAAACTCGAACTTGCCGATACGCCGCCTCTGCGCGCCGGTAAAGGCCCCTGGCTCGTGACCGAACAGCTCGCTTTCCACTACCGATTCAGCCAGCGCGCCGGCGTTGATCGCCACGAACGGGCCGCTGCGGCGGTTGGACAGATCGTGCAGCGCGCGGGCGACCACTTCTTTGCCTGCGCCGGTTTCGCCGAGGATCAGCACGTCGGCCCGCGTCCCGGCCAATGCGCCGATCTGTTCGCGCAGACGCAGGATCGGCGGCGACTGACCGATCAGGCGTGTGCTCAGTTGTTGCCGATCACTCAGGGCCAGGCGCAGGCTGCGGTTATCCAGCACCAGACGGCGCAGCGCCAGGGCACGGCGCACGCTGTCGAGCATGGCGTCGCTGGCGAAGGGCTTTTCCAGAAAGTCGTAGGCCCCGGCGCGCATGGCCTTTACCGCCAGCGGTACATCGCCATGCCCGGTGATCAGCAGCACCGGCAGGTCGGGGTCTTGCGCGTGAAGCTGGTCGAGCAGCTCCAGGCCATCCATGCCCTGCATGCGAATATCGCTGACCACCACGCCCGGCCAGTCGCGGCCGATGCGCTCGGCCAGCCCGGTTGCCTCGGGCAGCGACAGAACGTTCAGGCCAGCCAGGTCCAGCGTCTGGCGCAGTGCCTGACGCAGGTGCGAATCGTCGTCGATCAGCACCACCTGAATCTGGCTGTCGATGGCTGTGTCCGAACTCATGCAGAAAGGTCCTCTGGCGGTTGAAGATTGGCTCCGGAAGCACCGGCCCGCAGGCGCAGGGTCAGCAGCGCACCGCCGCTGGGATGGTTGGCGAACAGCAACTCGCCGCCCAGCGCGCGCATCAGCGTATCGCAGATGGCCAGACCGAGGCCAAGGCCCTGGGTGCGGGTCTTGGTCGTAAAGAAGGGCTCGCGGGCCCGCGCCAGTGCTTCCTGGGAAAAGCCGGGGCCGTTGTCACGAATGTACAGGTTAACGCCCTCGGCGGTCTGCTCGACACTTATCCACAGCCTGCGTGGCGGGCCTTTTTCAGTGAGGGCGTCCAGCGCGTTGGCGAGCAGATTGCCGAGCACCTGACGCAGACGGGTTTCGCCGGCCTGCACCCAGATCGTGGCGTCCGGCAGGTCGCGGATCAGTTCGACTTCCATGGCGCGCCGCCGCTTGGCCAGCAGCGCCAGCGCATCTTCCAGCGCCGGTTGCAGTGCCACGCTTTCAGGGGCGTGGCGGTCGCGACGGGCGAAGGCGCGCAAGTGCGCGATGATCGAGGCCATGCGCCCGGTCAGTTCGCTGATCAGCTTGAGGTTGCCGCGTGCGTCCTCGGTGCGCTGATGATCGAGCAGCACTTCGGCGTTTTCGGCGTAACTGCGGATGGCGGCCAACGGCTGATTCAGCTCATGGCTGATACTCGCCGACATGGTGCCCAGCGCCGTCAATTTGCTGGTCTGCACCAGTTCGTCCTGGGCCTGCACCAGCTCCTGTTGCGCCTGTTCGCGCTCCAGCACTTCCTGACGCAGCCGGCTGTTGAGCCCCTCCAGATCGCTGGTCCGTTCGATAACCCGCATCTCCAGCTCGCGGCGCGCCTTGGCCTCGAAAGCGATGCGGTCCAGATAATGACGACGACGCTGCATCATCAGGCCCAGCAACAACATCAGCACAAGCAGCGCTGCGCCTCCGATCGCCACCACTGTGCGCACCTGACGGTCGACAAGGGCGCGAGGCGCGAGGATGTTGACGTTCCAGCCGGTTTCTTCGATGGCCTGGGTCTGAGTCAGCCAGGCATGTTCATCGATCCTCAACGGACGCGGATCGCGGGTCGGGTAGGACTGGATCGCGACGATGGCTTTTTTCTCGTCATCGGTCAGGTCGCGGGTCGCCCGAAAGCGCCATTCGGGGTTGGACGTCAGAATCACCACGCCGTTCTGGTCGGTCAGCAGCAGTTGTTCGGGCGTCTTGCCCCACAGGGTTTCGGTGTGGTCCAGATCGACCTTGACCACCAGCACGCCGATGATTCGCTCACCATCACGCACCGGGCCGGCGAAAAAGTAACCACGTTTGGCAGAGGTCGTGCCGAGGCCGAAGAACCGCCCGGTTCTGCCCGCCCGTGCATCAATGAAGTAGGGTCTGAACGAGAAGTTGCGGCCAATGAAGCTGTCCTTCTGCTCCGAGTTCGAGGCCGCCAGGGTCAGGCCATTTGCGTCCATCAGGTACATGACATCGGCACCGGTCTGGCGCGTGATTTCGCTGAGCAGACGGTTGGCGTTTACCAGGGTAGGTGTGTCGCCCGGTGCCGCCAGTGCGGCGCGCAAAGCAGGCAGGTCGCCGAGGATCTGCGGCAGGGTTTCGTAACGGTGCAGGGTGCCGAGCAGGTTGGCGACGTACAGGTCCAGGGTCTGGCGGTTCTGGTTGGCCAGCACGTTGCGGTAATAACGTTCGGCCAGATGCTCCAGCGGCCACAGCAACGGCGCCAGGCAGAGTGCCAGAAGGGCGAGGCTGCGCCAGCGAGGGCGGCGCGGCAGTGCGGGAGTCATGGTCATCGATTGGCCGTCGCCGAAGGGTTGACGATGCCTGCTGGCGATCACGCCGTGGCAGGCAACAGAAACACCCGGTCGATCCTGACGTGGGCATCAGGCGCGTATTATGCCCGCCGCCGGCTTGTCAGGCACCCGGACATTGCGCCGGGCGGCCTTGGGTCGCGGGCTCAAGGAAACAGGTCGGCTTCTTTCAGGCGCTTGCCTTGCTGATCCTTGGCCGACAGGTTGGGCTGGCCGTCGAACTGCCAGTCGATGGCCAGATCCGCATCGTCCCAGGCGATGCAGCGCTCGGCAGACGGTGTGTAGTAGTCGGTGGTCTTGTAGAGGAACTCGGCGTATTCGCTGAGCACCACGAAGCCATGGGCAAAGCCTTCCGGAACCCACAGCTGACGGGCGTTTTCAGCGGACAGCTCGACGCCGACCCACTGGCCGAAGTTCGGCGAGCTGCGGCGAATGTCCACGGCCACATCCAGCACCTTGCCGACCGTGACGCGCACCAGTTTGCCTTGGGCATTTTCGATCTGATAGTGCAGCCCGCGCAGGACGCCGCGCTGCGAACGCGAGTGGTTGTCCTGCACGAATTCGCGGGTCAGGCCAGTGGCTGCCTGAAAAGCCTTGGCGTTGAAACTTTCATAGAAAAAGCCTCGTTCATCACCGAATACCTTGGGTTCGAGAATCAGGACTTCCGGCAATTTTGTTGCGACTACGTTCACGTGGCTTCCCCTGCAATGTTGAATAAGTCGTGGCGACTCGACAGTCTGCCCTGAGGCGCGCCTGCCGAGAAGGGTGCTGATCAGGCAATCAGGTCTTTAGGCTCAGTAAAGCCCAGTCGCTCGCCCTGATAACTGCCGTCCTGAACCCTGCGGCACCAGTCCAGGTTATCCAGGTACCACTGCACAGTCTTGCGCAGCCCGGACTCGAAGGTTTCTTCGGGCGTCCAGCCCAGATCGTTGTCGATCTTGCTCGCGTCGATGGCATAACGCTGATCGTGGCCCGGACGGTCGACCACGTAGGTAATCAGGTCGCTGTACTGCGCGACGCCTGCCGGATGCTGCGGGGCGAGCTCATCGAGCAGCGCGCAGATACCGCGCACGACGTCGATGTTTTTCTGCTCGTTGTGGCCACCGATGTTGTAGGTCTCGCCGACCTGACCTTCGGTCACCACCTTGAGCAGGGCCCGCGCGTGGTCCTCGACGTACAGCCAGTCGCGCACTTGCAGGCCATTGCCATACACCGGCAGAGGCTTGCCCGCCAGGGCGTTGAGAATCACCAGCGGGATGAGCTTTTCCGGGAAGTGGAACGGCCCGTAGTTGTTGGAGCAGTTGGTCACCACCACCGGCAGGCCATAGGTGCGGTGCCAGGCGCGCACCAGATGGTCGGACGCAGCCTTGCTCGCCGAGTAGGGTGAGCTGGGCGCATACGGCGTGGTTTCGGTGAACAGATCGTCGACACCGTGCAGGTCGCCATACACTTCATCAGTGGAAATATGGTGAAAGCGGAACGCCTGGCGCTGCGCTTCCGGCAGTTTCAGCCACCAGGCGCGTGTGGCTTCCAGCAGGCTGTAAGTGCCGACGATGTTGGTCTGGATGAACTCGGCCGGGCCATCGATGGAGCGGTCGACGTGGGATTCAGCCGCCAGGTGCATGATCGCCTGCGGCGCAAAGCGCTCGAGCACCGCGCTGACGCGGGCCTGGTCGCAGATATCCGCCTGCACGAACTCATAGCGCGTGTCGGTCGCAATCGACTGCAGCGATTCAAGGTTGCCCGCGTAGGTCAATTTGTCGAAGTTCAGCACTTCGTGTTCGGTGTTGTTTATCAGGTGGCGGATCAGTGCAGAGCCAATGAAACCTGCGCCTCCGGTAACGAGTATTCGCATGAACTGACCTTCTTGTGTGTTCTGGAGTAATGCAGCATAGCGCTTGAGCGCGTATGACATGATCGGACCATTAAACCCGAGCGGCCGGTCGAATAAAACTCCGGGTGTTTTCCGACCTGGCGTGCAGGTGCGGATTGGTCACGCAGCACAATCCCCCTATAGTCAATGCCCCTATAGTTGCGCGACTGCCCATCACGCCTTGCTCGACGAGCCTGGGCCTGACAACAACAACGAGGTTCTCCATGCCGCTTGCCACGCTTATCCGCCGATCCAGTCTGCCTTGCCCCGAGGTCAGCGTGGACCAGGCTTTGCAATTGCTCTCTGAGCACTACGGGCTGAGCGGTACGCTGAAAGCGTTGGGCAGCCAGCAGGATCGCAACTTTCTGCTGGATACCGGCACGCGGCGTTATGTGCTGAAAATCTGCCACGGGGCGTATTCGACCACCGAGCTGAACGCTCAACACGCTGCGCTGCATCATCTGGCCGGCCACGGTGCATTCAAGGTGCCGGGCGTGATCCGCGCCAATGACACCGAGCAGTTACTGTCGGTCGACATCGACGGGCAGGCGGTGCATGTGCGCCTGCTGGAGTTCATCGACGGGCAATCGCTGGGGCATGTCGAGCATCTGGGGCGTGACATCGTGGTCGAGCTGGGCGAGCTGTGTGCCCACGTGGATATCGCGCTGGCCGATTTCGACCACTCCGGTCTGCAGCGCATCCTGCAGTGGGACCCGCGCCACGCCCACGCGTTGATCAAGCACCTGCTGCCGGTGATCAAGGATGCCGACGCCCGCGCCTGTCTGATCGAAGCGGGCGAGCAGGCTCATCGCCGTTTGTTGCCATTGATTGCAGCACTGCCGATCCAGGCGGTGCATCTGGACATCTCCGAACACAACGCAGTCTGGCGGCGTGAGGCGGGGCACCCGTGGCACTTGCAGGGGCTGATTGATTTCGGCGATCTGCTCAGTACCTGGCGAGTGGCTGACCTGTCGGTGACCTGCGCGGCGCTGCTGCACCATGCCGAGGGCGATCCGCTGTACATCCTCCCGGCCATTGCCGCCTATCACGCCCTCAATCCGCTGAAGATCGAGGAATTGCAGGCGCTCTGGCCGCTGATCGTCGCTCGATCCGCAGTGCTTGTGCTCAGCAGCGAACAGCAGGCCAGCGTCGAGCCTGGCAATGCGTATATCCAGGCCAACCTTGCCGGTGAATGGAACATCTTCGATGTCGCCACTTCGGTGCCGATGGCGCTGATGGAAGCTGCCATTCTGCGCGCGGTGGGTCTGGATCTGCCGCCCGTCGAGCAACCTGCCTATTCGCCGTTGTTGCCCAGCCTGGCGGGGCTTCAGCCGGTGCTGGTGGATCTGGGCGTGCTCAGCGAACACTTCGTGGCAGGCAACTGGGAACAGAGCGGCATCGATGAATATCTGCTGTCGCAAGCGGCCGGGGACAATGGGCTGGCGGCCAGTCGGTTCGGTGAATACCGTCTGTCACGCACCTTGCCTGATTGCGCCAGCGAGCCGGAGACCTTTGCGCTGCACGTCGAATTACACGTGCTCGCAGCAACGCCGCTGCATGCGCCGTTCGATGGCACCTTGCGGCTGACGGCCGATGCTGCGGTGCTGTTGGTCGGCGAGCGCATCAGTTTGAAGCTGTGGGGTGTGCTGCCGGAGGCTTCGCTACAGGGTCAGGTGGCGGCGGGCTCGTTGATCGGGCAGGGCGGTGGTTCGCTGTTGCTGCAATTGTGTACGGCGCCAGACCTCAACCCGCCGCTGTTCAGCACACCGGCCTGGGCAGATGTCTGGCGCGCAATCTGCCCGTCGCCGTCGGCGCTGCTGGGTTTTGATTGTGATGCGCCAGCGTTGCAAGACGCCGCGCAATTACTGGCGCGCCGTGATGCCAGCTTTGCCCGCTCGCAAAAGCATTACTACCAGGCCCCGCCGCAGATCGAGCGCGGCTGGCGCAATCACCTGATCGACATGCAGGGCCGCTCCTATCTGGACATGCTCAATAACGTCGCGGTTCTCGGTCATGGCCATCCGCGCATGGCCCACGAGGCGGCGCGGCAGTGGTCGCTGCTCAACACCAACTCGCGCTTTCACTATGCAGCGATCGCCGAGTTTTCCGAGCGCCTGCTCAAGTTGGCCCCCGAGGGCATGGATCGCGTGTTTCTGGTCAACAGCGGCACCGAGGCCAACGACCTCGCGATCAGGCTGGCGTGGGCTTACAGCGGTGGCCGCGACATGCTCAGTGTGCTGGAGGCGTATCACGGCTGGTCGGTGGCAACCGATGCCATTTCAACCTCGATCGCCGACAACCCGCAGGCACTCAGCACGCGCCCGGACTGGGTGCATCCGGTCACCGCGCCCAACACCTATCGCGGGCCGTTCAGGGGCGCGGACAGTGCGCCGGAGTACCTGTGCAGTGTCGATCAGGCCCTTGCCACGCTGGCTGAGCAGCAGCGGCAGGTGGCGGGCTTCATCTGCGAGCCGGTGTATGGCAATGCGGGTGGGATTTCCTTGCCGCCGGGGTATCTGCAACAGGTGTATCAGAAGGTCCGCGCGGTGGGCGGCGTGTGCATTGCCGATGAGGTGCAGGTGGGTTATGGCCGGCTGGGTCATTACTTTTGGGGCTTCGAAGAGCAGGGCGTGGTGCCGGACATCATCAGCATGGCTAAAGGCATGGGCAACGGCCATCCGCTGGGCGCGGTGATCACCCGCCGTGAGATCGCCGAGGCGCTGGAGGCCGAGGGCTATTTCTTCTCGTCATCCGGTGGCAGCCCGGTCAGTTGCCGGATCGGCATGGCGGTGCTGGATGTCATGGAGGAAGAAAAGCTCTGGGACAACGCCCGAATCGTGGGTGACCACTTCAAGGCACGGCTGCAGGCCCTGGCCGACAAACATCCGCTGGTGGGCGCGGTGCACGGCATGGGCTTTTATCTGGGCATGGAACTGGTCCGCGACCGGCACACCCTGGAGCCCGCCTCAGAAGAAACCGCCCGCCTGTGCGAGCGCCTGCGTGAACTGGGCATCTTCATGCAGCCGACCGGCGACTACCTGAATATCCTTAAAATCAAACCCCCGATGTGCACCACCCGCCAAAGCGTGGACTTTTTCGTTGATAACGTATCGAAGGTTTTGCACGAACTGGAATAGAGGACGCAGAGCGTCCAGAACGGCATACCCACGCGGAGCATGGGTACGATAGGGGTTGGCCGGACATTATCGTCATACCCGTATCTGTTTTTGATTCTGGCCGAAGGCCGTAGGAGCGAACCGGGCGACGCTTCGCTTGTTCGCGAAGGCGCCGCCGGACACTACCGTCATACCCGGATCTGCTTTTGATTCTGGCCGAAGGCCGTAGGAGCGAACTTGTTCGCGAAAGGGGCCTGCGCGTCACACCCATCTCGTAGAAATGAGCGCCGTCATGAGCCTTAAACAGATTAATATCGGTAAAATTCAAAATTTAATGCGATGAAAACATTTTTTTAGCTTTTAATGCCGATTTATATCCGCTATAAAGGCGTTCATAATCGTCATCGCTCGTCTGCTATGGTGTTAAGTCCTTTGCAACCGCCCCTGGAGATATTTTCATGAGCCGTATCGTTTCTGTCGCTGCTACCCAGATGGCCTGCTCCTGGGATCTGGAAGCCAACATCGAGACCGCTGAAAAGCTGGTACGTGAAGCTGCCGCCAAGGGCGCCCAGATCATTCTGATTCAGGAACTGTTCGAAACCCCGTACTTCTGCCAGAAGCCGAACCCGGACTACCTGCAGTTGGCGACTACCCTCGAATCCAACGTCGCGATCAAGCACTTCCAGAAAATCGCCAAAGAACTGCAGGTCGTCTTGCCGATCAGCTTCTTCGAGCTGGCAGGGCGTGCGCGTTTCAACAGCATCGCGATCATCGACGCAGACGGCAGCAACCTGGGCATCTACCGCAAGAGCCACATCCCGGACGGCCCCGGCTACCACGAAAAGTACTACTTCAACCCGGGCGACACCGGCTTCAAGGTCTGGCAGACCCGTTACGCGAAAATCGGCGTCGGTATCTGCTGGGATCAGTGGTTCCCGGAGTGCGCGCGCAGCATGGCGTTGCAGGGCGCGGAAATTCTGTTCTATCCGACTGCCATAGGCAGCGAGCCGCACGACAAGACCATCAGCTCGCGCGACCACTGGCAGCGCGTGCAGCAAGGTCACGCCGGCGCGAACCTGATGCCGCTGATCGCCAGCAACCGCATCGGCAACGAAGAGCAGGACGGCTACGACATCACCTTCTACGGCTCGTCGTTCATCGCCAACCAGTTCGGTGAAAAAGTCGCCGAGCTCAACGAAACCGAAGAAGGCGTGCTGGTCCACAGCTTCGACCTGGACGAGCTGGAGCACATCCGCAGTGCCTGGGGCACGTTCCGTGATCGCCGGCCTAACCTGTACGGCGCGGTGAAGACCCTCGACGGTTCGCTGGAGTCCTGATCGCCATGACCACGCTCAATAGCACGCCACGCGCCGACGGCTTCCACATGCCGGCCGAATGGGCACCGCAAACCCAGGTCTGGATGGTCTGGCCCGAGCGCCCGGACAACTGGCGCCTGGGTGGCAAGCCTGCCCAGGCTGCCCACGTTGCCATCGCCAAGGCCATCGCCCGCTTTGAGCCGGTCACGGTGGCGGTCTCCGCTGCACAATACGACAACGCCCGTGCGCGGCTGGACATGCCGAACATCCGCGTTGTGGAAATGAGCAGCAACGACGCGTGGGTGCGCGACAGCGGCCCGACGTTCGTCATCAACGACCGTGGTGAAGTGCGTGGCGTGAACTGGGAATTCAATGCCTGGGGCGGCTTCGATGGCGGCCTGTATGCGCCGTGGAACCTCGATTCGCAGCTGGGCAGCAAAGTGCTCGAAATCGAGCGCTGCCCGCGTTACGTCACCGAAGGCTTCGTGCTTGAAGGCGGCTCGATCCACGTCGATGGTGAGGGCACACTGATCACCACCGAAGAGTGCCTGCTCAATCGCAACCGCAACCCGCACCTCACCCGCGAACAGATCGAAACGATCCTTGGCGATTACCTGGCTGTGGATAAAGTCATCTGGTTGCCGGACGGCCTGTTCAACGATGAAACCGACGGGCATGTGGATAACTTCTGCTGCTACATCCGTCCGGGCGAGGTGTTACTGGCCTGGACCGATGATCCCGAAGACCCCAACTACTCACGCTGCCACGCGGCATTGAGTATTTTGGAAAACACCCTGGATGCCAAGGGTCGTGCGTTTATCGTGCATAAAATGCCGATTCCGGGCCCATTGTTCGCCACGGAAGAAGAATGCGCAGGCGTCGATCAGGTGCATGGCAGCCAGGAGCGCAACCCTTCGGTGCGTCTGGCCGGGTCGTATGTGAATTTTCTGTTCGTCAACGGCGGCATCATTGCGCCCAGCTTCGACGATCCGATGGACGGAAAGGCCCGCGAGATCCTGCAAAAGCTGTTTCCGGAGCATGAGGTGGTGATGGCACCGGGCCGTGAATTGCTGCTGGGTGGGGGCAATATCCACTGCCTGACACAGCAACAGCCAGCCCCTCACAAGAACTAGTGCTTAGTAACTAGTTGTAACTAACAGCAACTAGTTGGTCCCGTTTTTGCTGGTATTAAGCCCGTCATCTGACGGGCTTTTTTATGCGTTACCTTATAACTAAATTGGGCTCGTTTATCCGAATGACCCTAAATCAGACTGGCGAAAACCCGTTTTCTTAGCTTGACTGTCACATGGCATCAGTAGATTTAGCCCCTCATGAATCAAGAGGTTTTCGTTATGAATGCAGGTATGAGCCAACAGCGAGTCCGTGGTTTTTCTGCTTCGCTCAGTAACGAGGCACGCCAGCGAGTGGCGGATTGGTTAAGGACGACCAGGCCCGTGAAAGCCAGACCGGACGTACGTGCCATGCTGCTGCAGCGCTATCCGGCAGGCCTGTTCAACGATGCTGAATTCGAAGCGTTGGCGCGCGTGCTGACAGATTAAGCAATACACCAGACCTGGCCCCGGCCATCCACACGTTTGACACCCCCAGGCACCCGAACTAGGATTCGCGCCCCACTGCCTGTGGCTCCACCCCCTGTACGTGCTTCGTAGTCCACTGCGATGACCTCGTGCGGCTCTCCACCGCCTGATCAGAGGCAGGAAGCCAGACGGCCATTGGCCGCCGCCACAGCGCATGTCATTTGCAGAACAAGGAAGACAAGATGCTTAACACACGTATGGGCATGCTCGCTTTGGGCATCATCAGCGCCGGTCAGGCCGTGGCTCAGGGCCAGGCGGATTCGAAGGGCTTCGTTGAAGACAGCAGCCTGAACGTCAACCTGCGTAACGCCTACATCAATCGCGACTACAAGAACGACCGTGAAGACAAATCCGAATGGGGCCAGGCCTTCATGGGCACCTTCGCGTCCGGTTTCACTCAGGGCACGGTTGGCGTGGGCGTCGACGCCTTTGCGCTGTATGGCATTCGCCTTGATGGCGGAAAGGGCCGCAGTGGCAATGGCGGCATCGACTTCTTCAAGCAGGGCGACAGCGGCGCGGCTGCCGATGACCTGTCCCGTGCAGGCGCGGCGGTAAAAGCTCGCTTCTCGAATACCGTCATCAAGTACGGCGATCAGATGCCGCAATTGCCGGTGCTGAACTACGACAACTCCCGCTTGCTGCCGGAAAGCTACACCGGCACCCTGATCACCTCCAAGGAAATCGATGGGCTGGAGGTGGTCGCCGGGCGTTTCACTCAGGAAGCGCGCAAGAGCGCCGAAGGTCGCGACAGTGGTGACCTGAAAAGCATCAACGTCTACGGCGCCAGCTACAAATTCACCGATGAGTTCAGCGCCGCTTTCTACGCTTCGGACAACGAAGACGTGTTCAAGAAGCAGTACCTGAACCTGAACTACGTCTTCGCCTTGCCGCAAGATCAGTCGCTGACCTTCGATTTCAATGGCTACAAGACCCGACTGGATAAAGACTTCACTGCCAGCGACGCACGTGACAACAAGATCTGGAGCCTGGCCGCGACCTGGGCTGTGGGCATCCACTCCTTCACCCTGGCGCATCAGCGCAGCACCGGTGACATGGGTTACGCCTACGGAGGCTATCGCAACGACGGTGGTTTTGGTGATGGCGGTAACACCATCTACCTCGCCAACTCCTACTGGTCCGACTTCAACGGCAAGGACGAACGCTCCTGGCAGGCTGCCTATGGCGTCGACCTGTCCGGGCTGGTCCTGCCCGGCCTGAGCTACAAGGCTGCCTACGTACGCGGCGACAACATCGACGATGGCACCGCAGGCAGCGGCGACGGCACTGAACGCGAAATCTTCAGTCAGCTGACCTACGTGGTCCAGAGCGGCCCGGCCAAAGACCTCTCGATCCGCCTGCGCAACTCGTTCCTGCGGGTCTCGGACGATGCACAGGCCTACAACAGCGAAGGCAACGAGACACGCATCTTCGTGGACTACCCGATCAACGTTTTCTGATCTGAAGGCGACGGCCTGGCAAAGGCCGTCGCCTGACTCAGTCCGCGACCAACTGAACAAACACTGCGAAACTGCCGAGGAATATCCAGAAAAAGCTGAACAGCCAAGGACTGCGCTTGGAGAACAGCAAGGACTTTTTCGGCCCGGTTTCGCTGGATTCCCAATCGCTGAACAACGGCGAATCGTCATAGGTCAGCCCGATGACCGGCTCGCTGAGCAGCAGTTGCGCCTGTTTGTGATGCCAGTGCTGGATGATGTCGCACGCCGCCCGAATACCCGGCCAGGCGAACAGCGTACTGAGCAGCCCCAGCAAGGCCAGCATCGGCGGCACCACCAGCGTAAACATCGCGCCCCAGGCCGTGTTCATGTTAGCCATCGACGACGCGTAAGCGATCACCAGAAATGACTGCGCCGACAAATAGGCATTGGTGCGGTTGGAAAGGTTGGTGGTTTCGTAGTGAATTTCGCGTCGATAAAAGTCCAGCCGTTCCTTGGGCGAGCCAAACAATTTGACCTGCTGCTCATCCACCACTTTCGCGGGTGTTTCATCCGTTATGATTCTGGGCACTGGTGTTACCGATGTATAAAAGGTGCTGCATAGACCCCCACCTGCAGCCAGCAGTTCGACTTAAATCCCCGGCATACGGGACCGTTCATCCAGTGAGCACGTTTCGACGAACAGGGACATCGTCATGACCATTATCCCCACGCTGCACACCGACCGCCTGCTGCTGACGCCACTGCAACTCGAGGATGCGCCTGCGGTTCAGCAACGCTTTCCGCTCTGGGACATCGTGCGCTACCTGAACAACCGCGTCCCGTGGCCTTATCCACAGGACGGTGCGCTGCGCTACATCCAGGACGTCGCACTGCCCGCCATAGCAAACGGCACCGAATGGCACTGGATGATCCGCCTACAGAGCGCGCCCCACGACATCATCGGCAGCATCACCCTGATGACCCATCCCGGCAACAACCGCGGCTTCTGGTTGCACCCGGACTGGCAAGGCCACGGCTACATGAAAGAGGCCTGCCGCGTGATCAATCGACAGTGGTTCGACGTGATGGGCATGCCCCTGATGCAAGTGCCCAAAGCCGCCCCCAATGAAGCCTCCCGGCGCATCTCGATTAACGAAGGCATGCGCAAAGTGAGCACGCAGGAAGGGGAGTTCGTCGGCGGACGGTTCGAGGTGGAAGTCTGGGAGATGACGCGGGAGGAGTGGTTGGCGCGAGCGCTGCAAGCAGGCACTTCGAACGTCTGACGTAGAGGCCGCCCCGGCATTAACCTGTTGCCCATAACCACCAGCCTAGGTGATATTGCCCGATAAACAGGGAGCGACCCGAATGCCGTTGACCCGCAACACCGAGCCCGACATCACCCTGGTAACGGTCCAGCCCGAAGACTTCGAAACCTTGGTGGCCATACGTATCGAAGCCATGCGCGAAAGCCTCGAGCGCGTTGGCCGGTTCGATCCGGTGCGCGCCCGAGAGCGTTTTCGTGAAGGGTTTTCTGCGTCATCCACGCACTACATCCAGATTGCCGGCAGCAAGGTCGGCTTCGTGGTCGTGAAACCAACCAGCGACGGCCTGTTGCTGGATCACCTGTACATCAAGCCGGCTGTTCAAGGGCAGGGCATTGGTGCTGCCGTGCTTCGGCAAGTGTTCGCACAAGCGGACGCAACCGCATCCACAGTACGAGTGGGCGCCCTGAAAGAAAGCGACTCCAACCGCTTCTACGTCCGCCACGGGTTTCAGCTCGTTGAGAGCGGCGAGTTCGACAACTACTACCTACGCCCGCCACGTTTTGAGGGTGCCCCGATGGCGTCTATCAACGTTCGTATCGACGACGATCTCAAAACGCGTGCTTACCTCGAGCTGGAAAGGCTTGGCGCCACCCCCTCGGAATTACTGCGCCAAACCCTGCAGTACGTAGCTGAGCGTGGCCAGCTGCCCTCCATGATGACCGATGAAGACGAAGCGCTACTGGCAACTGTCCGCGAGCGCCTGGCATCTCCGCAGCGGGTAAAGGTTTCACTGCATGACCTATAACCTCGAATTCGATGCGCGAGTTCTAAAGGTTTGGCACAAATCAGGAGATACCGTGCGTCAGCAGATGCCACCGCATCCACGTTATACATCTGGCCCCTGAAAGAAAGCGACTCCAACCGCTTCTACGTCCGCCTCGGGTTTCAGCTCGTCGAGAGCGGCGAGTTCGACAACTACTACCTCCGCCAGCAACGTTTGCCGATGTGCTGACGGGTGGGGATCAACCCGCCGAGGCAGCTTTCTCCGCCGCACGTGCAGCGAGCATGGCCGCCTCCGATTCCTGGGTGTGCAGCTCACCTTTGTAGGCCAACTGATTGAAGAACATGCCGTCGATCTGATCTTTCGATGGCGTCGACGTCTTGGGAATAAACAGCGCGCCCAGGTCCAGAGAATTGGCGAAGTTCTCCTTGTTCAGGTTGTAGCGACCCAGATAACTGCCGCTCCAGGGCGAATCGGCGTCGACCAGATCAATGGCCGTGTCCCGATAGGTAGCCGCAGCGGCTTTCAGCCCGCTGGACGCATTCAACAATGTATTGAGTTGCTTGGTATCCGCCTCGCTCAACTCGCCGGAGCTGTTGATCGCCTTCAGATTACCGTCCGCCTCGATCGTGAAGCCGAACTTCTTGCTGGCCAGATCCGGATACACCGACGCCAGCGTCGACGTGAACGCTTCATACGACGTTTTCAGCGCCTCTGTCGAGTTACTGTGCTGCGCCGCCATCTTCGGGAAATCAGGCGACTGCGAGCGACCTATCCAGGTATCAACCGCTTCCATCGGCTCAGTGGTCGCAGGCACTTCGGTACTCGGGTGATAAACGACAGCGGGCGTACTGGCAGCAGCGTTCTTAAACGCTTCTTTCTGCGCATCGGTGAGCGGCTTTGGAGTGAGCGTGATGCCGGAATTGGGCAGGGTGATGGTGGGAGACGTGTTGTTGCCGGGGGTGAGTGAGATAACCATTTCATCGATCCATGATTGCGGGGTTGTATGGAGGGTATCGACGGGGTGGGTGGGAAGCTTGAGGAGTTTGGGGAGGACGAAGGTTTTCAGGTTGTTTCCGTGAGCTTTGCCTCGGGAGCTTTTGTTTCCCGATAGAACTTGGCACGTCGCGGCCTGCTCAAGGCCACGCGCACAGGAAACCTCCGTCACGCTGAAAGGAGGTTTGAATTACGTGGATTGCTGCGACCTGACGTCATCACCGAGCGCATTCACTTTTCGTAAGGCGCTTGGGGTATGACATGCATACCAAGCGGATCACGTAGGCAAGATCAACGGCTCTTTATCTTGTAGCCATCAATCGGAATATCTTCTGTGCGCTCATACAGTGGAGCATCGCTGAATGTGGCTTGTTCAAATGCTTGCGTATCCCAACGTCTCGCTTTCAAGGCTGAATACAACATGCCCACCCTCAACGGAATGTTTCCGCGTCTGTCTTTGGCGCGTCTGAAGGAAAAGAAGTTGAAACCTTCTTCCAAAAAGTACCGATAAGGGTCGTAATCGTTAAGATCGATAGAGAACCTTTCGAAAAACTCGACCATAAGATCATTTGCATCGTCACCATCAACGCCCATGTCCCTTGCGACATCGGTCGCCAAGCTGAAGCTTTCAAACGCCTTTCTTCCAAAGCCCGCGGTATCGTTGATGCAGACGACGATGCTATCCATTATTTTGTAATCAAGGGGTTCGTTCATGGCTAGAAAACCTGATCCTCGGTGCTCACAACGGAGTTATAAGTCACAACTGTCTTGTAGGCTATCAGCCCTGGCTCCGCCGCCGTATACGCCCAGCCTGCAGAGTGGGCAATAATCTTGCAATGCATCTCCGATTGTCACCTCAATTGGACTGACTGTGCGCCCACTGTGCATCGACGAGGGATACCCATGCAGTTGACCAATGAAACCATGGCCAAACACACCTTCCTGAAAGGCATGTATCAGGACGAGTATTTCCCTGATGCCGTTGTGAAAATGTGCGAAGACGTGCTGGTCAACCTGTGTCGCGAAATCGAGCAACAAAAGCCTTCCGACCTGGACGCGTTGTATGCCCTGACTCACAAAGCGACAGAGCAAATCAACGAGCTGGAGGAGGTGTTCGAAGAGAACGGCAGTGAGATCGAAACCGTCGCCCGCGAGACCATTGCCGATGATTTCGTACGGATAGCAGACGCTTATGGTTTCACTGACGCGGACATTGAGGAGCTGATTGCGCCGCGCGAGTGGTAATCAACCGCCTGTATGCCCCCTGATGCTGACGGGTTTTGCCAGAAGGGGGCGTACGCTTGAATGCGCTCAGCCTCTGCCTCTTACGCGAGTCTCTGATTAATGAAGCAGGTCAGACTAATTCGTCACGGACAAAGCGCTGCTAACGCAGGCGAAGCCAGTGTGGATCACGCGACTATCCCTCTCACGTTGAAGGGGGTGGTAGAGCAAGCGCAGGCAGTGGCTCGATCATTCACACATGCGCCGGATTTGATTGTCGCCTCGCCGTTTTCCCGAGCGCAGGCAATCGCCATGGCGACCGCAGCTACTTTTCCCAACACTCCGCTTGAAACCTGGCCCATCCAGGAATTTACCTACCTCGAACCCGCGCGATGTGCCAACACGACCGTTGCTCAGCGGCGGGATTGGGTTGAAGCTTATTGGGCTAGGTCAGATCCGGCGTTTACGGATGGAGCAGGTGCCGAATCTTTTTCAGGGTTTATGGCAAGAGCGCAGGCGTTCCTGGCTCGACTTGCGGAGCATCCTGCTCAGCGCATTGCGGTGTTTTCGCATGGGCAATTCATCAATGCCGTCGCCTGGCTGATCGAGCGCAAGCCGCATGACATTTGTGGCCGAGCGATGGCGGACTGGCGTGAGTACGAAATCAAGAACCATGTACCCAATGGTGGTGGCTACATACTGTTCAGGCATGTGGACGCTGACGACTGGCGAATATGCTCACAACCTTCACAAAACGCTGAGAGCAGATGAAGCCAAACAGCTTCACTTGCAGATGGCGCTCTGACGACTACAAAAACTGCTCGTTGTCGTGAAAGCGGCGCCATTTCGGGGTAAGGAATCGTCACTGATCGGGGCTCTGACTGCCCATGTCAGCTCTGTGCGAAACGACCTTTGACATTCCCACGCCCAGTGCCTGGAGCACCTTGAGGATGGTAGAAAGCTTAGGGTCGCCGCCAGCAGCGATAGACCTGTAAAGGTTAGGTCTGGCCAGGCCCGTGTTCTTCGAGAGATTACCCATGCCACCTCTCGCCTCGATCACCCACCGGCTCGGTCAAGCCGAAGTGGCCAAGCGCCGCTCGGTCGATCCGGGTAGTGATTCTTGCTTTGGATCGCGTGCCTCGAACGGTGTCGAGCCAACCCTGATAGATATCCACTCCATTGGCAGACAGTACGTGTTCCACTTCGCACATGAAGAATGTACCTTAAAAGAGACAGATAGGTGATTGAATATTCTTATTGTTAGCAGGGGGAGTGATTGAGAAATGTGTAAAGCCACACTTCGGGTTGCTTAACTAACAGAAATTATTGCTTTCGAGGGCCCAATATAAATAGGCGAAATGTTGCAGAAGCGGGGGCCGGATGCCCACTGAGCGCAAACTTATACACGGAATATTCGGCCTATACACGTTCTCGCCGGACATCATATCTGAAGCACAAAGAAGGGTCCGCATTGCTTCAGGCCCTTCTTCTGTTTTGGTGCAACACGAAAGATTAAATAACTGAAAAGGATGATTTCTTAGTAGCTTAAGTATCTTCTGATATTTTCATTCGTCCCTATTTTATCCTTGAAAACTTGATTCCAACAGCGCAGTCTTCGGATTTTTCTGAAGGCCTTGCATGCTCGCTTTAAAAAAATCTAGGTATCTCCAACCTATGTCATTCAATATTTCGGGCTATCTGACGATCGGCACGTCCCATAGTCGTGCGTCGTCTCCATTTTTTATACGTCCATAACGCTTTTCCAGTTTTCGGTTTGGCGGATGACGTGAGAATTGTACTCAAGCTTGAAAGTGGTGCGATAAACATAAGGGCGGCCAGTGACACGATTAATTGCAAGCGAACTGATCGTTGCCGTGCCGTCATTGTGTTCAACAATTCCTGCAAACGTATCACCTGCCACAACGTCCAGTGGCGCTTGTAATTCCCCGAGGACAACGACCAGTTCTCGCTCTTTAGGCCGAGCGCCGTCAAGCTTCGACATGAACAGTTCCAGTTTTGCTGCTGGAATGTTGCGTTCGCCGCTTTCCCACATTTCGAAGGTACGCCGCCCGACGTGTACCAGTTGCGCTGCCTCGGTCGTGGTTAGATCTGCAGCTTGCCGTGCCACACGCACGAGGTTATTGGTATCAATGATCACGAGGTCTATCCTTTGATGGGTTCGTTTTTGTAGTGTGCCATGTGCGAATAAACTTCGCAATAGGCACATTTCTGGAAGCCGTAGGAGGCAGCTTTGTCATGAGGGGGGCGTTCGATGGGGCTAGAGTGGAGAGTAGGATGCATCCATTTCATCATCATTGACGATCGGTCACCGCTGCCGACGATGAAATGGCCCAAAACTCGTACATCAATCGATGCCAACGCCTCAATGACTGGGCGTGCTGAGAGCGGAGGTATGGTCGTGCGTCAAGACCATCGTTGCTACGTTGTGGGTCAGATCATATTTGGCAAATAGTCGCAACCATAAGATACGTAGAAAAGCGACCGAATAGTCTTTTTATTCATATCTTGAAAAACGGCTTTTGATGCGACCTAAAAAAAAAGCGCTGAGGCCTTGACTACCAGTCTTTCGGCCCTAAAATGAAGGTCTCTTTACGTGCTTTGGAGCTTCATTGCTCTAGTCGGGTGTATAGCCAGACTCTAACTTATTGATTGGCTTTAGTTGCGACGAAGTCCCGCGTGGGCCTCAGTCGTCGTTCCTCCTCCTAAAGCCCACGCGGGACTTCGTCGCTATATCTTTGGTAAAGAGCCATTTCTCAAGTCGCTACGTTTCGCTGGCATGAGACTAGCAACAAGCATTTGAGTGACTACAGTGAAGTTCGATGATAAAAGGGAAGAATATCTCGCTCAAATCACTCTCGAATCCTCTCGGATCGTGCTCACACAGCCAATCCTGTTTCTTTGCGGTGGGATAGTTGATCATCGGCTTGTAGAGCCAGAGTCGGTAAGGGGAGCACTAGTCTCGTATCTAAATAATGCTGGGTGCGACCTCGCGGACAGTATAACTCTTGCTGAAGACTTCAAAGACTGGATACACGATTCTATCTACCGTGACCTTTTAGTTTTCGAAAGCGATATAGCTCACATCTCATCCTTGATAATTATTATCTTGGAAAGTGCAGGTGCGCTTACCGAGCTTGGTTTGTTTGTAAGAAATCGGGCTTTGAAAAATAAAATATTGGTGTTTATAAATGAGAAGCACTACGAGGAAGATTCATTTATTAAGCTAGGCCCTTTGCGTCATCTCCAGGATATTAAAGACTCAAGCGTATGCTCTTATCCTTGGGAGAAAATTGAAAACACTGAAAAGATGGACCTTAAGGGGTCGCTTAAAGTGACACTAAAAGAAATGCGCAATGACATTCTGAGTATCGTGTCTGAGCAAGATAAGTCAGAACAGTTTAATCGAGACAATGAAGGTCATATCAGTTTTGTGATTTACGAACTCGTAAGAACATTTCGGGCGCTGAAACTTACAGAAATAGATAGCTTTCTTGGTAAGCTTGGGCTTGAAATACAAAGAGAGAAAATTAAGAGGCTTATATTTTTACTCACTAAATTTAAGCTGGTTAATATGATCAAGCGCGGACATGTCGAATATTACTACGCGATAACGGATGTTGTTAAAGTCGACTTTGCCGGGAAGTTTGAACACACAAAAGCAAAACTGGCCGCTATGCGGTTCTATATAACTAACGACAGTGAGTCCAAAAGACTTCAGGTCATAACAGCAGCATACGCGACTACTCATCCAACAGCTGCTCCAGCACCCTCAGTCCCCCCTGAAGTTGGAGCGATCTGATGAGTATACTTGAGTTGCTATCGCAGAAGCTTATGATGAGCACTAGCGAACTGCGTTCATTTATAAAAACTGCTCCTTACCGTTATAAAGTGTATCCGGTCCCTAAACGAAGTGGCAAGGGTGTGCGGATAATTGCTCAGCCGACTGACGTCTTAAAGATGATGCAGCGAATGGTCGCAGATGAATTCTTGTCTGAGTTACCGATTCACGCATGCGCCACCGCTTACCGAGAAGGGTTAAGTATCAAAGATAACGCAGAGGCTCATGTGAAGAATCAATATCTTCTCAAGATGGATTTCTCAGATTTCTTTCCTTCAATGCGGCCTTCAGATCTAGTCAAGCACATATCAAAGTATAAAGGATCAATAACAGCCGAAGATGCCTATATGGTAAAAAAACTATTCTTTTGGGCTAGGAAAAAAGATCCTATACATAGATTAAGCATAGGGGCTCCGTCATCTCCGTTGATCTCCAATACGCTTATGTATGAGTTCGATTGCATTCTTCAGGAATACTGTGACAAGCTATCAGTGACCTACACTAGATATGCGGATGATATAACCCTTACAACGAATATTAAAGGTGTTCTGTTAGGAGTGCCAAACCATGTGAAAGAGTTGTGTGGGCATATTGCGTATCCAACCTTGAAAGTCAATGACGCTAAAACGGTGTTCTCGTCAAAGAAAAACAATCGTCATGTAACAGGGTTGGTTATCAGCAACGAAGATAAAGTCTCGCTTGGTCGAGAGCGCAAGCGGTACATACGGTCACTTATACATAAAAGTGTCGTAGGCGACATGACAAATGAGGAAATGTACAATCTTAGGGGATTGCTCGCGTTTGCAAGACATATTGAGCCAACTTTCTACGACGCCATAGCTAAAAAGTACGGATTTTCAGCAATATATTTCATTGAGACTTTTCAGCCTGCATAGAAAGCTTTCGAACCTAAAAATTAAACCTATAGATCTTAATGAACCGTGCCCAGCAGGCCTTATCTCCTTCAGTATCGCGTACGTGCTGACCGCCTCTAAATCCTCGGTGTGTTTCAAGCACGTCAATACTCTCGCACCAAGTGATGAAGACGCGTAAACCACTCTGTGCACAATGGATGTCTCCTTCTGCAGTCCGATGCCTAGCGATCGAATTGCCAAGACTTCCCTAACCTTTTAGTAAGTAACCGCATCGTCAGTACAAAGTCATAGTATGTCGATTCCGCGTGCTAATTCACACAGCGATTTAAAAATCACACGAGATACTTTTGCTTCCACGTCCGCGGATTGTCTCGAGTCCAGCGGTCGCCAACTGCAGTCTGAATGGTTTTGACCTGCTGAATGTGGTGCAAGTATGTTACATGCGACCCACTCAGAGCTCCGGCAGGAAATAGACCGATCCCAAATGAAAGCAACGCCGGTCAAAGACCTCAAATTCACCGTGGAGCGAGTCCCATGAATAGTATCGCTGCGCTTCGGCATCAACATAGTACTTACGGCCGCCCTCTACAAACGCAACGGTCATGCCGCTAACGATAGAGGGGTTAGGCCTAGGTTTGCCGCCCATCCAGCATTCCTTATCCATAGATGAAGTCAGCATCACTGCCGTTGAGGGGCGAAATTCTAGAGCAGTCGATCTTATGGATCCGACCAGTGCTCTGCCCAAATCGTATCAAGCCGTGCCAGGTCAGCATCCAAGATCGCAAAACGAAAAAACCCGCCAAAAGGCGGGTTTTTCGGAGGTTTCAAAGGCTGCAAAAACCACCTTTGAAACCTTGTATGGTGCCGGCACCAGGAGTCGAACCCGGGACCTACTGATTACAAGTCAGTTGCTCTACCAACTGAGCTATACCGGCGTAATGGGCTGCGAGTATATAGAGTCTGATGCGCTTGTAAAGCCTAGCTGTCTGATTCAGTTGAAAAAAATCGACCATTGGCGCCTCGGGTCGGATGCGGGCGGGTGGTGGTGCAGGACGTGTCCTTCGGTTTTGACAGATTGGTCTGCGTGGCAGGGCGGATGGCGTTGAATTCGGGGGTTGATTTTGCCTTTGGCGCTCGTCGCTTGTGCCTGACAGAACGCTGGATTTTTAACCTGGTCGCGCAAACCAATGGGTCCAGCGTTGATGGCGATTTGGCGTAGGAACAGGCACCCATCCGACCCCGCCATTTTTGGGCAGTTGCGGGGCAGGAGGGCTTTGCATAGGCTTGTTCTCAACGGCCCAGGCTACTGAGTCAGCAGCACGGGTCGTTAGCTTTTCAGCCATGCAGATAAAGGACTATCTGATGAGTGATGCGATGGATCGTAACCGGGTTTGGGGTGTTGTTTGCCGCAGGCTGGTCATTCGCTGAAGAGTTGTTGAAGGATATTTGCAGGTGCGCCTGGCCTGTTGGCTTTGCGCAGGGTGGGGCTGAGGATGGCTGTCTGAATCGCATGAATGTACGTCTGGATGCCGACGAAGGCTTCATCGATGTTTCAAGAAATGCCCGGATCCTCTGGATTCGGGCATTTTCTTGTGGGCTGGTTGCTGTTGCGTCGGATTTGCACTGGAGCTACCGGCTTTTTGGCCGATACAGCTGTATCGAAAATGGCAGTCAGCCATGGACAGCAAGTGCAATGCAGAGAACGCCTACGCATTACGAGCTGCTGAGTGTCGCTCGCGATGCCTCTCCTGAGCAGATCAAGAAGGCTTATCGCAAGCTGGCGCAGAAGCTGCACCCGGACAGGAATCCAGATCCTTACGCCTCGGACATGATGGGCGTCGTCAACGCGTCTCACGATGTGCTGGCTGACCCTTCGCGGCGTGCGGCTTATGATGCGCAGCTCGCTGCCAATGAGCACAAGGCGCGTATCGACGCTGCGCGCCGCAAGCAGGCGCATGCAGCGCGTGGGCAGGCGGTGCATGTGTATGCGGCCACTTCTGCAGCCACTGCTGCTGCGCCGTCTCAGGCGGCTCGTTCGGGGCCGGCGCCCAAGTCTTCTTCCCATGCTTCTGCATCCCCTTCCCGTGACAAGCGTCGTCGCAGTGCGTGGCGTTGGGCGCTGTTGTTTGTGGTGTTCTGCGCGGGTGGCGCGTGGATGGGCTACGACCCGGGTGCGGGCAAGTCGTTTGTGCCGTCCGAGCCTGCGCCGGTTGCGCAGACATGGGTCAAGCCCGCACCTGCGACGCCTGCCGCGCCGGTCGAGGAGCCTGTAGCGAGCCCGGCCAAGCCGGTGGATGCGGCGGCGTCCGAGTGTGGTGTGCCGGCGCTTGATCCGATGGGCGCGCCGTGGCCGGACAAGGCGGGCTATGTGAAGGACATGCCGGTGCTCAAGGACAACGGTTGGTCGCAGATCACTGTGGATAACTCGGCGGGCGAGTCGGCGGTGTATGCCAAGGTTACGGATGCGGTGGGGCGCAGGGCGTTTCGGCATGCGTTTGTGCCGGCCGGGGCGGTGTTTACGTTCGCCAAGATGGACCCGGGGCTGTACCTGCTCAAGTACAAGATGATGAGTACCGGCTGTGCATTTGCCTCGGGTCGGATTTTGCTGGAGGAGACGCCGATGGGCAGTCAGATCAAGTCCAGTGCCTACAAGCTGACGTTGCGCAAGCTGCAGAACCGCAGTGTGCCGTTTGCGCGGTTGAAGGATGATCAGTTTTAGTAGTGAGTCATGACAGGAATGCGGCGCTGCGTATTCAGTCTTCGCGAACAAGTTCGCTCCTACGGCCTTCGGCCAGAATCAAAGCGTCGTACTGTGAACTCACCTTTTGCAACGCTTTCAGGCCGGTTTTTGCAGGCACCGTCTCTTTCTTTTGAAGGACATTTCCGAGAGAATCCCCGACCGCTTGCGCCCCTCTATCTGGGCTTCTACTCTCCGCCCGTCGCTGCCCATCAGCGATCGGGTTTAGTCGCCCGGATTTGAGTTAAGGCGTATCGCGTCGCTGTTTTGTTCAGGTCTTCTTCCTGCACTCTATGGCGGCTGTGCGTGAGGGCACCTTCGGGTGCGCCGGTCTTAGCTCCCGGTCGACTAACCTTTCGCACAGCTGCCACCTCAATCGTTTAGTCGCGACCCAGTGGCAGTTCCATTGAGGAGAGAGCTAAGCATGGTCAAAGTAACCCCCGATCCGCCCAACAAACCGTCCAGCACCGCACCGGTCTTCGACAAGGCTGTGGTCAAGCGCGCCATGGAGTGTTACCTGCCAATCTCCCGACCGGCCAAGGAACCCCACGACAGCAAGTTCGACTTCATCAGCCTGGAAGCCACCCTGGTGCACGCGCTGGATTTCCTGCGCTGCGCATCGGCCACCGCTCACGAACTCGGCGATGAACTGACCGGTTCGCAACGCGATCTGGCGTTCGCTTCCATGCACATGCTGGAAATGGCCAAAGTCATGGTCGAGCGCTCGCTGGAGTGTGTCGAAGAGGCCTGAAATCTCACGTCGGACAGCTCGTGCACAAGCGCCTGCATGTGCACGATTGGGCCGCGCAAAACGCTTGCGCCAGAGCCTTTACCAAATCTTTATGCACAATTTGCTGATAAAGATTTGCGCAGCCGGGTAATTATGTGCAGTCGGGCGCATTGAGCCGCAAGGCATTGTTTTTGCGGGTTACGGGAAGGACTGCGGAAAAAAATAAGGGGCTTCAGTAACTGGCGCGCCAAGCTTTAACGCACTCATCCACATTTTCATCAACAGACTTATCCACAGGTTGCTCAACCGATTTGAGTCACAATTTTCGGGCCAAAATCAGCAGGTTGCGCGGTGTAATTCGGCTGTCACAGAAAGTGCCAACGCTCACGCTGTAACCCTGCTCACGCACATACATCGCCCTGTCCAGCACCAGCCACATCTCCAGCGGACGCCGAAACAGATCGCGGACCAGTTCCAGATTGCGCACTTCGGCCAGTCTTTTCCAGCCAGCGGTTTCCAGAGCAGCCCAGTCCTGCTGACCCGGTGCAGGCAGATGCTTGAGTTTTGCCAGATGGTTGCAGTAGTCCGCGTAAGACGCATCCAGCCATGACGTCGGCAGCGAGGGTGTGGGCAAGTAGTCATCAATGCCGCGCAGGCGGCGCTGCAGCAGGTCGAAGCCCAGGCGACGGGACATCGAGATGTCGCGTTGACGGCGTACGCGTGCGCCAGCCGTCACGGTTTCACTGAGCGGCAGACCCAGCTCGTCTCGCGACAGCTTCAGGCCGGACGCCTTGCCATCGCTGGACAGCGCCTGATAAAGCTCGTGCCGGGTGCGGTTATAGCAGCACGGCGCAATCGCCATACGCCGACAGCCCGTCTGGCTGGCCAGCTCCATCAACTGAATGTGCAGGTCGCCGCAGGCATGCAGCGCCACAGGCGTGTGTTCGGGTTGCAGGTAGCGCCACGTGTCGTCGGCCATGACATCCTGCTGCACATGTCTGGCGTCGATGCCTTGCCGCGTGCTCAGGGCCAGGCCTGCTTCGATCAGCGCCTGGTCGTGCTCCAGACAGGTCAGACGCTGGCCGGGCCCGGTCAGGCGGCGCCCCAGATGGCCTTTGCCAGCGCACCAGTCCAGCCAGTGAATTGTGCTGTCACGCATGTCCAGATGGCTGGCGAAGGCTTCGATCTGCTGCCACTTGCGCCCCGGCACATCGACGCTCATGCGCGGCTCGACCGGCTGCAGAGCGTGCACGGGCAGTTCGGCAACGTGGCTCAGCGCGACGGCTTCGGCGGCCAGTTGCTTGAACGGGAAGGGCGCGTCTAGGTGTTCCGGATGATTGTGCGCGGCCTCGGCCTGTTCCAGCGTGCGTTGTCGCAGCCAGTGCGCGAGGTCCGGGTATTTGTCTTCCCACGGCAGGGCCAGGTGCGTGAACGGCTTGGGCCGCCACAAGGCCTGATGCGCGAACAGGAAGCTGTCCAGCGCACCGAAGTGGCTGTCGAGGTGTTCATCCTGCAAGGGAGGTTCAGAGGGCATGGTGGCGGCCTCGTGGTGCAAGGTGCTGGCTGGATCGATGCCAGCACCTTTCATATCAGCGACCCTGGCTGGCGTCTACACGCAATAGTTTTTCCAGCAGCCGGAAGCCCTGCACCAGCACGAAGGTCATGACCAGGTAGAACATGCCGGCGGCGAAGAAGATTTCCACCGGCAGGTAGGTGCGGGCGATGATCGTGCGCGCCATGCCGGTCAGTTCCAGCAGGGTGACGGTGCTGGCCAGCGCACTGGCCTTGAGCATCAGGATCACTTCGTTACTGTAGGCCGGCAGGCCGATGCGTGCCGCGCGTGGCAGGACGATGTAGAACAGCGCCTTCCATTTCGACATGCCCAGCGCCCGTGCCGCTTCGACCTCGCCTGGCGGCACGGCCTGCATGGCGCCACGCAGGATCTCGGCGATGTAGGCGGCGGTGTGCAGAGTCATGGTCACCACCGCACACCAGAACGGGTCGCGCAGGTACGGCCACAACGCACTCTGGCGCACCGACTCGAACTGCGCCAGCCCGTAATAGACCAGAAACAGTTGCACCAGTAGCGGTGTGCCGCGGAAGAAAAAGATGTAGGCGTAGGGCAGGGCGCGCACCGGCCAGTGACGCGATGCGCGGGCGATGCCCATCGGGATGGCGAGGATCATCCCGGCGATGACGGCAATCGCCACCAGCTCCAGGGTCAGGGTCGCGCCTTGTGCCAGACGTGGCAGCCACTTGATGATGACTTCCCAGTTCATGACGCACTCCTCAGAAAGCCGCGACTGGCGCGTTTTTCAAGGAAGTACATGCCGGCCATGGCCAGCACGGTCAGGCCCAGGTACATGAAGGCCGCGACCATGTAGAAGGTGAACGCTTGCTTGGTGAAACCCACGGCGATCTGCGCGTGGCGCATGATTTCTTCCAGGCCGATCACCGAGACCAGCGCGGTGTCTTTCATCAGAATCATGAACAGGTTGCCCAGGCCGGGCAGGGCGATGCGCCACATCTGCGGCAGGACCAGTTTGAAGAGGATGCGCGAGCGTGACATGCCCAGCGCCAGCCCGGCTTCACGATGACCTTTGGGGATGGCCAGAATCGCGCCGCGAAACACTTCGGTCGCGTAGGCACCAAAGCAAATGCCCAGGGCGATGACCCCGGCAGCAAAGGCGCTGAGGGCCAGGTCGGGAATGTCGAACAGTTTGCCCAGGGCGCGCATGCCGTTGACGGTGCCGAAGTAAATCAGCAGCACCCAAAGCAGTTCGGGAATGCCGCGTACCAGGGTCGAGTAGGTACTGCCCAGCCATTGCAGCGGCTTGTAGGGCGAGGTCTTGGCCAAGGCGCCGAGCAGTCCTAGCACCAGCCCCAGGCACAGGGCCGAGAGAGCAAGCTGGACCGTCATCAGCGCGCCAGCCGCAAGGGCCGGGCCGAATCCGTGGAGATCAATGTTCATGGGCAGGCTTTGTCAGGGCCGGCCGCCGCGCTTCAACAGGAAGCAGCGGCGACGCGGTCGGTGAATCAGAGGATGTTGAAAGGGAAATACTTGTCGTTGATCTTCTTGTAGGTGCCGTCTTCGATGATTTCTTTCAGGGCAACGTTCAAGCGATCGCGCAGTTCGGTGTTGCCTTTGCGCACTGCGATGCCGATCTTGTCGTCTTCCACGACAGGCTCGCCCTTGAACTCGAAGTTCTGACCCGCTTCGCTTTTCAGCCACTCGAAGCTGACGTATTTGTCAGCCAGCATGGCGTCTACGCGACCGGAGGACAGGTCGAGGAAGGCGTTTTCCTGAGTGTCATAGAGTTTGGGGTCCATGATCCCGAGCTTGTCTTCCAGCCAGGTGGCAGCCAGCGTCGAGCGCTGTGCACCCACTGACTTGCCGGCAAGGCTCTCTTTGGCCTTTTCAATGCTCGACACGTCGATCGAGGAGGTTTTCGGCGCGATGAATTGCAGCTTGTTCGAGTAATACGGGTTGGTGAAATCGACCACTTCCTCGCGCGCTTCGGTGATCGACAGCGACGAGATCAGGAAGTCGAACTTGCTGGCTATCAACGCCGGGATGATGCCGTCCCAGTCTGACGTCACCGCTTCGCACTCGACCTTCATCTTGGCGCACAGGGCCTGGCCGATCTCATAGTCGAAGCCCACCACCTGGCCACTCGCGTCCTTGTTGTTGAACGGCGGGTAGGCACCTTCGATGCCCATTTTCATTTTTTCAGCAAAGGCACTGCCGCTGAAGGCAAGGGTGGCCGCTGCGATCAGCAAGATCTTTTTGTACGACTGCATGGGTGTTGCTCCGTTAGCGGTGACTCGACATGAATTGTTTGCACCTTGCCGACAGCGGGTTTTCGAATACTTGCTGCGGTGTGCCCTGTTCTTCGACCATTCCCTGATGCAAAAACACCACTTCACTTGATACCTGACGTGCAAAATTCATTTCGTGGGTCACCAGCAGCATGGTCCGGCCTTCTTCAGCCAGTGCGCGGATGACGCCGAGTACTTCCTGAACCATCTCCGGGTCGAGGGCCGAGGTCGGCTCGTCGAACAGGATAACCTTTGGTTGCATGGCCAGCGTACGCGCAATGGCGGCGCGTTGCTGCTGTCCGCCGGAAAGTTGTGCGGGGTAGGCATGGCGCTTGTCGGCGATACCGACCTTGGCCAGCAGCTCTTCAGCCACCGCGATGGCTTCGGCCTTGCTCTGACCGAGGACGCGACGCGGGGCTTCGATGATGTTATCGAGCACGCTCATGTGCGGCCACAGGTTGAAATTCTGGAACACAAAACCGATCTGGCTGCGCAGGCGATTGATCTGCCGGTTATCGGCGGCAATCAGGTCGCCGTTGCGCGCGGCCTTGAGCTTCAATTCTTCGCCGGCCACCAGAATCTGGCCCTGATGCGGGTTTTCCAGCAGGTTGATGCAGCGCAGCAACGTGGACTTGCCGGAACCGGAGGAGCCGAGGATCGATATGACGTCGCCGTCGCGCGCCGTCAGCGAGATGCCTTTGAGCACCTCAAGCTGATCGTAGCGCTTGTGCAGGTTGCGGATTTCCAGGGCGGGCGTGGCCTCGGCCATGTGGGGTCCTCGTTGAAGTGTGCGCGCTGGCTGCCAGCGAACGCCAAGCTAGCACAGCGTTCAAAGGACAACCATCGACGTATTGTGTCCAGCGTGGAGGCGCTCGACGGGTTGTCAGATCCGGGCAGCGGACGGTCGCAAGAAGGCAAGCACGGTGCCCTGTAAAACGGGGGCGTGCGCGAAAAAGGCGCGATGTTGCCAGCTTTGGGCTGGTGTTGGAAGTAGCATTTGCTGAGCGGCGGTCTGATTTCTGCACCATGTTCGCGCTTGGAAGAAGGTTTGGGGCGTTTTTGGTGCGTGCATAGAGACGAATCTGAGGCGTTTGGTAACAAATCCTACAGACTGCGTATAAAAGCCATCGCCTTGCAGGCTTCACGGGTCAAGCCACAGCCCTCGTATTCTCTAAGCGACGTCGTTTTCGAAATATTTTGGCGCAATTCTTGCGTCAAATATAAAGAACGGCACCGTAGGTTTCTTTTTACGTAACGCTCCGGTGTGCCTCGCTCGTCTTGCACAGGTGGTTTTATGAGCAGTACCGCTAACTCTTCCGAGCTCGAACAAGGGCTGAAACCTCGACACATTACGATGCTGTCGATTGCTGGCGTGATTGGCGCCGGGTTGTTCGTCGGCTCCGGCCACGCGATTGCCGAAGCCGGGCCTGCCGTGCTGCTGGCGTATGCCGCTGCAGGTACGCTGGTGGTGCTGGTGATGCGCATGCTGGCCGAAATGGCCGTTGCCTCGCCTGACACCGGTTCGTTTTCAACCTATGCCGACCGCGCTATCGGTCACTGGGCCGGTTTCACCATCGGCTGGTTGTACTGGTGGTTCTGGGTGCTGGTCATCCCGCTGGAGGCCAACGCTGCTGCAACCATCCTCCATGCCTGGTTCCCCGACATCGCGATCTGGATGTTCACGCTGGTCATCACCTTGCTGCTGACGGCGACCAACCTGTTCAGCGTGAAGAACTACGGTGAATTCGAATTCTGGTTCGCGCTGATCAAGGTGGTGGCGATCATCGCCTTCGTGGTGCTGGGTGTTGCGGCGATCTTCGGTCTGCTGCCCACCAGCAACGTCAGCGGCGTCAGCCATCTGTTCGATACCGGCGGCTTCCTGCCAAACGGTATGGGCGCGGTTCTGGCAGCGATGCTGACCACCATGTTCTCGTTCATGGGCACCGAGATCGTGACCATCGCCGCGGCCGAGTCCAAGAACCCTGGCAAGCAGATCACCAAGGCCACCAATTCGGTGATCTGGCGGATCTTCCTGTTCTATCTGGTTTCGATCTTCATCGTTGTATCGCTGGTGCCGTGGAACGACCCGCGCCTGGCCGAGGTGGGTTCGTATCAGACCGTGCTCGATGCAATGGGCATCCCGAACGCCAAGCTGATCGTCGATCTGGTGGTCCTGGTCGCTGTGACCAGCTGCCTGAACTCGGCCCTGTATACCGCTTCGCGCATGCTGTTCTCGCTGGGCAAGCGTGGCGATGCACCGGCCGTGTCCAAGCGCACCAGCAAGGGCGGTACGCCTCACTGGGCGGTGATCATGTCGACTGCGGCGGCGTTCCTGACCGTGTTCGCCAACTACATCGCGCCTGCGGCCGTGTTTGATTTCCTGCTCGCCAGCTCCGGTGCCATCGCACTGCTGGTGTACCTGGTAATCGCAGTGTCGCAGCTGCGTATGCGCCAGAAGCGCATTGCTGCGGGCGAGGCCATCGACTTCAAGATGTGGCTGTTCCCATGGCTGACCTGGGCAGTGATCGCGTTCATCGTCGCGGTGCTGACCATCATGCTGCTGCAGGAAGAGCATCGCCTCGAAATCATCGCCACCGGCGTGCTCAGCCTGTTGGTGATCGGCGCTGGCCTGATCGTATCGCGTCGCCGCAAGGACGGACGCGTGGGCGCTGCTGCGCTGGGTTGATCGCGCCCTTGGGCGGATGACGTTCGTGCCAATGCCACGCATTGGCACGATCTTGCATCAGCGTGCGGCTCTGGTGTCTCTCTTCATCAGCAGGTCGGACGCCAGCGTGTAATCCTTCTGGAAGGCAGGGCTTTCGATCCACTCGATTGCGCTGTCTTCGTCTTCATCGTGGTACATGGCGCGGTACACGATGAGCAGGCCCATCATGAAGTCCGTGGCCGGGTCTTCGTCCTCTTCGGAAATCACCAGTGCCAGCACCGGGTACTGCAGGAAGACGACGCACAGCGCGAGCTGGCTGATGGCCTCCGCTTGCTTCATGGCCGTGAACAGGTCGTCGTAGTCGGCCGGGTCAAAACCGTTCTCGACAATGTCGCTGAAGTCGAAGGTATTAAGGTCGAGCTCGACGTCGTCGAACGGCTGGTTGACCAGCGCCGAGGCAAACACCGGATGAACCAGGCTGGTTGCAGCCTTGCCCGAGCGGTTCTGCTTGGCCTTGATCTTTGCGCGCTTGGCACGTTTTTGCTGCTTGTCTGGCGAGGCCATGAGCGGTCCTTTGGCTGGCGTGGGGTGCAATGGGCGCTATTGAAGCGCAGACGGGCCCGATAACCAAGGTTTGTGCAGTAATCAGCGGTCGATAAAAAACCCGCAACGTGCGGGTTTTTGATTTGCGGGGCATTACCGACGCGTCACCGCTTACCCGGCTTTGCGAACGCTTCGGCTTCATCCATGCGGTTGGCGAACATGCTGACCGCCTCGACCGCATCGCTAGCGCCGTCGCGGATCTGCACAATGACCTGCCCGGCCTGGTCTGCCAGCGTCACACCGCGAATGGCTCCTTCCTGCGTGGCGTCCATGCTCGCCACGGCTTCGCGTGTTTCGGCGAGGATCTTGCCGATCATTTCGGCAATTTCGGTGGTCGAGCCGCTGGTACGTCCCGCCAGTTGCCTGACTTCGTCGGCCACCACAGCAAACCCGCGGCCCTGATCACCCGCCCGTGCCGCTTCGATGGCTGCGTTGAGCGCCAGCAGGTTGGTCTGATCGGCGATGCCGCGAATGGTGTTGACGATAGCGGTGATCTGCTCGGAGCGGTCGCCCAGCTGACTCACCAGCTTCGCCGATGCACCGATGTTTTCGGAGATCTGACGCATCTCCCGCGCCGTGTCCTGAATGACCAGAGTTCCTTGTTCGGCCACTTTCTCGGTTTCTGCCGAGATATGGTAAGCGCGCGATGCACCGTGCGCGTCCGCTTCCTGTTTTTCGACGCGTTGGGTAATGTCGCTGGCGAACTTGACGATTTTGTAGAGTTTGCCGTCGACATCAAAAACCGGGTTATAGGTTGCTTCCAGCCAGACAACCCGACCCTGTTTGCCGATACGTTTGAACTGGTCGCCGATGAACTCGCCGTGGTTCAGCTTGCGCCAGAACTCGGTGTATTCCGGACTGTTGACCAGTGTCGGCTCGCAGAAGGTTCGGTGGTGTTTGCCCTTGATCTCGGTCAGCGCATAACCCATGACGTTCAGAAAGTTGTTGTTGGCGGTTATCACATTGCCGTTGGGTTCGAATTCGCAGATAGCCATCGCCCGGTCTACCGCTGCCAGCTTGCTGTTGGTTTCGTTCTCCGACATCACGCGTGTGGTGACGTCCAGGGCGTACTTGACCACCTTGACTACGTTGCCCTGCGCATCGGTTACCGGGTTGTAGCTGGCTTCGAGCCAGACGCTGTGGCCATTCTTGCCGACGCGCTTGAAGGTGCCCGAGATGAATTTCCCGGCCTTCAAGGACGCCCAGAGATCAGCGTACTCGCGGCTGCGGAGCATTTCCGGTTCGCAGAAGTCGCGATGCGTCTTGCTTGTCAGTTCTTCGGCCCGATAGCCCATCGCCGCGAGGAAGTTATCGTTGGCACGAAGTATTTTGCCATCGAGACTCAGCTCGATCACCGCCATCGATTTTTCCAGCGCGCTTGTCAGTCCGTTGAGTCCATCTACCTGGGCCTTCATGGCCGTCAGCTCAGCTTTGTTCTTATTTCCGAACATAACGTGCCCCTTGGTGTATTTGCGGACTTACTGTGATGAGGCTATCGACTCGAAAGGCTGCAGCATGAATGTGCATTGCTACAATCGAAAAAATAAATCAAGTATTTTTTTTGACGCCAGAAGACGCGCAGGTCTGATTTGCCAGGAAAAGCATTCGGCAATGAGTTCGGGGCTAATGCGGAGGTCGTTTGCCCGCCAGATTCCGGGCAAAGAAAAGCCCGCGATGGGGGAGCGGGCTTAAGGATTCACACTTGGGAGCAGCTCTACAATGACGCGGCCGCTGTGAAAACTTTGTGAAGAGTTTTCACTGTTTTACTTTTTTTCAGGCTGAATGGTATTGGTCACTTCGGACGTCGGCACGAAGGTCTTCGACTCTTCGGCAGCCGCTTCCTTGGACTCGGCTTTATCCTTGGCCGCTTCGGTGTTCTCTTTGGCCGCTTCGTTCACTTTGTCCTGAGCAGACTCCATCTTCTCCTGGGATTTCTCCTGATGCGCCTGAGCGTCCTGTGCCTTCTGTTCGGATTTGCTGTCGCAGGCAGCCAGACCCAGAGTGGCGGCGAGGATGAGGGCGGAGGCGGTTAACTTGAGCACGGAATTTTCCTTGTGGAAGCAAATGTATGGCTTCGAGGGTGGGCAGGGAAAATTAGTTCAATGGGATGGGGGTGGCAGGGCTCTGGATGGCTGGTTTTGAGAGGCTCGGAGCATCGTTTCGCACCTGTGGCCGAGCGCTATCTGGAAGCGATTCGGATTGATACCTTTCTTCGCAGATTGACTGTACATGACCTCGGCAGGTCGATATCCAAGGATCGGATCAGGGAGGGAGAAATGAAAAGCCCAGCTGCAGGCTGGGCCAGTATTTACCAAGGAAGTTTGGAAATTGTGTATCTCGGCCTGCCATTTCCCACTGTTCTCGCGCTTACGCCAATAGTGAATGTCTGATTTAGCCGGGTGTTAATTATTGCCGGGTTCTCGATTGCGGCAGCAATCCGTCCGTGGATAATTGTGCCTTCCTGGGTTTTGAACTCGAAACGACGTTCGGCAGGAAAGGCGCCAAGAAATTCGCCACTGAACTCGATATCGGTTTCAGTGATGTTTTCCACGCTCAGGCGCGATCTGCTAATGCGAACCTGATCAACGCTGGTGAAGGAAAATACGTGGTCTCTGGTTGTTACGGAGCAGTAGGCTTCGTACGCTATCAGCTTGTCCAGATACTCTGAGACCGTGGCAATAGCCCTTGTACCAAGCCGCGACGCTGGCTCCGACAACTCCTCATCACCCTTGGTGGATGCCTCAAGAAGTTCTGCAACCAGCTCGAAAGCTTGCGAGACGGGCGTAGTTCCTTCCAGCGTGAGCTGAGGGTCACCACTTGGCGCTTCCTCAAATTCAAAGCCAAATGAGCCCAGTGCCGTCCCTGTGATCAGTATCTGGTTTTGAGCTTTGTTTGGGATTGGCCCAAAATCATTCAGAACACCGCTTATAGAGGCTGCAATAGCCGATACGGCATCGGAAAATTTTGTGGTTACCGCGGCCCCGAACTCAGCACCTATACCGTGTACCCCTCTGACTGGAGTTCCGCGGTAAGTAACCACTGCTTTAGCGGGTGAGAATGCGCCGCGGCCAGGCTCTCGAAGACTTGCGCCTACCTGATTCTTCCTGGCTTGCAGCGAAAGACGTGAAAGGTTGCTCAGACCTGGCTTCTGAGCGATGCGGTCCAGGAAACCGATTTCTGCCTGTGCGTGAGTGAATTCAGTTCTATTCATTCTGGAGCTCCCGCTTTCGAATCCCCAAAAGGTCGGCCGCAGCTTGGTCATGCAATGGATCGAGTTTCACGCTCAGAAATCCTTTCCATTGCTGAGATCTTCTGTGCGACCACATACTGTACCAGTACGCCGCAGGCTCAATGAGTGTTTCGGGTGGGTCAGAGAGCAGATTTATATAAAAATCGACTCTATACGATGTCTTGATCCATTCTGTGTCTGTCAGCTTTTGAACATCATCAGCGGTCAATGATTGCTGAATGGCGGCTGACACATCGGCGAATGTCACAACATCCATATCATTGGGCGGACGGCCCTCCAGCATCTCCACGTTCTCCATGAAGCTGCCGTTAAGCCACTGAATGCCCGAAACGATACCCATGCGATGGATTTCAGATCGATGAGACAGGAAGCCCTCAAGCACCTCGCATCTTTCTAAGGTAGTCGAGAAGCGATCAATCAACCGCTTTACGTCTGTCGGATAGGGCGCTCGCTCAAAAGATGTTGGATTCCGCTCGTTGATCGGCGGAATTACCCCCTGATGATCCCATAGTGGTATCAACTTCACCTCCGTGTGCCATGGTCCAGCCGCGCAAGCCAGCTGCGTTGCCTATTGCAGTACACCCCCGGCGGTTCGTTGGTTTGCCGATACCCTCAGCGCGCCAGATGACTTGGCTTCCCCTTCGGGAGTGCATGTGGGCACTCTGTCATGCAGCGCGAAATGCGGGCAAGCGAAAACGTTGTACGCAAAGTTTCGAGCGCTCGCGCGTGAGCAGACTTTCAGGACTGGATAGACGATGCCTGCTTCAGCGAGCATGGCCCCCAGAGACCATAGGTATCAGCCGCTGCTCAGCAATTTAGCTACGTGCTGAATGACTAGCATCGTTCGGTGGTCGAGCTTGTCACTGGACGGGTTGTGTGCCGAACTTTGGGCATACGAGGAGGGTTAACCCCAGACAACAAAAAGCCCGCACGAGGCGGGCTTTTTGTGTGCTTTCAGGTGTGCTTGGCATCACCTGAAAACGGAAGGTGGTGCCCAGAGACGGAATCGAACCGCCGACACGGGGATTTTCAATCCCCTGCTCTACCGACTGAGCTATCTGGGCAACGGGGCGCATTAGACGTGTTTTTCAGGAGGTCGTCAAGCGTGTTTTTTAAAAAATTTGAATTATTACCGACGCTTACGACCTTCACTGCGTGAAACGCTTTATTTTTCGGGGGGAACGTAGCCTTCGGCCTGGGCGTATTCTTCGCCGGAAAGAAACTTGTCCATCTCGGTCTGGAGGAATTTGCGGTCTTCGGCGTTCATCATGTTCAGGCGGCGTTCGTTGATCAGCAGGGTCTGGTGTTTCTGCCAATCGGCCCAGGCTTTCTGCGAGACGTGGTTGAAGATGTCTTCGCCCTTGGCACCCGGATACGGGGCGCGTTCCAGGCCGGGCAGTTCTTCTTTGTATTTGCGGCACATTACGGTGCGGGTCATGACGACTCTCCTGCGTTCAATACGTCGGCTGCGTGTTTGAGCAGCTTTTTCACCGGGGCAGCAAGGCCCAGGCGTGGCGGGGTGGCGAGGTTATACCAGAGCCAGTCGGCCTCGGCCACGTGATCGGCGGACTCGCGGACCTTGACCAGCCAGGGTTCGATGCTCAGCTGGAAGTGGCTGAAGGTGTGGATAAGTCCCGGCAGTTCATGGTGCTCGCCCAGTTGCAGCGCGTGTTGCGTGGCCAGATGCTGAAGGTCATCGAAGTCATCCAGTTCCGGCAGGCTCCACAGGCCGCCCCACAAGCCGCTGGAAGGGCGGCGATAAAGCAGGATCGCGCCGTCTTCGTTGGCGAGCATCGGCATGAGCGTGCGTTTCTGCGGCACGGTCTTACGCGGCTTGGGGATTGGGTAGCGCGTTTCCAGGCCCAGCATGTGCGCCTCACAACTGCGCTCCAGCGGGCAAAGCAGGCAGCTGGGTTTGCTGCGGGTGCAGAGTGTGGCCCCCAGGTCCATCATCGCCTGGGTGTAGTTGTTGACCCGGCTGTGCGGCGTGAAGCGTTCAGCGGTGGCCCACAGCTGTTTGGCCACCTTCGGTTCGCCAGGGTAACCCTCTTGCGCGGTGAAGCGCGCCAGCACGCGTTTGACGTTGCCATCGAGGATCGGCGCGCGAATGCCCATGCTCAGGCTGGCAATCGCGCCTGCGGTGGACAGGCCGATGCCGGGCAGCAGAATGAGTTTTTCGACATCGCGGGGAAACTCGCCGCCATGATCGGCGACGACGATTTTTGCCGTCTTCTGCAGGTTGCGGGCGCGGGTGTAGTAACCCAGCCCGGTCCACAGGTGCAACACTTCGTCCTCGGGCGCTTCGGCCAGCGCCTGCACGCTCGGCAGGGCCTCCATGAAGCGGTCGAAATAGCTCAGAACGGTGCTGACCTGGGTCTGCTGCAGCATGATTTCCGATACCCAGACCCGGTACGGCGTGATGTCTTGTTGCCAGGGCAGGTCATGTCGGCCATGACGGTCGTACCAGTCCAGCACGGCGCTGGAGAATTGTTCGGGTTGCATGGCCTGGAGGGCTCTCGTCGAGATGTGAGTCGGGATATGAAATGGAGCGCCGCGAGGGCGCTCCTGAGCAGTTCACGTTGCCCTAGCGTTTGAACAGTCCCTTGAGGGCGTCCTTGAGCTCGGGGCTGACCTTGTCGCCGAGTTTGTCGTTCAGCTTGTCCTCAAGCTTCTCGCTGATCCGGTCGCCCGCCAGTTTCGCAGCGATCTGGCCGACGCCTTCCTTGTCCAGACGGCAGGCCTTGGCGCCCAGTTCCAGCGGGCCACGGCACTGCACCGGCCACTCGATGCCGACAAAGCGCGGGTTGATCTCGCAGGCCGGGTCGGGCATGTCGCTCTTGTCGCCTTCGACGATGATGCCGACGCGGTAGTTCATGCCCAGCACGCGCAGGTCGACGTCGCCGTTACCGTTGACGGCCATGCCCGGCGTACGGACCTTGAGGTCCGGGTTGCTGGCGACGCCATTGCGTATCACCAGATTGCCGTTGAGCTGCTGGAAAGGAGTGTCCTTGGCACGCGGTTCGCCGCTAAGCGTCTTGCGGTTGAGGATCGAAATACCCTTGCACAGCTGCTGCTCCAGATTGGCATTGACCAGTACGCCGTTATTGAGCGCAAAGCTGGCGGTGCCGTTCAGGCTGTCGATCAGGGCTTTTTCGCTGTTGCCTGTGCCGGTCAGGTTGCTGTCGAGGTTCAGCATGCCGCGCACCGGAGGTGTCTGGCCCTGGCTTTCCAGAATGCGTTCGACCGGTACTTTGACAATGCGCGTCTGCACCGTGGCCACAGGCGTGTCCGGACGCGCGTCCAGATTGCCCTTGACCTCGAAGTTGCCGTTGTACAGATCGCCACTCAGCGTATCGACCTTGATAAGGCCACCGTTGGCCTGGGTCTTGAAGGCTGCGTTGTCGATGGGCAGTTTGTTCAGGGTCAGTTTGCCGAAGCTCAGGTCAGCCTCGACATCCAGCGCACGCAAGCGCTCCAGCGGCAGCAGTTTTGCCGTGCTCCAGGCGGCCTTGGTCGGTTGTTCGGGCAGCGGCGAGTCGCCCGCAGCGGCGGCGGCTTCACCGGACTGCACCTCGGATTTGCGCGCGGCCTTGGCACCTTTGCTTTCTTCGCTTTCAGCCGGACGGTAGCGGTCGGCGTCGAAGGTATCGCCCTTGAGCTGGACACGCAGCGCCTGTTTGGCGAAGTCGTCCACCGCGATGCGACCCGTGAAGGTGCTGTCGTCGACTTTCAGGTTGAGGTTTTCCAGCGCAAGGCTGGTAGGCGTACCCGCCAGGCGCGTGACCATTTCAACCTTGCTCAGCGCGCCCTCGGACATGGCCGGCAACGGCTGGCCAATGTTCTCGAAGAACGCGCGCAGATCAAGCTGGGCAATGGACAGGCCGCCGCTGATCTGTGGCGTTTTGTCCAGATCGCGGGCACGCAGTTCGCCGAGTGCACGCAACTGGTTGGCCGAGACTTTGAGGCTGTTCCATTCAGCGATGTTGGCGGCCAGGTCGACGAGCAACTGGCCCTGCGCCGAGAAGGTCACGGTCTTGCCTTGCAGCGGCTCGCCGGCGACTTCACCGGACAGGCGCATGTCTTCGAATTGATAACGCTTGAGCACGCGGTCCATGCGCAATGCGCCGACCAGCTCGGTCTTGGCGCGCACGACGGGCTGGTTGGTGCTCAGGAACGCCGTCAGTTTGATCGGGATATCGGACGCCTCACGAATCGGTCCGGTGCTCAGCTGAATGCTCTCGGCCATGAAGGTCCGGCCTTTTCGGGCATCGCTGTAATCCACGCGGGCGTTGTTGACGGTCAGGCTGTCGATATCCAGGCGGATCGGCTGGGAAGGGCGATCCGCTTTGGGCGCGTCCGGAGCCGGGGCCGGTGTTGTCTCGCCAGGTGCTTCAGTGCTTGCCACGGCAGGCTTGCCGATGTCTTCCCAGTTGCCATGACCGTTTTCATCGCGGTGCAGGGTCAGGTTCAGGCCTTCGACGCGAATGTCGCTCATCTGTACCTGGCGACGAAGCAGGGGCAGGACACGTACGGACAGGCCGAGCATCTGCACATCGGCGAACGGCTGATCGGGAGCGGTCAGGGTGGCGACATGGGCGTCGTGCAATTCCAGGCCGAGCCAGGGAAACAGGCTCCAGCCGATATCGCCGTTGAGCGTCAGCTCGACGTTGGCCTTGTCGCGTGCCAGCTGGCGAATCTCGTCTTTGTAGTCGTTGGGATCAAACAGGTGGGTCAGGGCGAAGCCGAGAGCCACGATGATCAGCAACAACCCGAGAATAAACAGCCCCAGGATTTTGCCGAACGCTTTCATGGGCGAGTCCTTGTGTCGATGTTCAAAAATAGCCCACGAGTATACCGCTCTGACGAGCCTATCGGGCCGCGGATACCGTTATTGCTGTCTGGCCTCCGGTTCGAGACGCTGGCACCGTGCGCCACTAGGTCTGGGAGCCGATGAAAAAGTGCGAGTGGTCTTGTCGCGATATATCTTCCGAATCTTCGCGCGCCTGTCGGACAGTCACACAGTTGCTGCTCCAACTAAGCCTTGGGCACGTTTTCGCTAGTGCTTAATTGGTTGTATCTATGGCTCGATAGAGCGCGTGGATTAACTTACGAAAATAGACAATAAAAAGCATATGACGAGATGCTTATTTGCCATCAGAGAGTGATAGTCTCCGTTTTTGCTGGGTTGGGTGCGTCTTTTTGTCACGTATCTGAATAACCTGCCGATAAAACAGACATGGCCGCTCGGCACTGAGTCTGTGGCGGACCAGCGGACCATCTGCGAGCTTCACACATTGGGGTAATTATAATGAGCACAAGCACAGCCTTGGGCGGCGCAGCCGTTCAGCCTGCGTTCTTGTCCAAAGAGCGCATTATCGCCAAGCCAGGTTTCAACCGTTGGCTTGTTCCACCTGCAGCATTGGCCATCCATCTTTGTATCGGTATGGCTTACGGCTTCTCGGTATTCTGGTTGCCGCTGTCGAAGGCTATCGGTGTTACGGCACCTGTCGCTTGCACACCGGACATGGGTTTTTTCGCGCAGATGTTCGCGTCGACCTGTGACTGGCAGATCTCCATGCTGGGCTGGATCTACACACTGTTTTTCATCTTCCTGGGTTGCTCGGCTGCCATTTGGGGTGGTTGGCTGGAGCACGCAGGTCCACGCAAGGCGGGTGTGGTTTCGGCCCTCTGCTGGTGTGGTGGCTTGCTGATTTCCGCACTGGGCATTTATACGCACCAGATCTGGCTGATGTGGCTGGGCTCGGGCGTAATCGGCGGTATTGGTCTGGGGTTGGGCTATATCTCCCCGGTATCGACCCTGATCAAGTGGTTCCCGGACAAGCGCGGCATGGCGACCGGCATGGCGATCATGGGCTTTGGCGGCGGCGCGATGGTGGGCGCACCGCTGGCTACGGCTCTGATGAGTCACTTCGCTTCGGCTGAAAGCGTTGGCGTATGGCAGAGCTTCGTGGTGATGGCGGTGATCTACTTCATCTTCATGATCGGCGGTGCGCTGGGCTACCGCGTTCCGCCAACCGGCTGGAAACCTGAAGGCTGGACCGCTCCGGCTGCCAAGGCAAAGAACTCGATGATCACCAACCGTCACGTGCACGTCAGCGTGGCCTGGAAAACACCGCAGTTCCGTCTGGTCTGGCTGGTGCTGTGCCTGAACGTATCGGCCGGTATCGGCATCCTGGGCATGGCTTCGCCGCTGCTGCAGGAAGTCTTCGCCGGTAAACTGCTGGGCCTCGACCTGACCTTCAGCCAGCTCAATGCCGATCAACTGAAGGCCATTGCTGCGATTGCGGCCGGCTTCACCGGTCTGTTGAGTCTGTTCAACATCGGCGGTCGTTTCTTCTGGGCTTCGTGCTCGGACTTCATCGGTCGCAAGGCAACCTACTTCGTATTCTTCGCACTGGGCTTCCTGCTTTATGCGTCGGTTCCGACCCTGAGCCATATGGGGAGCATCGCCCTGTTCGTGGCCGCGTTCTGTATCGTGCTGTCGATGTACGGTGGCGGTTTTGCGACGGTTCCGGCTTATCTGGCTGACCTGTTCGGTACGCAGATGGTCGGTGCGATCCACGGTCGTCTGCTGACTGCCTGGGCTGCGGCCGGTGTGCTGGGTCCGGTACTGGTCAACTACCTGCGTGAGTACCAACTCGCCCACGGTGTTGCACGTGCCGACGCCTACGACATCACCCTGTACATCCTGTCGGGTCTGCTGGTGCTGGGCTTTATCTGCAACCTGCTGATTCGTCCGGTTGCCGACAAGTACTTCATGACCGACGCCGAACTGGCGGCTGAACAAGCCATCGGTCACGACAAGGGTGCCAACGCCACGACTTCGCTGGAGTGGAAAGCATCCGCAGGCAGCAAGCCATTGGTCATCGCCGCCTGGCTGGCCGTAGGCATCCCGCTGGCATGGGGTGTCTGGATTACCCTGCAAAAAACCGCAGTGCTGTTCCACTAAAAGCCTGCCGTTAACAGAAAAGCGCTTGCACCTCGGTGCAGGCGCTTTTTTTTTGCCTGGGTTTTGGTGCGCTGCGCTTTTGATCATCGCGTCCGGATTTATTCGTCGCGATAGTCATATTCAGTTGACCCTATGTACTCGATGCACTGCCCGTTCCGGTGCATACGCTGCTACATTAGTCAGCCCTGATTTTATTGCCCGAAGGAGTTGTTTGCATGCTAGCCCACGTGGAGTCATACGCCGGTGATCCGATCCTTTCGCTGATGGAGACCTTTGGCAAGGACTCGCGTGCGGACAAGGTCAATCTGAGCATCGGCCTGTATTACGACGCACAGGGCCGCATTCCGCAGTTGGCATGCGTAGCAACGGCGCAACAGCAACTGGCCGAAGGCGAACAGGCAGCGTCCGTGTACCTGCCGATGGAAGGCCTGGCGGCGTATCGGCAGGCGGTGCAAACGCTGTTGTTCGGCGCCGATCACCCGCTGGTTCAGGCCGGCCGCGTCGCCACCATTCAAACCGTGGGCGGTTCGGGCGCGCTCAAGATAGGTGCCGATTTCCTCAAGTATGCGTTTCCGGACTCACAGGTCTGGGTCAGTGACCCGACCTGGGAAAACCATAACGCGCTGTTCGGCGGGGCGGGCTTCAAGGTCAACGCGTACCCGTACTTCGATGCCCAGACCGGCGGCGTGAGGTTCGAGGCCATGCTCGACACGGTGCAGGGTCTGCCGGCGCAGAGCATCCTCCTGCTGCACCCGTGCTGCCATAACCCGACCGGTGCCGATCTGACGGTGGCGCAATGGGACCGCCTGATCGAAGTGATCAAGGATCGTCAGCTCATCGCTTTCCTGGATATCGCCTATCAGGGCTTCGGCAAAGGCATGGACGAAGACGCCTACGCCATCCGGGCAATGGCCAACGCAGGTATCACAACGCTGGTCAGTAACTCGTTCTCGAAAATCTTTTCGCTGTATGGCGAGCGGGTAGGCGGGCTGTCGGTGGTTTGTGAAGATGCGACCTCCGCGGCCAACGTATTCGGCCAGCTCAAGGCGACCGTGCGCCGCAACTACTCCAGCCCGCCTGCACATGGTGCGTTTCTGGTGTCGAAAGTGCTCAACACGCCGCACTTGCGCGAGCAGTGGCTGGGTGAAGTCGAGGCCATGCGCCTGCGTATCATCGACATGCGCACGCGGCTGGTCGAGGTGCTGGCGCAGAAGGCCTCCGGCCACGATTTCAGCTTTATCCTCAGGCAGAACGGGATGTTCAGCTACACCGGTCTGACCCCGCAGCAGGTCGACGAACTGAAAGATGTTCACGGCATTTACATGCTGCGCAGTGGCCGGGTGTGCATGGCAGGTTTGAATGAAGGGAATATCGACAAGGTATGTGACGCAATCGCGAGCCTCTTCGCCCGTTAAATACCCTGCTGGTCGTCTGTTTGCTTCATGGCGGGCGCTTCTGGGCCTATAATGCTCGCCTTTTTTTCGCCCAATGATTTTGCGGAGCTGGTGATGGCCGAACGTAAGGCGTACGTCGAGCGCAATACTCTGGAAACCCAGATCAAAGCCTCGATCAACCTGGATGGTACCGGAAAGGCCCGATTCGATATCGGCGTGCCTTTCCTTGAGCACATGCTCGACCAGATCGCCCGGCACGGGCTGATCGATCTGGACATCGAATGCAAGGGCGACCTGGCAATCGACGATCACCACACGGTGGAAGACGTCGGTATCACCGTGGGCCAGGCGTTCAGCCAGGCGATCGGCGACAAGAAAGGCATTCGTCGTTACGGCCACGCCTACGTGCCGCTCGACGAAGCGCTGTCGCGCGTGGTCATCGACTTCTCCGGGCGTCCGGGCCTGCAGATGCATGTGCCGTATACCCGCGCCACTGTAGGCGGCTTCGATGTGGACCTGTTTCAGGAGTTCTTTCAGGGCTTCGTCAACCACGCGAACGTGACGCTGCACATCGACAACCTGCGTGGCACCAACACTCACCACCAGATCGAGACCGTGTTCAAGGCTTTCGGTCGCGCGCTGCGCATGGCGGTCGAGCTGGATGAGCGTATGGCCGGGCAGATGCCATCCACCAAGGGTGTGCTCTGATGCAGACAGTTGCGGTCATCGATTACGGCATGGGCAACCTGCACTCTGTCGCCAAGGCGCTGGAGCATGTGGGCGCAGGCCGTGTGCTGATTACCAGTGACGCCAAGGTGATTCGCGAAGCCGACCGCATCGTCTTTCCGGGTGTGGGCGCGATTCGCGACTGCATGGCCGAGATTCGCCGTCTGGGTTTTGATTCGCTGGTTCAGGAAGTGAGCCAGGATCGCCCGTTTCTGGGGATCTGCGTCGGTATGCAGGCGTTGCTCGACAGCAGCGAAGAGAACGGCGGCGTGGACTGCATCGGCATGTTTCCCGGCCAGGTAAAGTTCTTCGGCAAGGACCTGCATGAGGAAGGCGAGCACCTGAAAGTGCCGCACATGGGCTGGAACCAGGTCGCTCAGGCGGTGGATCACCCGCTGTGGCATGACATTCCGGACCAGGCGCGTTTCTACTTCGTGCACAGTTTCTATATCGATGCTGCCAATCAGCGTCAGGTGGTCGGGCGTGGTCACTACGGCCTCGATTTCGCCGCTGCGCTGGCCGACGGTTCGCGCTTCGCCGTGCAATTCCACCCTGAAAAGAGCCACACCCACGGCCTGCAGTTGCTGCAGAACTTCGCCGCCTGGGATGGTCGCTGGTAAGCGTATGAGCAAAGCCAAGGGCAAGCCGCCGATCCTGACCCTCTCGCCCGAGCACGAGCAACAGGCGATCGACAAGCTCAAGCGCCTGTTCGCAGAGCGCTTCGAGCTGGATCTGGGCTCGTTCGAAGTGGCTGAAGTCCTCGAGCTGTTCACGCGCGAGATTGCCCCGCATTACTACAATCGCGCCATTTTCGATGTTCAGCAGCAGCTCAAGGAGCGCTTCGAGAGCATCGAAAGTGACTTGTGGGCACTCGAAAAGAATTAGATAAAGCAGCTTCAAGCGTTGAGCTTCAAGCCGCAAGAATCAGTGAGTACGCATACTTGCAGCTAACCGCTTGCAGCTTGCCGCTCTTTCAGACCAAGGAATAAGCATGCTGATTATCCCCGCTATCGATCTCAAGGACGGCGCTTGCGTGCGTCTGCGTCAGGGCCGGATGGAAGATTCCACGGTGTTCTCCGATGACCCGGTGGCCATGGCCGCCAAGTGGGTCGAGGGTGGCTGCCGCCGTCTGCATCTGGTCGATCTGAACGGTGCGTTCGAAGGTCAGCCGGTCAACGGTGATGTGGTCACGGCCATCGCCCGACGCTACCCGAACCTGCCGATCCAGATCGGCGGCGGTATCCGTTCGCTGGAAACCATCGAGCATTACGTCAGGGCGGGCGTGAGCTACGTCATCATCGGCACCAAGGCCGTCAAGGAGCCAGAATTCGTGGCTGAAGCCTGCCGTGCGTTCCCCGGCAAGGTGATTGTCGGTCTGGATGCCAAAGACGGTTTCGTCGCCACCGACGGCTGGGCTGAAGTCAGCTCGGTGCAGGTCATCGATCTGGCCAAGCGTTTCGAAGCCGATGGCGTGTCGGCCATTGTCTACACCGACATCGCCAAAGACGGCATGATGCAGGGCTGCAACATCCCGTTCACCGCGGCGTTGGCGGCTGCCACGCGGATCCCGGTGATCGCTTCGGGTGGCATCCATAACCTGGGCGACATCCAGGCGCTGCTGAATGCGAAGGCTCCGGGCATCATCGGCGCAATCACCGGCCGTGCGATTTACGAAGGCACGCTGGATGTGGCCGAAGCTCAGGCGCTCTGCGACCGCGAACAACGCTGAACAGCTGGAGATTGACCCTGTGGCCCTAGCCAAACGCATCATCCCTTGCCTGGACGTCGACAACGGTCGAGTGGTCAAGGGCGTCAAGTTCGAGAACATCCGCGACGCAGGCGATCCGGTTGAAATCGCTCGTCGTTACGATGAGCAGGGTGCCGACGAAATCACCTTCCTCGACATCACCGCCAGTGTCGATGGCCGTGACACCACGCTGCATACCGTCGAGCGCATGGCCAGTCAGGTGTTCATCCCGCTGACCGTTGGCGGCGGCGTGCGTACCGTGCAGGACATCCGCAACCTGCTCAATGCCGGTGCCGACAAGGTCTCGATCAACACGGCCGCGGTGTTCAACCCCGAGTTCGTCGGTGAAGCCGCCGCGCGTTTCGGGTCGCAGTGCATCGTGGTCGCTATCGATGCCAAGAAGGTCTCCGGTCCGGGCGAAACCCCGCGCTGGGAAATCTTCACCCACGGCGGGCGCAAACCCACCGGGCTGGACGCGGTGCTCTGGGCGAAAAAGATGGAAGACCTGGGCGCTGGCGAGATCCTGCTGACCAGCATGGACCAGGACGGCATGAAAAACGGCTTCGACCTGGGCGTCACGCGCGCAATCAGCGATGCGCTGGGTATTCCGGTGATTGCTTCGGGTGGCGTCGGCAACCTCGAGCACCTGGCTGCCGGTGTCATCGAGGGCCACGCCAGCGCTGTGCTGGCGGCGAGTATCTTCCACTTTGGCGAATACACGGTCCCCGAGGCCAAGGCCTACATGGCCAGCCGCGGGATTGTCGTGCGCTAGGCCACTGCGCATGAAAGCGGGCGCCGCTTGTTTCAGGCCAAGGGTTTGAAACAGCCGGCGCTCGCTTTGTTTCAGCCCTGTGGCATTCGACTATTGCCTGTAAGCGACATCGCCGGACAGCGTGCTAGACAGTGCGCCGGGTTCACGGCACTCTGCATGCGTCGTTCACGATCGAGTGCCGGAACATGTTCAAACGCCTACTGCTTGCACTGATCGGGATCGGTGTCTTGTCGAGTGAAGGTGTCCGGGCCAGCGAGTCGACGCCTTATTCCATGGTGTTGCTGACCGAGAACTTCCCGCCGTTCAACATGGCGGTCGACGGCAAGAATTTCGCCCAGGAAAACAACATTGACGGTATCGCCGCCGAAGTGGTGCGCGAGATGTTCAAGCGCGCCAATATCGGCTACAGCATGACGCTGCGTTTTCCGTGGGACCGGGTCTACAAACTGGCCCTGGAAAAGCCCGGTTACGGCGTGTTTTCCACGACCCGCCTGCCCGAACGGGAAAACCTCTTCAAATGGGTCGGCCCGGTAGGTTCCTACGACTGGATCATGTTGGCGCGGGGCGACAGCCCGATCACCTTGACGTCGCTGGAGCAGGCCAGGGATTACCGTATCGGTGCCTACAAGGGCGATGCGATTGGCGAGCGTCTTAAAACCATGGGCTTGAACCCGATTCTGATGTTGCGTGACCGCGACAACGTGAAAAAGCTCGCCAACGGCCAGATCGACCTGTGGGCAGTAGGCGATCCAGTGGGCCGCTATCTGGCGAAACTGGAAGGCGTCACGGGCCTCAAGACGGCGCTGCGCTTCAACAGCGCCGAACTCTACCTGGCAGTCAACAAGAGCACGCCTGACGAGGTCGTCAGACGCTTGCAAAAGGCCCTCGATCAGATGCGCGCCGAAGGCTGGGTCGATGCCGCCAAGGCGCGCTATCAGTAACCACTCAACCTGCTGCGGGCGACGGGATGATGTCTTCGCGCAAGGCGGATGGCTGACCGTTGATGTCGTGGGCGTAAGTGCAGATCTTCAACGGCAACGACTGCGCGCGTAATACCAGATTGCGAAATTGCGGCTTGAAACCTTCAGGGGCGGAGCAGTCGGTGGTGTCCGGCTTGCCCATTTTGACCGTGTAGTAGTCGATCAGCCGGTGCTCGTGCGACCAGACGACCGATGTCGCGCCAGATCGGTTTTTGCCGATCTCCATTTGCGGTGCCGGAGTGGGGCCTGCCGGTTGCAGCTCTATGCCAAGCGTCAGGGCATTGCGCATCAGACCGATGCTTGGGCGTTGCTCGGCCGAAGACACGCCGACCATGCACAGCCAGTTGATGCCTATCTGTTTGTCCACAGGGTCATCGATGGCCGCGTCCTGTGAGCTGATGGTATGGCTGTAACCCACCGGGTCTTCGCACTGCATGGCCGAATCGACCTTCTTGTAGCGATACAAGGGCGTGTCGACCATGAAGCGCAAGTCCCAGGATGGATAGACATTCCTGCCCTCGGCATCCAGTTGCACCCTGGCATGCTGTGCGGGCTGCCGGCCCAGCGTTTCGAAATCGACCGAGAAGGCTGGGAACAGATCGCAGACTGCCGGATCCGTACTCAGCGTGCCGCTGACAAAACACTTCTTCAACAGCGTGACCGGGTTGCCATAGTTGCTGTCGGCGACCATGGGCGGAAAGCCGGGTATTTCATCACTGAGGTCTTCGATCGGGTTATCCGACGAGGCCTGGTTGGTGAGGTTCATGACCGCATAGAGCTCGCCGTTGTCACGGGTCAGCAGCGGACTGCCGGACGCGCCCGTACCGACATCCCGGCATTGATTGCGTACGGTGTGACGCCAGACCCAAGGCTGCTCCATGATCACCTCCGACGTCTGGTGAACACAGGCCGCCATGCGCAGATGTCCGGAATCCTTGTCGAGCGGTGCGCCCACCCACAAGATATCGCGACCCTGTTCGGGCATCTCGCTGGCGAGCCTGATCGGCTGAATACCGTCGTTGACGAGCGTTTCAAGCGTGGGCTGCAGCTCGACGATCGCCAGGTCGACACCCTGCATGCTGCTCCAGCGGACGCGCTTCAATGGATAGCTGCGCGCTTTGCTGTCGGTGAAGAAATTGAACTGCACGCTGCCTTCGACTTCGCCATCGGTGATGATCACGCCATTCTGGCGATTGATACAGTGGCCGCTGGTGAGTACGTAGGCGGGCGCGTCAGACGGGCTGTCGACGCTTCGGCTATCGATCAGCGTCGCCGTGCAGTTGGACCCTGACCTGCTGTTGATACGGCCAATGCCGTTCCAGTGGTCGCGCGAGCCGTCGGCGTTGAGCAGGGCTGTCGAAGGTGAGAGAGCTATCAGCCCTTCGCCCAGGTCTGCAGGTGTGGCGTGGATGGAAAAAGGCAGCAGTGCGGCGACGCAGCACGCCCCCGTCATCATGGTCGGTTTCATCATCAATCCCTGATAAATGTGTCTGGGCCCCCATCATGGGAACACCTTCCTTTAAGCCGGAATTGACACGTTTATCAAGGCTGAGACGGTGGTGGACACGGAAAGCAGATTTGGCTTACGTCTGATCTTGAACCTGCCGACGCAATCCGGGCGTATTCATGTACCTACCTCTGCCAAGCCGAGCTGATCCATGACAGTCAAACCTGATTCAAGTAAGGCCTGATGGCAGCCAGCCGCTGTGACGGGTAAGGAAATCCAAGGGCGTTCACGGCAATCCATACGTCGGTATCCGTGAGTTTGAGTAAGCCCCAATCGGCAAAAAACTCGGTCAGGTTACGTTTGGCGGCGATAGACGCAGTCAGTACGAAGTATTTAAGACCCAGGGCCTCGCCTGGATGTTCTCTGATGTAACGATGCCAGTCTGGCAGGAAGTTCTCGCCTAATCCCTTGCGAAGCTGTTCAAACATCGCCAAAGGGTCGGATTCAGGCGCCCCGTAGATTTTTTCAGTGCGTGGTAACGCCAGCCAATTCACGGTGCCAGGCCACCGCTCTGGAAATACATAGGTGTATTCGTTGATGTAGTGTCGTCCTACAGCAAGGGCATACAGATTGACGGTGACTTCGCGAAATGGGCCGTATGAGTTGTAAGAGGTTTGATAATGGTGTCCATACTCATGCAGCGTGACCCATCGCTCAGCGGCCAGCCCGCCGAGCAGAGCCTCGTTATACTCGCCGATATGTTCCATGTAAGGCAGACCAACTATGCCTGTGGTTGCGTAGGGACTAAAGGTTGATCGACTTTCCACCGCATAGAGCAAAAGATCCGACCTTTTGTGAACAGTAGCCGAACCATTCAGCCCGCTGAGCTCTGCTTCCAGCCGCATGACCTCTTCATGAGAATGCACTATGGCGCTGGGGTCGACATTGGAAAACTTGAGTGCCGTGCTCAGTAATGCCGCAATGACCATATGTGTTCCCGCCAGCTCGACTTCAGGCGCATTGGTGAGGAGGAGCATGCTGCGCCACTGGTTTTGAGTGGTAACCCCATTGACGTAGTAGGGCATCGGAATGGCTCCGGGCCCGAAAGTAACCCGCGCTGCGCCCGACCTGGGGCCGGCCAGCTTGCGGATATGAATGGCACCGCCCAACGGGTCTCGAATAGTGTTGACTACTCGGTTCAGAGGCGTTGCCCGCATGTTCTCGGACTGCTCTGAGGGGTTGTTGCGGTCAGCCATGCCTTGTGTACCGACCAGCAAGGTCAGATTATCGACGTTGCCCCATGCCCGCACCTCGATCTCTTGTCCTGCTGGCGCATAGTAGCCGGTCGGCTGATAGTCGGCCTTGCGAAGTAGCCAGGACCTCTCGGCCTGCTCGGCTGCAGCGTCCTGCATTGGTCGAATAAGCAAAGAGCGCGGCTGAGGGAATTCGAGCGTTGAATCCAGTGCGTAAGAGCAAATGTTTTTATCATGGCCGCATATTCGGACACGCAGGGTATCGGCGGTGTGCAGATAAGCAGACGGTACGGCCGGGTTGGAAAAGACCCCGCCGCTGACGATACCGATGCCTTTCCATTCTGAATCGGAAAATGCTTCTACCAGCCCCGACTGCATAGTGGTGGAGCCGCTGACTGACAGGCTGCCGTCGTTGTTCTTGTGCGATGACAGGCGGGTCAGTATCGGACGGACTCGAAACGTGGTGTCAGAGCCTGGAAAGCCGGCGACACGCAGGCGAATGTGGTCAGGGTCTACGAGATAACTTGCAGGCACATCCGGATTGAGTATGCCCATGGCAACCGAGCCGATCGAGGCCCAGGTGCCATCGGCTCTAAGCGCCTCTACCGTCGCCCCGTTTGCGCCGTAGACCATGACGATGACCTCGACGCGATCATCTGAAACTGCCGTTATGTCGACTGCAACAATTGAAACGGCTTGAGTTGCCTGCGGTTCGGAATCCTCTATGGAGGTGCCGCAGATGAAGCCCTGCATCGCCCCCGCACCCGTGACGGTTGAAGTGAAATCGCTCATGAAATGGTTACCCGTTGTTGCCCGGGCGCTTCATGCCCGAGAGAGAAATAGTGGGCAGGTACGAGGTGGGCGGTGAGGGCCACTATGCTCGTGCCTGTGATCTTCTCGTACAACAGCGGGAGTGGTGGATAGCGTCAGACGAGATCTGCTATCGGATGTCCATACTGCCCGAACCGAGTAAACGCAGTGTGGGCTTGTCCTTGCTTGGAAGGTACTGACAGAACTGACAGGGCGGTGCGGTGGTCTGCTGCGTCAGCGATAAATCCCGTTCTTGCCATGCGCCGCACTCGCCTGATTGCCGCGTTCGCCGATCATGCTGCGCAGGTCGATCCATTCGACGCCTTGTGCCTTGAGGTTGGGCAGTTCGCGTTCCAGTACGTCCAGCGTGACGGGGTAGGGGTGGCCGATAACCACGGCCGAGCCATATTTGCGGGCGATTTTTATCGCGGTCTGCAATTGGCGGGTGATGGCTTCTGCGGTGCGTTCGTCGTCCAGGAACACGTCACGCGAGACGCTGGCCAGCCCGATACGCTGCGCCTCGGCGGCCGCCACGGTTTTCGCGCTGGTGCGGCTGTCGACGAAAAACAGGTGACGGCGCTGTAGCTCGGCCATCAGCCAGGTCATGGCGACCGGCTCGGCGGTCATCCGGCTGCCCATGTGGTTGTTGATACCGGCTGCATACGGCACTTTCAGCAGGGCAGCATTGAGACGGCTTTCCAGCTCGGGCAGTGGCAGTTCGGGGTGCCAGGCGTAAGGGCCGGTCGCGGGGTCCATGGGCATGTGCAGCATGACCGTTTTGCCTGCGCGATGCGCTTGGCGGGCAAACTCGGTGGCATGCGGAGTATCAGGCATGATCGCCAGGGTGACCGGGCCGGGAAGCGCCAGTGTGCGGCTGTCGCGATCCTGGTTCTGGCCCAGGTCGTCGATGATCAGGCTCAGGTAAGCCTTGGGCGGTTTGCCGCTGTTCTCGGCTGGCGCTGCATGAGCAACGCCAGTGATCGAGAGGGTCAGCAGTAGCAGAGCTAGAAAGCGCATACGTCAGTTGCCGCGGGTGATACTCAGCCCCTTGAGCAGGCTGAGCGCCTGGCTGAGCTGGAAGTCGTCATCCTGCGGACGCGCCTTGGCGGCTGTGCCACTCTTGACGGTCGGTTTGTCCGCGCCGCCATTGCCATTGCCCAGGTGACCCAGCAGGTCGGCTTCCTTGTAGTTCTCGCCGTCCGCTTCGTTGGTGACCTTGGCCCGACGTACGACGATGTCCGGGTTGATGCCCTGGGCCTGGATCGAGCGGCCGTTCGGCGTGTAGTACAAGGCGGTGGTGATCTTCAGGGCGCGATCGTTGTTCAGCGGCAGAACGGTCTGCACCGAGCCTTTGCCGAAGGTGTCAGTGCCCATCAGGATGCCGCGTTTCTGGTCTTGCAGGGCGCCGGCAACGATTTCCGATGCCGAGGCGCTGCCGCCGTTGATCAGCACCACCAGTGGCACGCCTTCGCTGGCGTCTGCCGGGTCTGCCGAGAAGCGCAGCTCGGAGTTGGCGATGCGGCCTTTGGTGTAGACGATCAGGCCCTTGGTGAGGAAGTGATCCGCCACCTGCACCGCCGATTGCAGCACGCCGCCCGGGTTGTTGCGCAGGTCGAGAATCAGGCCGCTCATCTTCTTGCCGTTGTCCTTGCGGAATTTGGCCAGCGCCTTGCCGACTTCGTCACCGGTCTTGACCTGGAACTGGGTGATGCGGATGTAGCCGTAGCCATTTTCCAGCATCTGCGCCTTGACGCTCTTGACCTGAATGGTTGCCCGCGCCAGGGTCACGTCAAACGGCGTGCCGCCATCGCGGACCAGCGTCAGGGTGATCTTTTCGCCGATCTTGCCGCGCATCTTGTCGACCGCTTCCTGCATGTTCTGGCCCTGGGTCGGCGTACCGTTGATCTTCACGATCAGGTCGCCTGCCTCGATGCCAGCCTTGGAAGCCGGTGTGTCGTCGATGGGCGAAACCACCTTGACGAAACCGTCCTCGACGCCGACTTCGATGCCCAGCCCACCGAACTCGCCGCTGGTGCTTTCCTGCAGCTCCTGGAAATCTTCCGGGCCGAGGTAGGCAGAGTGCGGATCAAGGTTGCTGAGCATGCCTTTGATGGCGTTCTCCAGCAGGGTCTTGTCGTCGACCGGCTCCACGTAGGCCGCCTTGACCCGGTCCATGACCTCGGCAAAGGTGCGCAACTCGTCGAGCGGCAGCGGTGGCTTTGCGGTGGCATTGGTTTTGGCGGGCGAGACTGCTGCAGGCGTGGCTGGCGCGGTCTTTTCGGCAGCTTGCGCCAGAGGCGCGCCGATAACGATGGCAATTGCCAGGGCCAGCGAGGTGAGGCGGGACAAATGCAGCATGTCTAACGAACTCCTACAGATATTGACGCCGACTTATCCTTGAGTGCGGCACCATTGGGCCGGATCGCTGGGGCGACCCTGCTGACGAATAGCAAAGTACAACGCTGCCGTGTCCTGACCGCCACTATTGCCGACCGTGGAAATCGCTTCACCGGCTTTTACAATGTCACCTGCCGACTTGAGCAGGCTCTGGTTGTGCCCGTAAAGGGTCAGATAACCGTTGCCATGGTCGAGAATGACCAGAAGCCCGGCACCGCGCAACCAGTCGGCGAACACCACTCGTCCGCCATGCACGGCACGTACCTGGCTTCCGGCTGCGGCGCTGATCATGACGCCGTCCCATTTGGTCCGTTCGTCATCACCGCGGGCTTCACCGAAACGCGCAAGCAGTCGACCATCGATAGGCCATGGAAGTTTTCCCTTGGCCTGTGCAAAAGGTCCGCCATAGGAAACACCGGCACTGGAAACGACTGCGCCGGGGGCTTTGACCGGGCGACGCGGTGCCGGTTCATCATCGCTTTTGCTACTGCTGTTGCTGCTGTTATTGCGGGCGACGGCTTCAGCTTCGCGCTGACGCTTTTCTTCTGCCTCGCGGGCGGCAACCAGCGCCTTCTGGCGAGCTTCTTCGGCTTCACGTGCCTGGCGGGCCAGGGTTTCTTCGATGGTCTTGAGGACTTTGGCCAGATCGGCCTGATCCTGCTGACGGGCCTGCATTTTCTGATCGCGGGCCTTGTAGTCCTGATTCAGCTTGGCCAGCGCCTGCTGGCGTTCCTGACGAACCTTGGCCAGTTCTTCGCTCTGGCTGTCCAGGTTGCTCTTCTGCACCAGCAGTTGGGCCTGCTGCAGGTCGATGTCTTTTTCGACATTGGCCAGCTGGCGCAGGGTTTCATTGAAATTGCGTAGCTGCTCCAGACGCGCCTGGCTCAGGTAATCGTAATACGTGAGGGTTCGGGCGAACTTCTCGGGGTGTTGCTGGTTGAGCAGCAGCTTGAGGTACTCCTGGCGGCCACTCTGATAGGCGGCGCGGGCCTGGATGGCAATCAGGCGTTGCTGTTCAACACGGGCGCTGTTCAGTTTCTTTTTTTCACTGTCGAGCTTTTGCAGCTCGGTTTCGGTCTTTTTTAGTTCCTTTTGCAGGACCTCGACCTGCTTTTCCAACTTGCCCATTTCGGTTTCAGTGGTGCGCAGGTCCTTCTGGACACCTGCACGTTCTTCCTGAAGCTTGCCCAGGACTTTTTGCAGCTCTGCCACATCCTGACGCGCAGCATCTATCTGTTTTTGGGTTTGCACACGCTCGTCTTCGGCAAACGCCGGATTGAGCAGGCAGATCAGAGCAAGGGCAATCAAGGCGCGAAGCATGTAGGTGGGCGATACCGAGGAATTGTGAGAAAAAATGTCAGGCCTAGTATGCCCGCCATGCGCTGCAAAAAAAACGCCTCGCAGCCACTGCTTTGAGGCCTGAAACATAAAAAACCGGCCTTGCCTGATGGCTAAAGGCCGGTTTTGACCGGGTTACTCGTTAACAAGGATCGAATGGCCGGTCATTTCCTGCGGTTTCTCCATGCCCAGCAGATGCAGCATGGTCGGCGCGACATCGGCCAGAACCCCGCCCTGGCGAACTTTCAGCTGACGTTTGCCAACATAAACGAATGGCACCGGCTCGGAGGTATGCGCGGTGTGCGCTTGCCCGGTGTGGTCGTCAGTCATCTGCTCGACGTTGCCGTGGTCAGCGGTGATCAGCGCCTCACCGCCGACTTTCTCCAGCGCCTCGGTGATGCGCCCGACACACACGTCCAGGCATTCCACAGCCTTGATCGCGGCTTCCATGATGCCGCTGTGGCCAACCATGTCGCCGTTGGCGTAGTTGACGACGATCACGTCATAACGCTGATGTTCGATGGCATCGACAATCTTGTCGGTCACTTCCGGTGCGCTCATTTCCGGCTGCAGGTCGTAGGTGGCGACTTTCGGCGACGGGATCAGAATGCGCTCTTCACCCGGGAACGGTTCTTCACGTCCGCCGGAGAAGAAAAAGGTGACGTGGGCGTATTTCTCGGTTTCGGCAATGCGCAGCTGGGTCTTGCCGTTGTCCGCCAGGTACTCGCCCAGCACGTTTTTCAGGCTGCCCGCAGCAAAAGCGGACGGCGCAGGGATGCTGGCCGCGTACTGGGTCAGCATCACGTAGTTGACCTTCGGCTGACGGGCGCGCTCGAAGTCCTTGAAATCGTCTTCGACGAACACGCGGGTCAGTTCACGGGCGCGGTCGGCGCGGAAGTTCATGAACACCACTGCGTCGCCATCTTCCACGCGGGCAGCTTCGCCAATGCGGGTGGCTTTGACGAACTCGTCGTTCTCGTCGCGTGCGTAGGCCGCTTCGAGCCCGGCAACGGCGCTGTCTGCGTGGAAATCAGCGGTGCTGTCGACGATCAGGTTATAGGCGGAGGAAACCCGGTCCCAGCGGTTGTCACGGTCCATGGCGAAGTAACGGCCGACGATCGTGGCGGTGCGACCCTTGCCCAGGCGGGCGAAGGTTGCGTCCATCAGCTCAAGGGATTTCTTCGCGCTGCGCGGTGGCGTGTCGCGGCCATCAAGGAAGGCGTGCAGGTAGATTTTTTCTGCACCGCGTTTGACCGCCAGTTCCGCCATCGCCACCAGATGGTCCTGGTGGCTGTGCACGCCGCCATCGGAGAGCAGGCCCATGATGTGCACGGCCTTGCCGGCGCTGACGGCTTTATCCACAGCGGCGCAGATGGTCGGGTTCTCGAAGAACTCGCCATCGCGAATCGCTTTGGTCACCCGAGTGAAGTCCTGATACACCACGCGGCCGGCACCCAGGTTCATGTGCCCGACCTCGGAGTTGCCCATCTGACCGTCCGGCAGACCGACGTCCATGCCCGACCCGGAAATCAGGCCATTGGGCATGGTTTGGTAGAGACGATCCATGACGGGCATCTTCGCGGCCAGAATGGCATTGCCCTTGTGGCTTTCGCTGTGTCCGAAGCCATCCAGGATGATAAGAACCAGAGGTTTTGGCGTGGCAGTCATAGAACCCACTCGATGCTGATTGGATAAAGAGATGAACAAAGTACAAGGGAACGGCATTTTAAGGACAAGTTCAAACGGCGTCACTGCCGTACGGACTTTGGCCGACCTTGGCTGCTGTGTATACTGGCCGACATTTTAACGCCCTGGAACCTACTGATGGTTGCTCACCTGCTTGAATTCGCCACTAACCACTATTTGATCACCGGTGCCTTCGTCATTCTGCTGGGACTGCTGATTGCTTACGAAATGAGCAAGGGCGGCGCCAGCCTGAGCACTCGCGAGCTGACCGCGCTGGTCAACAGCGATCAGGGCGTGGTCATCGACGTGCGCTCGAAAAAGGATTACACCGCAGGGCACATCGTCGGCTCGCTGAATTTCCCGCAGGACAAGGTACTGACCCGTACCGCCGAACTGGAGAAATACAAGGACAAGACGTTGATCATAGTCGATGCAATGGGGCAGCATGCTGGCACCACCGCCCGCGAGCTGCTCAAGTCCGGCTTCAAGGCGGCCAAGCTGTCCGGCGGTATTTCCAGCTGGCGCGGCGATAACCTTCCTCTGGTGAAGTGAACATGGCTCAAGTCATCGTCTATTCCAGCGACTACTGCCCGTATTGCATACGTGCCAAGCAGCTTCTGCAGAGCAAGAGCGTGGCCTTCGAGGAAATCCGGGTCGACGGCAAGCCGCAGCTGCGTGCCGAAATGACCAAGAAGGCCGGTCGTACTTCCGTACCGCAAATCTGGATCGGCTCGACCCACGTGGGCGGCTGCGATGACCTGTTCGCTCTGGAGCGTGCCGGCAAGCTCGATGCGCTGCTGGCCTGATACCCCTTAATCTTTCAGCCTAATCTGACAAGGATCCGAGATGACCGATCAACCGAACAACGACGCCGTTGCCAACGAAGAAAACGGCCCACAATTCTCCCTGCAGCGTATCTACGTTCGCGACCTGTCGTTCGAAGCGCCAAAAAGCCCGGCGATCTTTCGCCAGGAGTGGACGCCGACCGTCAGCCTGGACCTCAACACCCGTCAGAAGCAGCTGGAAGGCGATTTCTACGAAGTCGTGCTGACCCTGTCCGTGACCGTCAACAACGGCGACGAAGTTGCCTTTATCGTTGAAGTGCAACAGGCCGGTATCTTCCTGATCAAGGGCCTGGACGACGGCGCAATGAGCCACACCCTCGGCGCATTCTGCCCGAACATCCTGTTCCCTTACGCTCGCGAAGCCATCGACAACCTGGTCGTACGTGGCTCGTTCCCTGCGCTGATGCTGGCTCCGGTGAACTTCGACGCCCTGTACGCGCAAGAACTGCAGCGCATGCAGGAAGCTGGCGAAACGCCGACTGTTCAGTAAGCGTTACCGCTGCAAACAAAAAGCGCCTTTCGGGGCGCTTTTTTGTGCATGGCCGCTCGGTCTAGGCAAACCCGTGCTGACGCCATGCTTCATAGACAGCCACGGCCACCGTGTTGGACAGGTTCAAGCTACGGCAGCCTTCACGCATGGGCAGTCGCAGGCGATGCTCGCTGCTCAGCGAGTCGAGAATATCGGCGGGCAGGCCACGGCTTTCCGGACCGAACAGAAAGGCATCGCCTGGCTCAAAGCTCGCATCATGAAAGGGGCGCGAACCTTTGGTGGTGAAGGCAAACAATCTCGGGTTGCCTATCTTCTCCAGACAGCTTGCCAGGTCAGCATGTGTCTGCAGCGTGGCATACTCGTGATAATCGAGCCCGGCACGGCGCAGGCGCTTGTCGTCCAGCTCGAAACCCAAGGGTTCGATCAAATGCAGGGTGCAGCCACTGTTGGCGCACAGCCTGATGACATTGCCGGTATTCGGCGGAATTTCTGGTTGAAAAAGGATGACGTGAAACATGCACGGCTCCGAACGAAAGGACGGGATGCATTCTACCCTTGAAGAGGACCCGAGACCGAAGCTATGGCCGCGTGTTCTTGGTTCCATGGCGATTGTCGGGTTTACCGTGGGCACCATTATCGGCCGCCTGCAGCAGCCTGACCCGGTCGAGCTGGAACAGATCGAAGAATTGCCTGCCGGTCTGGCGCTCTGGTTCAACGAAGAACCGAAGTATCGGGGTGCGACAGTCGATGGTGCAGTGGTACTCAACGTCGATGCTTCAGGACAGCCGTGGACGGGCCAACTGAGGTTCGACAATCGGGTTGCGCGCTGGAAGGTGGAACGAGGGGAGAAGGGGTTGGTGCTGACGCTCCTGGCAGCCCGTCCACTTCATGGCGACTGGCGCACTGAGAAAGTGGACGGGCGCTGGAGACTGGAGGTCAGTCTCCGGGAGGAATAAAAGAGGGGAATCCCCGGCCTGCCTGTACCAAGGTCCCCAAAACTGGTGATGTAATACCTATTGCAGGTGGCGTGCCAGTTTTCAAATCGTCTCAGAAAAAGCGTGTCCGCGTGTGAAGCGTATTCTCTCTGTGTGATGCCATGCTTTATTTGTGCAACGCATAACTCTTTGAATTATAAATATTTATACATGTTCTTCGTGTGCCGAAGGTGATTTGGCTATTGAGCGGAGCCGTGGTGCCGCGTCGCTCATCCCTCATAACGCAGTACATGTTCCAGCTTTCCGGCTTTCAGGAGCGCACTCAATTTGCGCACCACGGGGGTGCAGAAACCCATACTGATGCACTCATTCATTCGAACTCGATGATGGATCGTCCCCGTCTCATGCATAAATGAGCCGTTTGCGCATTGGCCAATCGGCTGGCTGTTAAGGCGCCGGACACCAGAATTGCCTTTTTGTTCACGTGAGCTACAGTGAAGGACGGCTCTGAAGGCCGAAAATCGCTTGAAAATGGCCTCAAAAAGCAAAGTGAAAAAAATTTTTTGTGCTTGAACAGGGCGCGCCATCAAAGTGATGACAACTGTCACATTTACTGACTAATCTCTCCGAAGTTCCCGTAATACAAGGCTTTCGCCAGTTTTGCATCAGCGCTCTACTGGCGGAGATCGAGACCGGTGAAGGTGCATTTTTCCGGTCGGGCGCACGAAAATGAAAGATCTGACGAACGGTACCAAAATAAATTTTGGGAAATGGGTAGTTAGGTCGATACACTCCGTGACGTCTATGCTGACACGAGTTGTGACATATGACTGGATGTTCTCAAGATTCCAGCAATGGTTTCTTCAGCGCATAAAAAGCATTGCACCGACGTGTTGCCATCGACAAAAGCGGTCTAGTCAAAAGTCAGGGCGAACAGAATCCATTGATCTCGGATCGGGACTGTCGCCTATCGCTAATCCGTGGGTCAGGGCCAAGCCCGGCACCATGGATATAAAAAATTAGATTCACGAGGAGCGTAGTAATGAAGAAGTCCACCCTGGCTTTGGCCGTCACCGTTGGTGTATTGGCTCAGCAGGCCAGCGCAGCTGGTTTCCTGGAAGACAGTAAAGCGTCCGTCAGTTCTCGTACCCTGTATTTTGACAACGATTTCCGCGAAGGCACTACCCACAACAACCGTGAGACGGCCACTGGCCTGAAATTCGACTACCTGTCGGGCTTCACTCAGGGTACTGTCGGTTTTGGTCTGGACGTCCAGGGATTGGTCGGTGTTCACCTTGATGGCGGCCGTGGCAACCACGGTCCTGCAGCGAACGGCGGCATTCTGCCTACCGACAGCGACGGTTCTGCTGTCAGCGAGTGGAGCCGTCTGGGCGCCAACGGCAAGGTACGCTTCTCGAAAACCGAGCTGAAAGTCGGTAACGCATTGGCACCTAACCTGCCAATTCTGGTCAGCAACGACGGTCGTCTTCTGCCTCAGGCTTTCCAGGGCGGCATCCTGACTTCCAAGGATCTGGACAACGTCACCTTCACTGCCGGTCAGCTGAACAAATCCATCGGCCGTGCTTCGAGCAACTGGACTGACCTGTCCATTGCCGGCGCTTCCGAGACTGCCGATCAGTTCCGCTTCGCCGGTGCTGACTGGAAAGTCACCAAAGACCTGACCCTGCAGTACTACTACGCAAATCTGGAAGACTTCTACAAGCAGCACTTCCTCGGTTTGGTACACGTTTACCAAATCGACGCCAACCAGTCCTTCAAGACTGACCTGCGTTATTTCAACAGCAGCTCCGACGGCAAAAACAGCGACGCAGCAACCGGCTACCGTTTCAACAACAACAACGGTTATGCCAAGAACGCTGGCGAAGTGGATAACTCCACCTGGTCCGCCATGTTCACCTACGCCCTGGGCGGCCATGCGTTCATGGTTGGCCATCAGCAGATTGGCGATGACGGCGGCATGGTTTTCCTGAACCAGGGCAACGTCACCAAGAACGGCACCAGCACTTCGAGTCTTGAAGGCAACGGCGGTTCGAGCTTCTACCTGTTCACTGACTCGATGATCAACGGCTTCAACCGCGCGGGTGAAAACACCACGTTCGGTCAGTACTCGTATGACTTCGCCAAGGTGGGTGTTCCAGGCCTGAAAGCAGCCATCGCTTACCTGCACGCAGACGACATTCGTGATCGCACTACCGGTAAAGAAGAATACTCCGAGTGGGAAACCGACATGCGTGTTGACTACGTGATCCAGAGCGGTCCGATGAAAGGTTTCGGCACCACCCTGCGTCACGGTACTTACCGTGCGGATGGCGACCTGAACAACTCGACCAACACCGACCAAACCCGTCTGATCTTCAACTACACCTACAACTTCATGTAAGTGTATTGAGGCTTGAAGGAACCCCGCCCCGTGCGGGGTTTCTTTTGCCTGTTTTTTGATATTTCCAAAAGGTCTATAAGGCGCATTATTTATTCTTTTTAACTTCTCTCGACAGGGCGCACAGTAGTGCTATACCAAGGCCTACCCGATACAGACAAGGAGCAACACCATGACACTGCGACTTGGCGACATCGCCCCTGATTTCGAACAGGAATCCAGTGAGGGGCGTATACGTTTTCATGAATGGCTCGGTGACAGCTGGGGTGTGTTGTTTTCTCATCCGGCTGACTTCACGCCGGTGTGCACCACAGAGCTGGGCTTCACTGCCAAATTAAAAGACGAGTTCGCCAAGCGCGGCGTGAAAGCCATTGCGCTCTCGGTGGACCCGGTCGATTCGCACATCAAGTGGATCGACGACATCAACACCACGCAAAACACCCTGGTCAACTTCCCGATTCTGGCCGATGCCGACCGCAAGGTTTCCGACCTGTACGACCTGATTCATCCCAATGCCAACGACACGCTGACTGTGCGCTCGCTGTTCGTGATCGATCCGAACAAGAAGGTGCGTCTGACGATTACCTATCCGGCCAGCACCGGGCGCAACTTCCACGAAATATTGCGGGTCATCGACTCCTTGCAACTGACCGACAATTACAAAGTTGCCACGCCCGCCAACTGGGTGGACGGTGATGACGTAGTGATCGTGCCGTCGATCAAGGACGAAGCCGAGATCAAGCAGCGCTTTCCCAAGGGCTACAAAGCAGTCACGCCTTATCTGCGCCTGACACCACAGCCAAACCGCTGATTTCCGATCTACCAAGCGTGGGGTTATTCGGGCCGATTTATCGGCCCTTTTTTATTGTTCCCTGCCGCTTGCTGCGTCGCTGGATCAACTGCGGGCGCAGAGCATGAGTACGATAGTTGAGATTATCGTTCCTCACGCTCCAGCGTGGGAATGCCTGTCGTGACGCTCTGCGTCACAGGTCGCCAACGTGCAAACATGGACACTTCTCTTATATTCATTTATGGAATAACTAAATGAATAAATAAGATTTATAGATATAAAAAAGGGCTGTTAATGTCGTGCCTATTCCCACCTTGCTCGTTCCTCAGCGGTCGAGCAGGGGGCCACCCCAAATAGGTAAAGGAGCGCATATGCGCACTGTCATTTTGCGTCGAAGCCTTGCCGCTCTGTTTGCTGCTGCAGTCGCTCTTGGTGCGGTCACTCAGGCCCAGGCGGAAGATCTGCGCATCGGTTACCAGAAATACGGCACGCTGGTGCTGCTCAAGGCCAAGGGCTCGCTGGAAAAGCGTCTGGCCGAGCAGGGTGTGAAAGTCCAGTGGACCGAGTTCCCCGGTGGCCCTCAGTTGCTTGAAGGCCTGAACGTCGGCTCCATTGACTTCGGCGTAACAGGCGAAACGCCGCCGGTCTTCGCTCAGGCCGCAGGCGCGGACCTGCTGTATGTCGCCTACGAGCCGCCAGCACCGACCAGTGAAGCCATCCTGGTTCCCAAAGACTCCCCGATTACTTCGGTCAAAGACCTGAAGGGCAAGAAAGTCGTCCTCAATAAGGGCTCGAACGTCCATTACCTGCTGGTCAAGGCGCTGGAAGATGCCGGTCTGAAATACACCGATATCCAGACCGTCTTCCTGCCTCCGGCCGATGCGCGTGCAGCCTTCGAGCGCGGCAGCGTGGATGCCTGGGTCATCTGGGACCCGTACCAGGCCGCTGCTGAAAAGCAATTGCAGGCGCGGACCTTGAAAGACGGCACCGGCATTGTCGACAACCATCAGTTCTATCTCGCCACCAAGCCATACGCGCAGAAAAACCCCAAGGTGATTCAGGCGCTGGTCGAGGAGGTTCGTGCGGTGGGCGAGTGGTCCAAGGCCAACCCCGATGAAGTGACCCAACAGGTCGCGCCGTTGCTGGGGCTGCCGGCCGACATCACCCTGACTTCAGTGAAGCGTCAGGGCTACGGCGCGCAGTTCCTTACCCCGCCGGTGGTGGCGGCACAGCAGAAAATCGCTGACACCTTCTACCAGCTCAAGCTGATTCCGAAGCCGCTCAGCATTGCTGATGTGGTCTGGACACCTCCTGCTGCTGTTGCTCAAGCACAGTGATCGTCAGGCCCTTCGAGGAGACAACTCCATGAGCCTCAGTGCTTCGCAACGCATCATTCACCGACTGGCGCCCTGGGCACTTCCAGTGCTGTTGTTGGCAGTCTGGCAGCTGTCAGTCAGCGCCGGCTGGTTATCCACACGCATTCTGCCCGCGCCCAGCGCGGTCATCGAAGCGGGGATAAACCTGGTCGCCAGCGGCGAAATCTGGACGCACCTGGCGATCAGCGGCTGGCGCGCCGGGATCGGTTTCGCCATTGGCGGCGGCATCGGTCTGGCGCTGGGCTTTATCACCGGCCTGAGCAAATGGGGTGAGCGTCTGCTGGACAGCTCGGTGCAGATGATCCGCAACGTGCCGCACCTGGCACTGATTCCGCTGGTCATCCTGTGGTTCGGCATCGACGAGACCGCCAAGATATTCCTGGTCGCACTGGGCACTCTGTTCCCGATTTACCTGAACACCTACCACGGCATCCGCAACATCGATCCGGCGCTGGTAGAAATGTCCCGCAGCTACGGCCTGTCAGGTTTCAGCCTGTTCCGTCATGTGATCCTGCCGGGGGCCATGCCTTCGATTCTGGTCGGTGTGCGCTTTGCACTGGGCTTCATGTGGCTGACGCTGATCGTCGCGGAAACCATTTCCGCCAGCTCCGGCATCGGCTACCTGGCGATGAATGCGCGGGAATTTCTGCAAACCGACGTCGTGGTGCTGGCCATCGTGTTGTACGCCGTACTCGGCAAGCTGGCCGATCTGGCGGCGCGAGGCCTGGAACGTGTCTGCCTGCGCTGGCACCCGGCCTATCAAACGAGCAAAGGCGGTGCCGCATGACCAGTCTGAAACAGCAACCTCCACACTTGCTGCGTGGCATCCCGCTGGCGGTACGCAAGCTGAAAAAAGCGTTCGGCGCCCGTGAAGTGCTCAAGGACATCGACCTGCACATCCCTGCCGGTCAGTTTGTCGCCATCGTCGGCCGCAGCGGTTGCGGCAAAAGCACCCTGTTGCGCCTGCTCGCCGGCCTCGACAAACCAACGCAAGGCCAGCTGCTTGCCGGCTCTGCGCCATTGGACGATGCCCGCGAAGATACGCGATTGATGTTTCAGGAGGCGCGCTTGCTGCCCTGGAAAAAGATCATCGACAACGTCGGCCTTGGCCTGAACGGCGACTGGCGGGCGCAGGCCCTTGAAGCGCTTGAGGCCGTCGGCCTTGCCGAGCGCGCCAATGAGTGGCCTGCCGCATTGTCCGGCGGCCAGAAGCAACGCGTTGCCCTGGCTCGTGCATTGATTCACAAGCCGCGCCTGCTGTTGCTCGATGAGCCTTTGGGCGCGCTGGATGCCCTGACCCGGATCGAAATGCAGCAACTGATCGAAAAACTGTGGGGCCAGTATGGTTTCACGGTGCTGCTGGTCACCCACGACGTCAGCGAGGCCGTTGCCATTGCTGACCGGGTGATCCTGATCGAAGAAGGGCAGATCGGTCTCGATCTGCTGGTCGACCTGCCACGTCCGCGTGTTCGTGGTTCGCATCGCCTTGCGGCGCTGGAGGCCGAAGTGCTCAACCGCGTGCTGGCCCTGCCGGGTTCGCCGCCTGACCCGGAACCGTTTTCGCCACTGCCTACGCAATTGCGCTGGGCAAATTAACCCTGATCCCCAAAGGAAGACATGCCATGACTATCAAAGCCATCAACGTTCGCAACCAGTTCAAAGGCACCATCAAGGAAATCGTCCACGGCGACGTACTGTCGGAAATCGACGTACAGACCGCATCGGGCGTCGTGACCTCGGTCATCACCACCCGCTCGGTCAAAGAGCTGGAGCTGGTCGTCGGCAGCGAAGTCATCGCCTTCGTGAAGTCCACTGAAGTTTCCATCGCCAAGCTGTAAACGATGGGCAAAAAACACCTCGGACGGTCTTGACCCTCCGGGGTTTTTTGCTGTTTACCTAGCAGTTATGCGAGGTAGGCGACGTATCGGTTTTGCCGGATGATGAAGACTGGTTCTATGTGAAACAACTGCCATGACCTCTCTCGACCAGACAGTGCTATGCACGTATCGCTACGACCCGTTGGACCGGCTGGCTTCCAGCTCGCCGGTTGGGCAGACGGATGTGCAGCGCTTCTATCAAAAGAACCGCCTGGCAACCGAGATTGAGGGCGCGCTGCAGCGTACGGTCTTTCAGCATGAAGACCTGTTGTTGGCTCAGCAGCGGCATGTTGATGGTGTGGTGAACACGATGCTGCTTGCGACTGATCAGCAACGTTCTGTTCTGCGGCTTGTGGATAAGTCTGGAATTGAGCCTGTGGCGTACAGCGCCTATGGTCATCACCCGGCTGAAAGTGGCTTGACCAGCTTGCTGGGTTTCAATGGCGAGCGGCGTGATCCGGTGACCGGGCATTATCTGCTGGGGAATGGGTATCGGGCTTATAACCCGGTGTTGATGCGGTTCAACAGTCCCGACAGTTTGAGTCCGTTTGATGAGGGCGGGTTGAATGCGTATGGGTATTGTGGGGGGGATCCGGTGGGGTTTGTGGATCCGTCGGGGCATGGAAAATTCAGCGTTATCACTGAGATGGCAAAGCGTGTTTTAAACCGAGCCCGACCGATTGAGATGGTGCGGGCACCGCCTATAAAAATCAAGACGCCGTTATCAATGTTATCTGAAATGGTTGATAGGCTCCCCGCGATTTCCTCTAGCCCTTCGCCGATTGCTTCGTCAAGCGCGGGAATCTCATCAAGGGGCATTGGCAATGTCACTTCAGCTAACTCAACTAAAAAATTAAATTCGTTGGCCTCGTCGCATGGGAATAAATCAGCTCCATCGAGGCCTCGTAAGAAAAAAGGAGGCAATCAGGTAGGCTTTGCCAGCAGGGATCCTATCGTGTTGAGTGCACGCAAAAAATATCGTGACGCACTTAAGAGCGCTGGTATTCAAAAGCCTAAGCCTGATAATCCTGTTTATATTAATGGCAGACTAGAAACTGAAACGTTCACTACGAGAATTGGGTATCTTGAGGCGAAGATTAATTATATGTCTAGCATTAAAGGCTCTGCTGGTTTTAATAGAGGCACCTTTTATGATCAGAGATCGGCATTGAGGCGGGAAAGAAAAAACTATATTGAGTATCTAAAAAACCCAAGAGAAGAACAAGCATCCATTCGGTCGTAATTCTCAATTGGCTCTCTTCACCCAAAACACCGGAAAATACAACCCCAATTACGCATCAAACACCCGCATCCCTTCCTCGGCCATGCGTGGTGTGATCTCGTCATGTAACTGAACCGACCGCGCATACACCCGATCCTCCCAGTCCCATCGCCGCCTACATCATTCTGCAATGCAGGCAGCTTGAGGCGGCGATCAAAGACCTCAAGCACGGTGCTTTCAAGCTCGAAGCCGAGCGTTTACCTAGCAGTTATGCGAGGTAGGCGACGTATCGGTTTTGCCGGATGCTGAAGACTGGTTCTATGTGAAACAACTGCCATGACCTCCCCCAACCCGATAGTGCTGTGCACGTATCGCTACGACCCGCTGGACCGGCTGGCTTCGAGCTCGCCTTTGGGGCAGGCTGATATTCAGCGCTTCTATCAAAAGAACCGCCTGGCAACCGAGATTGAGGGCGCGCTGCAGCGTACGGTCTTTCAGCATGAAGACCTGTTATTGGCTCAGCTGCGGTATGCCGATGGCGTAGTGGATACGACACTGCTTGCGACGGATCAGCAACGTTCTGTCCTGCGGCTTGTGGATAAGTCTGGAATTGAGCCTGTGGCGTACAGCGTCTATGGTCATCACCCGGCTGAAAGCGGACTGACCAGCTTGCTGGGCTTCAATGGCGAGCGGCGTGATCCGGTGACCGGGCATTATCTGCTGGGGAATGGGTATCGGGCTTACAACCCGGTGTTTATGCGGTTCAACAGCCCGGACAGTTTGAGTCCGTTTGATGAGGGCGGGTTGAATGCGTATGGGTATTGTGAAGGAGACCCGGTGGGGTTTAGAGATCCGTCGGGGCATGCGCCATATAACGTGCTACTTAGACGGGTACTAAAAAACGCATACTTGAAATCAAAAGGAGGGAGAAAACAAATTTCTCGCGGTTTTTTGAGCACGCGGGGCAAATACTCAAAAGCGCATCGTTCAATGGAGAACAGGCCTTTGCCAGCATCACCCCCTGCATCAACGAACACTGCTTCATCCCCTCCGCCATCTATGACCTCAGCTCTGCAAGTTTCTGATAAAGGTAGGCCGTCGGTCGCCTTTCCAGACATGAGTTGGGAGTATAGGGCGAGAAAGACTAAGGAGTTTCATAATCCAATTGACACGGCTGCACCCGCGGATTTTTATAAGGCCCAAACCCTTTTGGATTTGCACAATAAAAGACGGATAGACGTCGAAAAGTTCATCTGTTTTCATGATGCCAGACGGGCTGTTAGCACTGAGAATTCTATAGCGGCTGGTCCATCGCAGTTTTATAAAGCTATTAGGGAGAGAGATATTAATAATTTTAAATTATACGCGGCTGATATGTATAGGATACACCGTAAGGCTATACGTAAACAGCATAAATAACAGTGTTGCACTCAGTCTCTACAACCTCGGTCACTGCAGTGGTGATATTTTTCTCTTCACCAAAAACACCGGCAAATACAACCCCAGATAAGCATCAAACACCCGCATCCCTTCCTCAGCCATGCGCGGTGTAATCTCGTCATGCAACTGCACCGACCGCGCATACACCCGATCCCCCAGTTCCATGGCCAGCGCAAACACGTCGACATCGTCCGGCAGTGCGGGCAGCTGGAAGTGGCGGTCAAACACTTCAAGCATCAAGTGACCCAGTTCAATGTCGTGCTGGCGGTCGGCCTGGTTGATTTCGGTCAGGCCGTGCTGGGCGAGGATCAATTGGCGGGCGGCGGCGTCGGCATTGTAGATGGCCAGCATGCGCAGCTCGACGATGCGTGACAGGTCGCGCCAGGTGGTGAGCTGGTCGTGATCGATGGGGGCCTGCAGCGACGCGCGAAAGGCGGCGTGGATGTCGGCGGTCAGTGCTTCAAGCAGCGCGGGGACGCTGGCGAAGAAGTGGTACACCGACGAGGGCGGAATGCCGGCGCGCTCGGCAACGCTGTAGATCGACAGGCTGGCCACTCCTTGTTCGGCAAGCAGCGTGCGCGCGGCGTCGAGAATCGAATCGATTCTGGCCTGGCTGCGTGCTTGAGGTTTGCGAGGAGTGGCGGCGCGTGTCATGGGCGTGGCTCTTGGTTGGGCTGCGGGCATTGTAAGGGATTACGACGGGATGAACCGCTGTCGTCGCCAAACGAACCGCATTCCCACGCTGGAGCGTGAGGAACGATAAGCGTGTGGCCATATGATTATCGCCCCCACGCTCCGCGTGGTAGCGCAGTTCTGGACGCTCTGCGTCCGATCTTGAAATGGCGGCGCGGCGCAGAGGTGTGACGCGGAGCGTCACGAACTGCATTCCCACGCTGGAGCGTGCGGAATGACAAGCGTGCGGCCATATGATTATCGCTCCCACGCTCCGCGTGGTAGCGCAGTTCTGGACGCTCTGCGTCCGATCTTGAACTGGCGGTGCGGAACATAGGTGTGACGCGGAGCGTCACGAACTGCATTCCCACGCTGGAGCGTGCGGAACGATAAGCGTGCGGCCATGTGATTATCGCTCCCACGCTCCGCGTGGTAGCGCAGTTCTGGACGCTCTGCGTCCGATCTTGAACTGGCGGCGCGGCGCAGAGTTATGACGCAGAGCGTCATGAAATGCGTTCCCACGCTGGAGCGTGCGGAACGATAAGCGTGCGGCCATGTGATTATCGCTCCCACGCTCCGCGTGGTAGCGCAGTTCTGGACGCTCTGCGTCCGATCTTGAACTGGCGGCGCGGTACATAGGTGTGACGCGGAGCGTCATGAACTGCAGTCCACCGGAGCGTGAGAAACGATAGGTGTCCGGAGGCTGCACACCAAACAAAAACGCCGCAAGGCTCAAAGCCTGCGGCGTTTTGTGTTACTCGGCCTCAATCAGACCGTATGCAGATACCAGTTGTACTCGAGGTCGGAGATGGAGTGTTCGAACTCTTCCAGCTCGCTCTCTTTACAGGCCACGAAAATATCGATGTATTTCGGGTCGATGTACTTGGCCATCACCGGGTTGTCGTCCAGCTCGCGCAGTGCATCACGCAGGTTGTTCGGCAGGCTTTGTTCATGCTGCTCGTAGGAGTTGCCTTCTACCGGGGCGCCAGGCTCGACCTTGTTGACCAGGCCATGGTGCACGCCCGCCAGGACCGAAGCCATGACCAGATACGGGTTGGCATCGGCACCGGCAACGCGGTGTTCGATACGTACCGCATCGGCGGTGCCGGTCGGTACGCGAACGGCGACCGTGCGGTTATCCAGACCCCAGGTCGGCGAGTTGGGCACATAGAACTGCGCACCGAACCGGCGATACGAGTTGACGTTCGGGCACAGGAAGGCCATTTGTGCCGGCAGGGTCTCGAGCACACCGCCGATTGCGTGACGCAATGCGGCGTTCTGCTCGGGATCCTCGCTGGTGAAGATGTTCTTGCCATCGCGATCCAGGATCGAGATGTGAACGTGCAGACCATTACCTGCCTGACCCGGATAGGGCTTGGCCATGAAGGTCGTGTCCATCTCGTGATCGTAGGCGATGTTCTTGATCAGGCGCTTGAGCAATACGGCGTAATCGCACGCCTTGATCGCGTCGGCGACGTGATGCAGGTTGACTTCGAACTGGGCCGGGGCGCTTTCCTTGACGATGGCGTCAGCAGGAATGCCTTGTTCCTTCGCGCCTTCGAGGATGTCCTGAAGGCAATCGACATATTCGTCGAGGTCGTCGATCAGGTAGACCTGTGTCGAATGCGGGCGTTTGCCGGAGATCGGCGAGCGGGGCGGTTGTGGGCGACCGTTCACGTTCTCCTGATCGATCAGGTAGAACTCCAGCTCGAACGCGGCGCAGATGGTCAGGCCCATTTCGTCGAATTTGGCGACGACCTGACGCAATACTTCACGCGGGTCGGCGAAAAACGGATCGCCTTCGAGTTCGTGCATGGTCATCAGCAATTGCGCGGTAGGGCGCTTTTGCCATGGCTCGTTGCACAGGGTGTCGGGGATGGGATAACAGATTCGGTCAGCATCACCGATGTCCAGGCCCAGGCCGGTGCTTTCCACCGTGGAGCCATTGATATCCAGAGCAAATAAAGAGGCAGGCAGGTTGATGCCCTTCTCGTAAACCTTATGGAGGCTGGTGCGTTCGATGCGTTTGCCACGCACCACACCATTCATATCTGCAATCAGAAGGTCAACGTACAGAACCTCAGGATGTTCCTTAAGGAACGCGTTCGCTTCGTTAAGCTGAACGGCACGCGGGGGTACCGACATGATGCAACACCTTTGTTGTTAAAAATATCAATCATCAATGATTGCGGATCTCAGTCAATCCGAAAGCCATGATGAAGTCAATAGAGCCTTTTTTTGCCCTAAAACTGCGCCATATGGCCTTTTTTGCTGCTATTTAGGGCGTTTTATTCCGTTTCTGACCGTTGTTAAATACGAGCTAGAGCGGCCTGTCTTCTATTTTTAACGGGTTGTTGTATAAAAAAATGAACGAGGCTAAGCTCGATCGCAACCCAGTAGAGCAACAATAGCGGGGGTCCAATGCTTCACCTTTCCCTGGTCGACACGCGACTATCAAGTCCGTACAGCGCTCATCATGCCTGTGATATCGGTGCTCGTGGTGGGTTGCCACACATTGCGACATCCCTGAACGGCTACCGAAGCCAGTCTGCTCTACTCTCAACGCCGGACATTACCACTATAGCGGCTTCGTCAGTGTGACCGCGGCCGTCTGGAAATCCGGTCCCGCAGCTGTCACCTTACCCCTATTCGGCGTCTGCCGAAACGAGTTGTACATCATGACGCCGATGCGTCTGGAACGCCTGATCACGATCAGGACAATAAAACCCTGAGGTATTTATGAGTACCAACCTCGACCAGCTCACCGATTGGTTGAAAGAACACAAGATTACCGAAGTCGAATGCATGATGTCCGACCTCACCGGGATCACGCGCGGCAAGATCTCGCCGACCAACAAGTTCATCGCTGAAAAAGGCATGCGTCTGCCTGAAAGCGTACTGTTGCAGACGGTGACCGGTGACTACGTAGAGGACGATATCTACTACGAGCTGCTGGACCCGGCAGACATCGACATGATCTGCCGCCCTGACCAGAACGCGGTGTATCTGGTGCCCTGGGCGGTCGAGCCCACTGCGCAGGTGATCCACGACACCTACGACAAGCAAGGCAACCCCATCGAGCTGTCGCCGCGCAACGTGCTGAAGAAGGTCCTCAAGCTCTACGCCGATCAGGGCTGGCAGCCCATCGTGGCGCCGGAGATGGAGTTTTACCTGACCAAGCGCAGCGACGACCCTGACTACCCGCTACAGCCGCCGATCGGCCGCTCCGGGCGTCCGGAAACCGGCCGTCAGTCGTTCTCGATCGAAGCGGCCAACGAGTTCGATCCGCTGTTCGAAGACGTCTATGACTGGTGCGAACTGCAGAACCTCGACCTGGACACGCTGATCCACGAAGACGGCACGGCGCAGATGGAAATCAACTTCCGTCACGGTGATGCGCTGTCGCTGGCCGACCAGATTCTGGTGTTCAAACGCACCATGCGCGAAGCCGCCCTCAAGCACGATGTCGCGGCGACCTTCATGGCCAAGCCGATGACCGGCGAGCCAGGCAGTGCCATGCACCTGCACCAGAGCATCATCGACATCGAGACCGGCAAGAATATCTTCTCCAACGAAGACGGGACCATGAGCGAGCTGTTTCTGAACCACGTCGGTGGCCTGCAGAAGTTCATCCCCGAGCTGTTGCCGCTGTTCGCGCCCAACGTCAACTCGTTCCGGCGCTTTCTGCCTGACACCTCGGCGCCAGTGAACGTCGAGTGGGGCGAAGAAAATCGCACCGTCGGCTTGCGTGTGCCGGACGCCGTACCGCAGAACCGTCGTGTGGAAAACCGTTTGCCGGGTGCCGATGCCAACCCTTATCTGGCCATCGCCGCCAGTCTGCTGTGCGGGTTCATCGGCATGGTCGAAGGCATCAACCCGAGCGCACCGGTGGTCGGACGCGGTTACGAGCGGCGCAATCTGCGTCTGCCGTTGACCATCGAAGACGCGCTGGAGCGCATGGAAAACAGCAAGACCATCGAAAAATACCTGGGCAAGAAATTCATCATCGGTTACGTCGCGGTCAAGCGCGTCGAGCATGAAAACTTCAAGCGCGTGATCAGTTCGTGGGAGCGGGAATTCCTGCTTTTCGCCGTCTGATCACGCAGAGCGCCGCCGCGGTTGAGGCGCGGCGCTCTGCCAACTGACCTGATCAAAGGAAGTGCTGCATGAGTGCCAACAACCCGCAAACCCTCGAATGGCAGGCCCTGAGCAGCGAGCATCACCTGGCACCGTTCAGCGACTACAAACAACTAAAAGAGAAAGGCCCGCGCATCATCACCCGTGCCGAGGGCGTTTATCTGTGGGACAGCGAGGGCAACAAGATCCTCGATGGCATGTCCGGCCTGTGGTGCGTGGCCATCGGTTATGGCCGCGAAGAACTGGCCGACGCAGCCAGCAAACAGATGCGTGAGTTGCCGTACTACAACCTGTTTTTCCAGACCGCTCACCCGCCGGTGCTGGAACTGGCCAAGGCCATTTCCGAGATCGCACCGCAGGGCATGAACCATGTGTTCTTCACCGGCTCAGGCTCTGAAGGCAATGACACGATGCTGCGCATGGTTCGTCATTACTGGGCGCTGAAAGGCCAGCCGAACAAGAAAACCATCATCAGCCGTGTCAATGGCTATCACGGCTCCACCGTCGCCGGTGCCAGTCTGGGTGGCATGACCTACATGCACGAGCAAGGCGATCTGCCGATTCCAGGGGTGGTGCACATTCCCCAGCCCTACTGGTTCGGCGAAGGCGGCGACATGACGCCGGACGAATTCGGCATCTGGGCTGCCGAGCAACTGGAAAAGAAAATTCTCGAGCTGGGCGTCGAGAACGTCGGTGCATTCATTGCCGAGCCGATCCAGGGCGCAGGCGGTGTGATCGTCCCCCCCGATTCCTACTGGCCGAAGATCAAGGAAATCCTTTCCCGCTACGACATCCTGTTCGCCGCCGATGAGGTGATTTGTGGCTTCGGGCGTACCAGTGAGTGGTTCGGTAGCGATTTCTATGGCCTCAAGCCGGACATGATGACCATCGCCAAAGGACTGACCTCCGGTTACGTGCCGATGGGCGGCCTGATCGTGCGCGATGAAATCGTCGCGGTGCTCAATGAGGGTGGCGACTTCAATCATGGCTTTACCTACTCCGGGCACCCGGTGGCTGCGGCGGTCGCGCTGGAGAACATCCGTATCCTGCGCGAAGAAAAGATCGTCGAACGGGTCAGGTCGGAAACGGCACCGTATTTGCAAAAGCGTTTGCGTGAGTTGAGCGATCATCCGCTGGTGGGCGAAGTCCGCGGTGTCGGGCTGCTCGGGGCCATTGAACTGGTGAAGAACAAGACCACCCGCGAGCGTTACACCGACAAGGGCGCGGGAATGATCTGTCGAACCTTCTGCTTCGACAATGGCCTGATCATGCGGGCTGTGGGCGATACCATGATCATTGCGCCACCGCTGGTGATCAGTTTTGCGCAAATCGATGAGTTGGTAGAGAAGGCGCGCAAATGCCTGGATCTGACACTGGCGGTGTTGCAGGGCTGAAAACGCAGAAAAAAGCGTCGATTCAAGCGCAATGTGCATTGTTTGAAGGGGTTTCGGCTTGAAAGCCTGCCCAGGAAGTTGCCAGACTAATGGCTACACGCCGCTAACTGACGGTCAGTGATAAAAATACATTGGAGCTACGCATGAAAAAATTTGGCAAGACCCTTCTCGCGCTGTCCCTGATGGGCGTTGTGGCCACTGCTGCGCAGGCCGATGACAAAGTGCTGCACGTCTATAACTGGTCCGATTACATCGCGCCGGACACCGTTGCCAAATTCGAGAAAGAATCGGGCATCAAGGTGGTCTACGACGTTTTCGACAGCAACGAGACGCTTGAAGCCAAATTGCTCGCGGGCAAATCCGGCTATGACATCGTCGTGCCGTCCAACAACTTCCTGGCCAAGCAGATCAAGGCCGGTGTTTATCAGGAGCTGGACAAGTCCAAGCTGCCAAACTGGAAGAACCTCAACGAATCGCTGCTCAAGGCCGTGTCGGTCAGCGACCCGGATAACAAGCACGCATTCCCGTACATGTGGGGTTCGATCGGTATCGGCATCAACCCGGACAAGGTCAAGGCCGCTCTGGGTGCTGACGCGCCAGTCAATTCCTGGGACCTGCTGTTCAAGCCGGAGAACGCTGCCAAGCTGAAATCATGCGGCATCAGCTTCCTCGATTCGCCGACCGAAATGCTGCCGATTGCCCTGCATTACCTGGGCTACCCGACCGACTCTCAGGACAAGAAGCAGCTCGCCGAAGCTGAAGCGCTGTTCATGAAGATTCGTCCGTCGATTGGCTATTTCCACTCGTCCAAGTACATCTCGGACCTGGCCAACGGCAACATCTGTGTAGCGGTCGGCTACTCGGGTGATATCTATCAGGCCAAGTCCCGCGCTGCCGAAGCCGGTGGCAAGGTCAAAGTTGCTTACAACATTCCGAAAGAAGGCGCCGGCAGCTTCTACGACATGGTCGCCATTCCCAAGGATGCCGAAAACGTCGAGGGTGCCTACAAGTTCATGACCTTCCTGATGAAGCCGGAAATCATGGCCGAGATCACCAACGCCGTGCGCTTCCCGAACGGTAACGCGGCGGCTACGGCGCTGGTCGACAAGGAAATCACCAGTGACCCTGGCGTTTATCCACCTGCCGACGTACAGGCCAAACTGTATGCAATCGCTGACCTGCCTGCTGCTACGCAGCGAATGCTGACCCGCAGCTGGACCAAGATAAAGTCAGGTAAATAAGCCTGTCATCAAACCTGTGGATGCTGCGTAGCTTCGGCCGCGCAGCAGTCAGCAGACAGGAATATTGCCTAAACCTTTGCTGGTTGGGCTCATAGACGGTAAGTTGCGCGCCGGTTTGGTTTTCCGGACGCCCTCCGGCGCTCAGGCCCCTCTGTTAAAAGGACTCATTCTTTGTCTATTTCTATTCTTTCCAAAGCCTTGCTGGCGGCTGCCAGCCTGACACTGACCCTCAGTGCCCAGGCTGAGTCCACCGTGCATATTTATAACTGGTCCGATTACATCGGCAAGACCACCCTGGCCGACTTCGAAGCCACTACCGGCATCAAGCCGATGTACGACGTGTTCGACTCCAACGAAACCCTGGAAGCCAAGCTGCTGGCCGGACGCACAGGCTATGACGTGGTGGTGCCGTCCAATCACTTCCTCGGCAAGCAGATCAAGGCCGGTGCGTTCCAGAAGCTCGACAAGTCGCTGTTGCCCAACTACAAGAATCTTGACCCGGCGCTGCTCAAGCGCCTGGAGAAGAACGATCCGGGTAACCAGTACGCCGTGCCGTACCTGTGGGGTACCAACGGCATCGGTTACAACGTCGAGAAGGTCAAGGCGGCACTGGGCGTCGACAAGATCGACTCCTGGGCCGTGCTGTTCGAGCCGGAGAACATCAAGAAGCTCTCCAGCTGCGGCGTAGCGTTTCTCGACTCTGCCGATGAAATGTTGCCAGCGGTGCTCAACTACATGGGGCTGGACCCCAACAGCACCAAGGAAGCCGATTACAAGAAGGCCGAAGCCAAGCTGCTGGCGATTCGTCCTTACGTGACCTATTTCCACTCGTCCAAATACATCACCGACCTGGCCAATGGCGACATCTGCGTTGCCGCAGGTTTCTCGGGCGATGTGTTCCAGGCCAAGGCCCGTGCAGAAGAAGCGGGCAAGGGCGTGAAGCTCGCCTACAGCATTCCGAAAGAGGGCGGTAACCTGTGGTTCGACATGCTGGCGATCCCGGCGGACTCGAAGAACATCAAGGCGGCCAGTGCCTTCATCAACTACATGCTCGACCCCAAGGTGATCGCCAAGGTCAGCGATGAAGTCGGTTACGCCAACCCCAATCCCGCCTCCGGCGAGTTCATGGACCAGAGCATCCGTACCGATGAAGCGGTCTATCCGCCTCAGGAAGTGCTGGACCGCCTGTTCGTGAACAGCGAGTTGCCACCCAAGGTGCAACGTCTGATGACCCGCAGCTGGACCAAGGTCAAGTCGGGCAAATAAAAATCCAGCACCCGGCCATATGGGCCGGGTTGCCTACCTGTTGGGAGTTTCACCCATGGCAGTTGCCTCCGGCGCCTACAAGAAAGCCATCGAAGGCGGTCAGCAACCCAAAGAGGTGCTGGTCAAGATTGATCGGGTCACGAAAAAGTTCGACGAGACGATCGCGGTGGACGATGTGTCCCTGCAGATCAACAAGGGCGAGATCTTTGCCCTGCTTGGCGGCTCTGGCTCCGGCAAATCGACACTGCTGCGCATGCTGGCCGGGTTCGAACGGCCGACCGAAGGGCGCATCTACCTCGACGGTGTCGACATCACCGACATGCCGCCGTACGAACGCCCGATCAACATGATGTTCCAGTCCTATGCGCTGTTCCCGCACATGACCGTGGCGGACAACATCGCCTTCGGCCTCAAGCAGGACAAGCTGGGCAAGTCGGAAATCGAAGCCCGCGTGGCAGAGATGCTCAAGCTGGTGCAGATGACTCAGTACGCCAAGCGCAAGCCGCATCAGCTCTCCGGCGGTCAGCGTCAGCGCGTGGCCCTGGCCCGTTCGCTGGCCAAAAAGCCCAAGCTGTTGCTGCTCGATGAGCCGATGGGCGCGCTGGACAAGAAACTGCGTTCGCAGATGCAGCTGGAACTGGTGGAGATCATCGAGCGCGTCGGCGTGACCTGCGTGATGGTGACTCACGATCAGGAAGAGGCCATGACCATGGCCGAGCGTATCGCGATCATGCACCTGGGCTGGATCGCGCAGATCGGCAGCCCGATCGACATTTACGAGACTCCGACCAGCCGTCTGGTCTGCGAATTCATTGGCAGCGTCAACCTGTTCGAAGGTGACGTGATCGAAGACATGGAAGCCCATGCGCTGATCCGCAGCCCCGAGCTGGAGCGCAATATCTATGTCGGCCACGGCGTCAGTACGTCGGTGGAAGACAAGCACATCACCTACGCACTGCGTCCGGAGAAACTGCTGATCACCACCGAGCAGCCCGGCTTCGAATACAACTGGTCGCGCGGCAAGGTCCACGACATCGCCTATCTGGGCGGTCACTCGGTGTTCTACGTCGAGCTGCCGGGCGGCAAGCTGGTGCAGTCGTTCGTCGCCAACGCCGAGCGGCAGGGCGCACGGCCTACCTGGGGCGATGAAGTCTACGTCTGGTGGGAAGACGACAGCGGCGTGGTACTGCGCTCATGAAAATCCGCAAGATCAAGCGCGCGTTCGAGCGCATAAAGCCCAACGGGCGGCAGATGGTCATCGGCGTGCCGTTCCTCTGGCTGTTCCTGTTCTTTGCTCTGCCGTTTCTGATCGTGCTCAAGATCAGCTTCGCCGAGGCCGACGTCGCGATCCCGCCGTACACCGAAATCTTCAGCTACGCCGACGAAAAGCTGCAGATGGTCCTCAACTTCGCCAACTACACCTTGCTCAGTGGCGATGATCTGTACGTTTCGGCCTATCTGGGTTCGCTGAAGATGGCCTTCATCAGCACCTTGCTGTGCCTGCTGATCGGCTATCCGATGGCCTACGCCATCGCCAGCGCGCGCAAGGACCTGCAAACCGTGCTGTTGCTGCTGATCATGATGCCGACCTGGACGGCGATTCTGATCCGCGTCTACGCCTGGATGGGCATTCTCAGCAACAACGGGCTGCTCAATGCATTCCTGATGTGGCTGGGGCTGATCGACGCGCCGTTGCAGATCCTCAATACCAACCTGGCGGTGTACATCGGCGTTGTCTATTCCTACCTGCCATTCATGATCCTGCCGCTGTACGCCAACCTTGTGAAGCACGACACCAGCCTGCTGGAAGCTGCCTCCGACCTGGGCTCGAGCACCTTCAACAGCTTCTGGAAAATCACCGTGCCGCTGTCCAAGAACGGCGTGATCGCCGGCTGCATGCTGGTATTCATTCCGGTGGTGGGCGAGTTCGTGATTCCCGAGCTGCTCGGCGGCCCGGAAACCCTGATGATCGGCCGCGTGCTGTGGCAGGAATTCTTCAACAACCGTGACTGGCCGGTGGCTTCGGCGCTGGCGGTCATCATGCTGCTGGTGTTGATCGTGCCCATTATCCTGTTCAACCGCAGTCAGGCCAAAGAACTGGAGGGCAAGGCATGAACCGCTTTCGATTCTCGAACCTGATGCTGGTGCTGGGTTTGCTGTTCATCTATGCGCCGATGGTGATTCTGGTCATCTACTCGTTCAACGCCTCACAACTGGTGACGGTCTGGGGCGGCTGGTCGGTGAAGTGGTACGTCGGCCTGCTGGACAACTCGCAACTGATGGGCTCGGCGATGCGCTCATTGGAAATCGCCTGCTACACCGCCATTGCTGCGGTGGCGTTGGGGACCATGGCCGCGTTTGTGCTGACCCGCATCAGCCGCTTCAAAGGCCGCACGTTCTTTGGCGGGCTTGTCACAGCTCCTCTGGTAATGCCGGAAGTGATCACCGGTCTGTCGCTGTTGCTGTTGTTCGTGGCCATGGCGCAGTTGATCGGCTGGCCGCAGGAACGCGGCATCATGACCATCTGGATCGCGCACACAACGTTCTGTGCGGCCTACGTGGCGGTGGTGGTGTCGGCGCGCCTGCGTGAGCTGGACCTGTCGATCGAAGAAGCCGCAATGGACCTGGGCGCCCGTCCGTGGAAGGTGTTCTTGCTGATCACCATCCCGATGATCGCGCCATCGCTGGCAGCCGGGGGCATGATGTCCTTCGCGCTGTCGCTGGACGATCTGGTACTCGCCAGCTTCGTCTCCGGACCCGGTTCGACGACCTTGCCGATGGAAGTGTTCTCTGCCGTGCGTCTGGGTGTGAAGCCTGAAATCAATGCCGTGGCGAGCCTGATCTTGCTGGCCGTGTCGCTGGCGACCTTCCTGGTCTGGTTCTTCACCCGCCGCGCCGAAAACAACCGCAAGCGCGCGATCCAGCAAGCTATCGAGGAAAGCGCGGCAGACGCCTGGAAGCAGCCTGATCCGAGGCGTGCACCGGCGGCGTGAAGACCTGATCGTGCGCGATACACAAGTCAGCTCCTGATTCTGCCCTCCGGGCGTGGGAGCGAACTTGTTCGCGAAGATGTTGGTCGCAAGTCCGCTCTTGATTCTGCCCGCAGGGCGTGGGAGCGAGCTTGCTCGCGAACTGCCGGGGACCGGCAGCAAAACCAGCGACCTCGGTCGTGCCTGATGTACCGCACGTGACGGTTTCACTGTCGGTTCCCGACAGTTCGCGAACAAGTTCGCTCCCACGCCCTCCGGGCAGAAGCCCCATTTCCGCGCCCGGCGCAGAGAGTGTCGCTGCGCCCCCGGCACCAGCCTTAAAACCCCTGGAAGCAGCCTGATCGGGCGCGATACACAAGCCCGCTCTTGATTCTGCCCGCAGGGCGTGGGAGCGAGCTTGCTCGCGAACTGCCGGGGACCGGCAGCAAAACCAGCGACCTCGGTTGTGCCAGATGTACCGCACGTGACGGTTTCACTGTCGGTTCCCGACAGTTCGCGAGCAAGCTCGCTCCCACGCCCTCCGGGCAGAAGCCCCATTTCCGGGCCCGGCGCAGAGAATATCGCTACGCCCCCGGCACCAGCCGCAAAACGCCTTCCGTATGCTCGGCCACGTCCTTCTCGCTGAAGCGCTGCGGCAAGTATTCGCCGTTCACGAAGGCTTTGGCCTGATCGGAATAGTGCTTGTCGAACGGCACGCCGCTTTGTCCTACCGGGTTTATCCCCAGGCTGTGTGCCGGGTCGGCGAAGTCGATCAGGCGGCGGGTCGAGGGGCCGTAGCCGACTGGCCACGGGGCGGGGCGGATGCTCGACGACAGGTTGTTCGGCACTTCATGCGTGCCCGGCGCTGCATACGGGCCGACGTTGAAAATCATGTCCAGTGGCTTCTGCGAACCCAGCGGATGGCCTTGAGTCAGGGTATGCGCCTTGCCCCACACCCATTCATCCGGGTTGGTGCCGTACAGCGACCGCAAGTGCGAAACAGTTGCGCGCCAAGCCACCTTGACGGTGTTGGCACGGCTTTCTTCGTGGGGTGAATTGCGATTGTTCCACCACGGCGAATCGGCATCGGCGGCCAGGCGCGGCAGGGCGGCGTCCAGCACGCGGGTCGACAGCAGGGTTTCAAACATCGCGTCGCCCAATTCGTCGTGAAAGGTCTCTTCGGTCAGGTCGAACAGGAACTGATTGAACAGCGTGGCACCCACCGAATCGACGGGGTAATCGCCTTTCCAGCTGGCCAGTCGCTCCACGAGCACCCGTTCGTCCGGGTCGCTGACAACGCTGCGCAGTACCGGAATCAGTGGCCTGAGAATGCTCGGTGCATAGTCGGTCTGCGTGCCCAGTTGCAGCGCTTTGCTGGCGGCCAAGTCCCACTTGATGCTGGAGTCACTCAGTTGCCGGTTCAGCGCCTGGCCGCGTTCGGCCGGGTTGTAGTAGCCGGGAATCTGCATGCCGGTCGGCGACTGCGGCTGGAAGTTGGCTGACACGATGTAACCACGCGCCGGGTTTTCTTCGTGCGGGTTGGCGCTGAACGGGTAAAAGCCGAGCTTATCGGCCTGCGCCGTGCTGCCATCCAGAATGAAACCCGGGTTGACGCCCTGCGGACGGATCGGCAGTTGCGCCGCAGCCCACCAACCAATATCGCCCTTGGCGTTGGCCCAGACGATGTTGAGGCCCGGCGACTGAATCTTCTCGGCTGCGCTACGCATCTTGTCCAGTGTATCGGCGCGGTTGGCCTCGTAGAAACCGTCCAGCACCGGGTTGGCAGACGCCAGAAACGACCACCACATCGCGATAGGTGTCTGGCCGGCGTTCTTGCCCATCACGTTATTGACGATAGGGCCGTGCGGCGATTCCAGTAGCGTCAGTGTGACCGGGGCCTGGCCCTTGACGGCGATCTGCTGCTCGGTGCGTTTCATGTCCGCCCATTGCCCGTGGTACCAGACCTGATTCGGGTTATCCGGGTTGGTCTTCTCGGCAATCAGGTCCACGTCATCGTTCTGGAACATGGTCAGGCTCCAGCCGAAATCCATGTTGTGGCCCATCAACGCGAACGGGTTGAGTGCAGGAAAGTGCCCGTACAGCTCGAAGCCCGGCGCAGACAGCTGCGCTTCGTACCATATCGAAGGTACCGAGAAGCGAATGTGCGGGTCACCCGCCAGGATCGGCTTGCCGCTTTGCGTACGGCTGCCGGAAATTACCCAGGCGTTGCTGCCTTCGAATTGCGGCAGACCAGCGTCTTCAAGCGCCTTGTGACTCAACTGCGCCAGCTGATTCAGGCCCTTCCAGTCGGCGTCGGCCAGTGCCGGTTTCGAGTCGAGCATGCCGTCCGGGTGCCAGTCCAGATCGAAGACTTTCAAGTACTCCGGCCCAAGCTGATCGCGCACGTAGGTCAGCAGCGGCTCGGTTCTGAACGCCGCGGCAAAACTGTAAGCCAGATAGCCGGCGATGCTGACCGTATCCTCTGTGGTGAAGCGCCGTCTGGGAATGCCCAGTGCGTCGAACTCCATCGGCCTTGCGTGGGTGTCCTGATACTGGTTGATGCCATCGATGTAGGCTTCCAGCGCTTTCCAGGTCGGGGTGTTCTTGTCCTGGCGTGCGACATACGCGTCCGCGTGTTCGCGAATGCGCAGGGTGCGAAACAGTTTGTCGGTCTCGACCAGATTCGGCCCGAGTACCTCCGCCAGCTCGCCACGTGCCAGGCGACGCAGCATTTCCATCTGGAATAGCCGGTCCTGAGCATGGGCATAGCCCAGCGCACGGTAAAGGTCGGCTTCGTTCTCGGCGCGGATGTGCGGCACGCCACGCTCGTCGTAGCGCAGGGTGACGGGGGCCTGAAGACGGCTCATGGCGATCTCGCCGTCGCGTACCGGCAACTTGCTATTTACGTACCAGCCCGCGACACCTGCAAGCAGGGCGATGATGATGGCTAGAATGAAGAGGCTGCGTTTCATCCGGTTTCTCTGTAAATGGCGTAGGCAGGAATGGAGACTATCGTTGTGACGCAGTTGACTCGATGAAACCCGGCACAAGAGCCGTTTGAAGCGGCTTCAGGGCGAATTCGGGCAGGTGAGCTCGCGAGCATTGCCCAGTGTGCAGACAGTAATGTGCACGTTCAATGACAGATGTCTGCGATTACAGCGGCTTAGCTTGCCATGCCGTGGCAGACAGAAGAATATCGTTACACAACTTTACGAGCCATTTGTTGAAATCTGGAAACCACATGTCCGCCACGTTCGACCCCGATAACCTGCGTGCCAGCCTGCTGCCGCTGAGCGTTATTGATCCGCTTTCCATGGAAGGACTGGCCTATCAGCGCTTCTACGGTCTTGCCGGACTGTGTGGCGAGAACGTCATACGCAGCTGGCTGGGGCGCCTCGATGTGGCGGGCTACGAGGTGGTCGGGCAGGTCTGGCTGCCTGACAGCCCGGTCGCCACGCTGTTTCTGTTTCACGGCTTCTATGACCACATGGGGCTGTACCGGCATGTGATCGAGTGGGCTCTGGAGCAGGGCTTTGCCGTGATCGCCTGCGACCTGCCGGGGCATGGTCTGTCGAGCGGCAGCCGTGCTTGTATCAATGACTTCGCCGAGTACCAGTTGGTGTTGCAACGCCTGCTGCTCGAAGCCGAAGGCCTTGGGCTGCCACATCCCTGGCACCTGTGCGGACAAAGCATGGGCGGTGCCATCGTGACGGATCACCTGCTTCATCAGGGGGCAGACTCGCCCGCGCAGGGGGAGGTGATCCTGCTGGCGCCGCTGGTCAGGCCGCGCGCCTGGGGCTGGTCGCGTCTGAGTTATCACCTGCTCAAACCGTTCGTGAACGGCATTGCCCGCCGTTTCACCGAAAACTCCAATGCACCCGCGTTCCTGCCTTTTCTGATGGCCGATCCGTTACAGCCGCTGCGACTGCCCACGGCCTGGGTCGGCGCGCTGGCGCAATGGATCGTGCGTGTTGAAAGCGCGCCGCGCAGCCTGCGCAGCCCGCTGATCATCCAGGGCGAGGCGGACATGACGGTCGACTGGTCGCACAATCTGGCGATCCTGAAAGACAAGTTCAGCCAGCCGCAGATTCTGATGCTCGGGCACGCCCGGCATCATCTGGCCAACGAAACGCCAGAGCTGCGGGCTCGGTACTTTGATTTTCTGAAAGGGCGCTTGCGCTAGGCGTTCTGGTGACGATCAGGGATTGAGGCTCGACGCACTCTGCCCGACGGCTAGGCCGGCACGAATCGCGGCCAGAGCGGCCTGGTAATAGGCTTTGCCTTCCGGCGACTCGGCGAAGGTCGAGAATTCTTCGAGCTCAGGGTCCGACAGGTCGCGATAGACGTACAGCAGCGTGTTGTTCAGATCAGCACTCATCTGCGCCATCAGGCGCTCGCGCTGGCCTTCGAGCATGCCCTGCGCCTGGCCTCCACCGAGCAGGCCGGGAATCATCTGGCTCAGGCTGTCTGCGGCAACGCCTGCGATGGCAAGGCTGACTTCCGCGCCGGCCTCTCTGGCAGGCAGCGCCTGGGCCAGATGGCCGATCAACAACTGACGCGTTGCATCCGCTTCGATATGTGGCAGCCCCTGGGCATGTTTGGCCAGCTGATCGGCGCGGGTGGCGGTCAGCTCGGCATTGACGATCTTGCGGCCCAGCGGCGACTGGAAAAACTGCAGCGACGGGGCAGGGTCCTTGAGGCTTTCACGCAGGCGCTTCGAGGCGCGCTGGTCCATGGCCTGGGGGGCGAAACGCTGATTGCTGTTGTTGACCAGCGCTTGATAAACCGCAGGCGGCAGGTTGTTGCTGTAACGCTGTTGGGCAGCTTTGAGGGCATCGTTGAAATGCGCGCGCTGTTCCGGCCAGCCTGCAGACTTGTACAACTGATCGTAGCTGTCTGCCCAGGCAGGTGAGGTGCAGAACATCAACAGCAAAACAAACAAACGACGCATTGGGGACTCCTGTCGGCAGGCCGCTATTCTCCCGGTGTTAGCGTGGATTTGTCGAGTTATGAGTGCCTTCGGTGAATGAAATCTCATGCGTGTGATACCGCATGTATAAGCCTCTGTCCGATTTCAGGGCTTATGGATACTATGCACGCCATGCGCATACCCTCTGACCACCCACTGCTGTTACGAATCGTCGACGATCTGGCCGCCAACGGCTGGTCGCAGCAGAATATTTTCCTGCCCGAAGCTCTGACTCTGGAACTTGAGCAAGAGTGCCGCAAACGTGCGGCCGAAGGCGAGCTCGAGCCTGCCGCGATTGGCAAGGGAACCGCGCTGGAAATACGCGAGGGGATTCGTGGCGACCGCATTCAGTGGCTCGAGCCGGGGCAGGTGCAGTGCTGCGACCGCTATCTTGAGCTGATGGACAGTTTGCGTCAGGCGCTCAATCGCGGCCTTTTCCTCGGGCTGGAAGATTACGAAAGCCATTTCGCACTGTATCCGCCAGGTGCCCGCTACCTCAGGCATGTGGATCGATTCCGCGATGACGACAGGCGCATGGTGTCGGCGGTGCTCTACCTCAACAACGCCTGGCTGCCCGAGCACGGCGGTCAGTTGCGCATGTACCTCAAGGACGAGGTGGCTTACGACGTTCAGCCTACAGGCGGCTGCCTGGTGGTCTTTCTGTCCGGCGAAATTCCCCACGAAGTTATGCCCGCCAGTCGTGATCGCCTGTCACTGACGGGATGGTTCAGACGCCGGGGTAACGAGCTGTTCCAGTGACCTGCAGGCTGCGTTCATGAAAACAGTTTCATCAACGCAATGAGCCATTGAGCCTGGCTGCGGTCTATCGTGAGCACTCCTGACCCGACGGATTCGTCGTGTGAGGGTCGACTTACGCCAACTGCAGCCGGAGCAATCATGAAATCCTTATTTTCTGGAACGATGGTCGCCGGCCTGTTGCTCAGCGCATCCATGCTGGCCAGCGCCGCCGATATACCACGCACCGCAGCCCCTGAAGGCGCCGAGGTGTACATCATCTCGCCCAAGGACGGTGAAACGGTCACTTCACCGTTCAAGGTGCAATTCGGCCTCAAGGGCATGGGCGTCGCGCCTGCGGGTGTCGATGTACCCGAGACCGGTCACCATCACCTGCTGATCGACGTGAAGGACCAGCCGTCGATGAATGCACCGCTACCTGTCAGCGACAACATCCGCCACTTCGGCAAGGGCCAGACCGAAACCGAAATCAACCTGCCGCCGGGCCAGCACACCCTGCAATTGCTGATGGGCGACAAAGGCCACATGCCGCTGAACCCTTCGGTCGAGTCGAAGAAGATCACCATCAATGTGAAGTAGGGCTATCAGTGCTGGTGTGACGCAGAGCGTCACGAACGGCATTCCCACGCTGGAGCGTGAGGAACGATTATCGCAACTATCGTGCGACGCAGAGCGTCGTGAACTGCATTCCCATGCTGGAGCGTGAGGAACGATAGGTGCCCGCAAGAACATCGCTCGTGCCCACACGGGGTGGGCACGGCGCTCAGATCAGAACAACACGCGGCTGCGGATGGTGCCTTTGATCTGTTGCAGCTTGGCCTGGGCGAGGTCGGAGTATTCGGCGTCGACGTCGATGACCACGTAGCCGACTTTCTCGTTGGTCTGCAGGAACTGACCGGAGATGTTGATACCGTTTTCGGCGAAGACCTTGTTGATCTCGCTGAGCACGCCCGGGATGTTTTCGTGGATGTGCAGCAGGCGGTGCTTGCCAGGGTGCGCAGGCAGCGCCACTTCCGGGAAGTTGACCGAGGACACCGACGTACCGTTGTCGCTGTACTTGACCAGTTTTTCCGCCACTTCCAGACCGATGTTGGCCTGCGCTTCGGCTGTGGAGCCACCGATGTGCGGCGTCAGGATCACGTTGTCCAGACCGCGCAGCGGGCTTTCGAAGATGTCGTCGTTCGAGCGCGGCTCGACCGGGAACACGTCGATGGCGGCGCCGATCAGGTGCTTGTCCTTGATGGCGTCAGCCAGTGCGTCCAGCTCGACCACCGTGCCACGCGCAGCGTTGATCAGGATGCTGCCCTTCTTCATCGCGCGGATTTCTTTCTCGCCGATCATCCACTGGGTTTCCGAGGTTTCCGGAACGTGCAGGGTGACGATATCGGACATGCCCAGCAGCTCGTTCAGGCTCGACACCTGAGTGGCGTTGCCCAGCGGCAGCTTGGTCAGCGTGTCGTAGAAGTACACCTGCATGCCCAGACCTTCAGCCAGCACCGACAGCTGCGTACCGATCGAGCCGTAACCGATGATGCCCAGCTTCTTGCCACGGATCTCGAAGGAGTTGGCCGCGCTCTTGATCCAGCCGCCACGGTGGCAGGAAGCGTTCTTCTCGGGGATACCGCGCAGCAGCAGGATGGCTTCGGCCAGCACCAGTTCGGCGACCGAACGGGTATTGGAGTAGGGCGCATTGAACACTGCGATACCGCGCTCGCGCGCCGCGTTCAGGTCAACCTGGTTGGTGCCGATGCAGAAGCAGCCGACCGCAACCAGTTTCTTGGCGCAATCGAACAGCTCTTCGGTCAACTGAGTACGGGAGCGGATACCGATGAAATGGGCGTCGGCGATCTTTTCTTTCAGTTCGGCTTCCGGCAGAGACTTGGTGTGGTACTCGATGCTGGTGTAACCGGCTGCCTTGAGGACGTCGACAGCGGATTGGTGGACGCCTTCGAGAAGAAGGAACTTGATCTTGCTCTTGTCGAGGGAAGTCTTGCTCATCTGCGTAAACCTGTGTCCCGAAGAAAATTGGCAGGGGGTGGCCGGATCGGCTCTGGGCACGACTCGCGGGGGGCGTATGCTAGCATATGAGCCCCGCGAAACCTCATCCCGAACGTGAACCGTTCTCAGGATGCCCATGAATCGTTCGAGAGTTGATTCAATGACCAATCGCGTTTTGATTGATGAGCTGCAGACCCTGGTTGACCTTGGCAAGGTACTCACTGATGCCGGCTCTCTGGAGACGTACGGCAAGGACTGGACCAAGCAGTTCACCCCCGCGCCACTGGCCATCGTATTCCCCAAGACCACCGAACAGGTGCAGGCCATCGTGCGCTGGGCCAATGAGCGGCTCGTGGCGCTGGTGCCTTCGGGTGGACGAACCGGGCTTTCGGCGGCCGCGGTGGCCGCCAACGGTGAAGTGGTCGTCTCGTTCGATTACATGAACCAGGTGCTGGATCTGAATCTCACCGACCGCACGGCGGTCTGTCAGCCTGGCGTGATCACCCGGCAATTGCAGGCACTGGCTGAAGAAAACGGTCTTTATTACCCGGTCGACTTCGCTTCTTCGGGCTCCAGTCAGATTGGCGGCAATATCGGCACCAATGCAGGCGGCATCAAGGTCATTCGCTACGGCATGACGCGCAATTGGGTCGCTGGCCTCAAGGTGGTCACCGGCAAGGGCGACCTGCTTGAGCTGAACAAGGACCTGATCAAGAACGCCACCGGCTACGATTTGCGCCAGTTGTTCATCGGTGCCGAAGGTACGCTGGGCTTTGTCGTCGAAGCGACCATGCGCCTCGACCGTGCGCCGAAGAACCTCACCGCGATGGTGCTGGGCACCTCGGACTTCAACTCGATCATGCCGGTGCTGCATGCCTTTCACGGCAAGCTCGACCTGACCGCCTTCGAATTCTTCTCGGACAAATCCTTCGCCCGCGTCATGGCGCGCGGTGATGTGCCGTCGCCTTTCGACACGCCGTGCCCGTTCTACGTGTTGCTGGAATTCGAAGCGACCACCGAAGACCTCGCCGATCAGGCGCTGGCGACTTTCGAGCACTGCGTCGAGCAGGGTTGGGTGCTGGACGGCGCGATGAGCCAGAGCGAACAGCAAATACGCAACCTGTGGAAGCTGCGCGAGTACATCTCCGAAACCATCTCGCATTTCACGCCGTACAAAAACGATATCTCGGTCACTGTCTCGAAAGTGCCGGAGTTTCTGGCTGAAATCGATGCCATCGTTGCCGAACACTATCCGGACTTCGAAGTGCTCTGGTACGGCCACATTGGCGACGGCAACCTGCACCTGAACATCCTCAAGCCCGAGAGCCTCGACAAGGACGAGTTCTTCGTCAAATGTGCCCGGGTCAACAAGTGGGTGTTCGAGACCGTCGAAAAGTACAACGGCTCGATTTCGGCCGAGCATGGCGTCGGGATGACCAAGCGTGACTATTTGACGTACAGTCGCTCGCCGGTCGAAATCGAATACATGAAGGCGTTGAAAGCGGTGTTCGATCCCAACGGGATCATGAATCCCGGCAAAATCTTCGCCGTTTGATCCGTCGCAACCATTTGATCCGTCGCAACAATAAGCAGGCTACCTCTTACAGCCTCAGGAGACGTCATGAGCTACCAGCACAAATATGTCGATGGCACCAACATTCACTTCCCGCTGGGTAAAGTGGTCTGCATCGGGCGTAACTACGCCGAACACGCCAAGGAACTGGGCAACGCGGTGCCTACCGAGCCGCTGCTGTTCATGAAACCCGGCAGCGCGGTGGTTGCGCTGGAGGGTGGCTTCACCATCCCGGCAGACCGCGGTTCGGTGCATTACGAAGCCGAGATCGTGGTGTTGATCGGCAAGCCCCTGAGCAAGAACCCTTCGCGCGAAGAAGTACTCGACGCGATCAGCGGCTTTGCGCCTGGTCTGGACCTGACGCTGCGTGACGTCCAGTCTCGTCTGCGTGAGAAAGGCCTGCCGTGGGAGCTGGCCAAGTGTTTTGACGGCGCTGCGGTGATCCCGCCGTTCGTGCCCGCCGAGACCTTCCCTGATCTGGAGGACATCGGTATCCGCCTGATCCTCAATGGCAAGGTGGTTCAGGACGGCAACAGCAACATGATGCTCAACCCAATCGTGCCGATGATCCAGCACATGGCAGCCAACTTCTCGCTGCAGGCCGGCGACTTGATCATGACCGGCACGCCTGCCGGTGTCGGGCCGTTCGAAGCCGGCGACCAGATCGCTCTGGAACTGGTCGGGCAGACGCCTTTCGAGAGCGTCGTCAGGTAAGCCGACAGCCTTTCAGGCAGCGCCCAAAGCCACACGGGATCACTCTCGGGTGGCTTTTGTTTGTGGGGTGACTGATAGTCCAGTCGGTTTTGCGTTTTTTTCACACCTGTTCTGGATAATCCGGCCGTCCCTGCAAGGGCACCACGTCGTCATGAAGTCTCATTTGCTCAGGAACACATGAATGGCCAGTACTGCCGCAACGCCGCCTCGTACCAAAAAACGCTTCGCTTACCTGCGCAACATGCGCTGGTATTCGTGGTTGTTAATGGTTGCATTGCTGGGCTATGGGCTGGCGTTCATCATGCATTGGGATGACCGCGCGCTGCTCTGGTTTCAGGAGCGGTTCGAGAGCAAGGCAGGTCGCCACGCCAGCATCTGGCTGCCGGACTACCATGTCGATATCGACGCCAAGGTGCTGCCAGGCATGGAGAAGGACGAGGCGTCGGACCTGTCCTATAACCCGGTGACCAAAACGCTGTTTGCGGTCATGGGCAAAAATGCGTTTCTGGTGGAGCTGACGCTCACGGGCGATGTACTGCGCAAGATCCCGCTGATGGGCTGGAGCAATCCCGAAGGCGTTGCCGTCATGAACGATGGCCTGATTGCGATCACTGACGAGCGCCAGCACAAGTTGACCATCGTTAAAGTGAACGCCGACACCACCACCCTGAACATCGCGGATTTCCCCCAGTATGAACTCGGCAAGTCCGCCAACCAGAATAAGGGCTTCGAAGGCATCGCCTGGGACCCGCAGCGTCAGCAGCTGATACTGGGCGAGGAGCGACCTCCCGCGCTGTACACCTGGAAAAGTAATGGCAGCGACGTGCTGACAGGCGACAAGCAGCCGCTACCCAGTCGCTCGCTGGACATGCGCAATCTGTCCTCGCTGAGCATCGACCCGCGCACGGGCCACATGCTCGCGCTGTCTGCCGATTCGCACATGTTGCTGGAAGTCGATGATCAAGGCGAGCAGGTGAGCTTCATGACATTGTTGGGCGGCATGAACGGTTTGAAGGATACAATTCCGCGCGCTGAAGGCGTGGCCCTCGATGAGGCCGGTACGCTGTACATGGTCAGCGAACCGAACCTGTTCTATTCGTTTCACAGGGCGCTTCGCAAGCACTGAGCCAGGACGGCAGCTACACAGGTCGCCGATACACATTCGGCAAACATATAGCACCATGCCATTAAGCTTGCTTTCAGGATGGCATGGTATCAATCCCGTCCGCTCAATCTGTCCGAGTCACCCTTCATGCGTCGCTCTACTCGCTCTTTAGTCCTGCTTCTGGCCCTTGTACCCCTGATCGTCGTATTCGTGATCGCCAATCAGCGATACCGCTATGTTGAAAGCGCCTTGTTCGACTGGCAGGTGTTCTGGCAGTCCGACTCGCTTCAGTCCATTGGTCTGGATCAGTACCGCGTCGTCACCGAAGCACAGGTGATCGACGGGTTGCAGGATGATGTCTCGGGCCTGAGCTACGACCCGGACCGCAAGAGCCTGTTTACGGTGACCAACCAGAATCCCGAGCTGGTCGAGCTGAGCCTGGACGGTCGTGTGCTGCGGCGCATTCCGCTGGTGGGCTTCGGTGATGCCGAGGCCGTCGAATACATCAGCCCGGGCACTTACGTGATCAGCGATGAGCGCCGGCTCCGGCTGATTCAGATTCACGTCGATGACAACACCAAAAGTCTGGACGCCGCCCAGGCCGAACAATTGACGCTGGGCATCACCGCCAGCGGCAACAAGGGCTATGAAGGGCTGGCCTATGATTCGGTCGGCAAGCGCCTGTTTGTCGCCCGCGAGCGTGATCCGGTGCAGATCATCGAGGTGCGCGGCTTTCCCAAGACCAACTCCGAGGCTCCCGGCAATCTGCAGGTCATCTCCAACAGCAAGCGCGATGGCCGACTGTCGGTTCGTGACCTCTCCAGCCTGCAATTCGATGAGACCAGCGGCCATTTGCTGGCGTTGTCCGATGAGTCGAAGCGCATTCTTGAACTCGACACCAGCGGTCATCCGATTGGCAGCGGATCGCTGGCAAAAGGGGCGATGGGGCTGAGCAAGGGTGTGCCGCAGGCGGAAGGGATGGCCATGGATGCGCAGGGGACGTTGTATCTGGTGAGCGAGCCGAACCTGTTTTACGTGTTCCGCAAGCCTTGAGCCTGTGAGGGTCATGCCCACCTTGCGTGGGCATGACCGGTTTTATCAGCGCGTCAGGGTTTTCACGCCTTCGGTGGTGCCCAGCAGCAACAGGTCGGCCGGACGGGCGGCGAACAGGCCGTTGGTGACCACGCCGACGATGGCGTTGATCTGCGCTTCCAGCTCCACCGGGTTGGTAATGCTCATGTTGTGCACATCAATGATGATGTTGCCGTTGTCGGTCAGAACACCTTCGCGATAAACCGGGTCGCCGCCCAGTTTCACCAGTTGCCGCGCAACGTGGCTGCGGGCCATCGGAATGACTTCGACCGGCAGCGGGAATGCGCCCAGCACCGGCACCAGCTTGCTGCCGTCGGCGATGCAGATGAAGGTCTTGGCCACCGCCGCGACGATTTTCTCGCGAGTCAGTGCCGCGCCGCCGCCCTTGATCAGGTTCAGGTGCTCGTCGCTTTCGTCGGCGCCGTCGACATAGAACTCCAGATCGCTGACCGTGTTCAGCTCATAGACCGGAATGCCGTGCGCCTTGAGGCGCGCCGCAGTGGCTTGCGAACTGGCGACAGCGCCGTCAAAGGCGGCCTTGTGCTTGGCCAGTGCGTCGATGAAGCAATTGGCCGTGGAGCCGGTGCCGACGCCCACAATGCTTTTGTCATCGAGCTTCGGAAGGATGAAGTCGACAGCTGCCTGAGCGACTGCCTGTTTGAGTTGATCCTGGGTCATGCGGGCTCCACGGTGCCTGATGTAGGTAGAAGAGGGGGATGCAAAAAGGCCCGCATTATAGCGGCGACTGCGCCGCAAAGCCCTGTCATTCGTATGGTCGTCTTTCGGTGCGCAGAGTAGACTTCCCGACCTTGCCCGCTTCGTCAGTGATGCCACCCCGATGCTTGAACAGTACGTCAAGAAAATCCTCACCTCGCGCGTCTACGACGTTGCCATCGAAACGCCGCTGCAAGGCGCTCGTCAGCTGTCCGAACGGCTGGGCAATCAGGTGCTGCTCAAGCGCGAAGACCTGCAGCCGGTGTTCTCGTTCAAGATTCGCGGGGCGTACAACAAGCTCGCGCAATTGCCCGCAGAGCAGACTGCACGGGGCGTGGTGACGGCATCGGCGGGCAATCATGCCCAGGGCCTGGCGCTGGCGGCACGCGAGCTGGGCATCAAGGCGACCATCGTCATGCCGCGCACCACGCCGGAGATCAAGGTCGAGGGTGTGCGCTCGCGGGGTGCCACCGTGGTGCTGCACGGCGATTCGTTCCCGGAAGCGCTGGCTTACTCGCTGAAGCTGGTCGACGAACAAGGTTTCGTTTACATCCATCCGTATGACGACCCTGACACCATCGCCGGGCAAGGCACTGTGGCGATGGAGATTCTTCGTCAGCAACCGGGCCAGCTGGATGCGATCTTTGTCCCGGTCGGGGGCGGCGGTCTGATTGCCGGTATCGCGGCCTATGTGAAATACCTGCGCCCGGAGATCAAGATCATCGGCGTCGAGCCGGACGACTCCAACTGCCTGCAGGCGGCGATGGCCGCCGGGGAACGCGTGGTGCTGAGCCAGGTCGGGCTGTTTGCCGATGGCGTGGCGGTCGCGCAGATCGGCCATCACACCTTCGAAGTGTGCCGCCATTATGTCGATGAAGTGATCACCGTCAGCACCGACGAAATCTGCGCGGCGATCAAGGACATCTACGACGACACCCGTTCGATCACCGAGCCGTCCGGCGCGCTGGGCGTGGCCGGGATCAAGAAGTATGTCGAGCAGCGCGGCGTCAGCGGCCAGACGCTGGTGGCGATTGATTCAGGCGCCAACGTCAACTTCGACCGTTTGCGTCACGTGGCCGAGCGTGCAGAGCTGGGCGAAGGTCGCGAGGCGATCATTGCCGTGACCATCCCCGAACAACCGGGCAGCTTCAAGGCATTCTGCGAGGCCATCGGCAAGCGGCAGATCACCGAATTCAACTACCGCTATCACACCGATCGCGAGGCGCACATCTTCGTCGGCGTGCAGACCCATCCCGAGAACGACCCGCGCAGCGCCCTGATCGCCAGCCTGACCGGGCAAGGCTTCCCGGTGCTGGACCTGACCGACAACGAACTGGCCAAACTGCACATCCGTCACATGGTTGGCGGGCATGCCGAGCGCGTCGACGATGAAGTGGTGCTGCGCTTCGAGTTCCCGGAACGACCGGGCGCGCTGTTCAACTTCCTCAACCGCCTGGGCGGTCGCTGGACCATCTCGATGTTCCACTACCGCAACCACGGCGCAGCCGATGGCAGGGTGGTTGCTGGATTGGTAGTGCCGGAGGATGAGCGGCATCTGGTCGGCGCTGCGCTGGATGAGATTGGTTACCGGTATTGGGACGAAAGCGAGAACCCGGCGTACAGGCTGTTTCTGGGCTGAGGCCGTGGATATCTCTCGTTCCTCACGCTCTGCGTCGCAAGAGGACGCGGAGCGTCCAGACCGGCATGCCCACGCGGAGCATGGGCACGATAGTGTTATCCCTGACGACTATCGTTCCTCACGCTCCAGTGGAATGCAGTCCAGAACGGCATATCCACGCGGAGCATGGGTAAGATGGTGATCTGACTGACGACTATCGTTCCTCACGCTCCAGCGTGGGAATGCAGTTCACGACGCTCTGCGTCGCAAGAGGACGCGGAGCGTCCAGACCGGCATACCCACCGGAGCATGGGCGCGATAGCGCTTAAGGCACGACTCTTGTGTCCACACTGCTAAACTCACCCAAGCCCGATTCCAGAGGAACACCGCGTCATGGAACCCATCACCACCCTCAATACCCTGCACATCGTCGCCATCGCGTTGTTGCTGATCAGCGCGCTGGTGCTGGCCAGCGGGGTGGTCAAGGTGCGTCTTGAAGGCGACACGACCGTGCAGAATCGCCTGCTCAAGCGGCCGTTGCTGTTTTTCTGGGTGTTGATGGCCGTTTGCCTGGCGACGCTGCCGTTCAGTGGCTGGTGGCTGGTGCATTTGAAAGGCCTGTCACTGGGCCAGACCTGGGTACTGGGCAGCAGCGTGCTTTACACCCTGGGGCTGTGCAGTTGGGTCTGGCTGGTGGCCAGGCTCAATCGGTTGCGTCTTGGTGCCAAAGGCGGCAAGCGCGGCTTTACCCTGGCGCTGATGGTGATCAGCGTCGTGTGCTTCGTGGTGATGGCCGGTCTGACAGGCTTCAAACCGGCCTGAGTATTGCCAGCACTCAGTGACGCAGGGTAATCACCGGCCAGCCGCGTCGCTCGGCTTCGGCACGCAATTTATCGTCCGGATCGACCGCAACCGGATTGGCCACCTGCTCCAGCAGAGGCAGGTCGTTCATCGAGTCACTGTAGAAATAGCTGTCCTCGAGGCTGAACGCGTTGTCTTCCAGCCACTGATTGAGGCGTGTCACCTTGCCTTCACGGAAGCAGGGCACACCTGTGGTGCGGCCGGTATAGCGTCCATCCGCCATCTCGCATTCGGTCGCCAGCAGGGTATCGATCCCCAGTTGCGCCACGATAGGTGCGGTCACAAAGCGGTTGGTGGCGGTGATCACCACCAGCTTGTCGCCGGCCTCGCGGTGCTTGGCGATCAATTCCAGCGCCTTGGGCAGCATGATTGGTTCGATGCAATCGCGCATGAACTCGCGATGCCACTGCTCGAGCTGCGCCATGTCAGTGTTGCCCAGAATCTCCAGAGTAAAATTCAGGTAGTCGGTCATGTTCAGCGTGCCGGCCAGGTAATCCTGATAGAACTCGTCGTTGCGGGTCTTGTAGGTCGCGGCATCAAGGATCCCGCGCCGGCACAGGTAATCGCCCCAGGCGTGATCGCTGTCGCCGCCCAGAAGGGTGTTGTCGAGGTCGAATAAAGCCAGGCGCATAGGGTTACTCGCTGAAATAGTTGAAAAAAGAGCCCCAGAATACGAGGTTTTCACAAGTCTTCACATAAGGTGATAAGCCTCGTTGCTGGTTTGATCGCCTTTGTGGAACAATGCGGCGACATGCGTTTGCGAGGTTGTTGCCGTGATCGACCCCGATGGTTTCCGTCCTAATGTCGGGATTATTCTGACAAACGATGCTGGTCAGGTCCTATGGGCTCGGCGTATTAACCAGGATGCCTGGCAGTTTCCTCAAGGGGGTATCAACCCGCAGGAGACGCCGGAAGACGCGCTTTATCGCGAATTGAATGAAGAAGTCGGTCTGGAACGACATGACGTGCAAATACTTGCCTGCACTCGGGGCTGGTTGCGCTATCGTCTGCCGCAAAGACTGGTCCGTACCCACAGCCAGCCGCTGTGTATCGGCCAGAAGCAAAAATGGTTTCTCCTGCGCCTGATCTCCAACGAGCAGAGGGTGCGGATGGATTTGACCGGTAAACCGGAGTTCGATGGCTGGCGCTGGGTCAGTTATTGGTATCCGTTAGGCCAGGTGGTGACATTCAAGCGCGAGGTGTATCGACGCGCACTCAAAGAGCTTGCCCCGCGCCTCTTATCGCGCGACTGACACGGAGTTCGACCCCGAGCCATGCTCAATACGCTGCGCAAGATCGTCCAGGAAGTTAACTCCGCCAAGGATCTCAAGGCGGCGTTGGGCATTATTGTGTTGCGCGTCAAGGAGGCCATGGGCAGCCAGGTCTGCTCGGTCTACCTGCTCGATGCCGAGGTCAACCGCTTTGTCCTGATGGCTTCCGAAGGCCTCAACAAGCGCTCCATCGGCAAAGTCAGCATGGCACCGAATGAAGGCCTGGTCGGTCTGGTCGGTACGCGCGAAGAACCGCTGAATCTCGAAAACGCCGCAGATCACCCCCGTTATCGCTATTTCGCCGAAACCGGTGAAGAACGCTACGCCTCGTTCCTGGGCGCGCCGATCATCCATCATCGGCGCGTGGTTGGCGTATTGGTCATCCAGCAAAAGGAGCGCCGTCAGTTCGACGAGGGCGAAGAAGCCTTCCTGGTCACCATGAGCGCGCAACTGGCGGGCGTTATCGCGCATGCCGAAGCGACCGGCTCGATCCGCGGTCTGGGTCGTCAGGGCAAGGGCATTCAGGAAGCCAAGTTCGTGGGTGTGGCCGGTTCGCCGGGTGCTGCGGTCGGTGTCGCTGTGGTCATGCTGCCGCCTGCCGATCTGGAAGTGGTCCCCGACAAGACCGTCACTGACATCGCCGCCGAACTGGCATTGTTCCAGAACGCGCTGGAAGGCGTACGCGGTGACATGCGCACCCTGTCAGCCAAGCTGGCCACCCAGCTACGCCCCGAAGAGCGGGCGCTGTTCGATGTCTACCTGATGATGCTCGACGACGCCTCGCTGGGCAGCGAAGTGACCGACGTCATCAAGACCGGCCAATGGGCGCAGGGTGCCTTGCGCTCGGTGGTCAGCGAGCACGTCAAACGTTTCGAACTGATGGACGATGCCTACCTGCGCGAGCGGGCGTCGGACGTCAAGGACCTGGGCCGCCGCCTGCTGGCCTATCTCCAGGAAGCACGGCAACAGGCGCTGGTCTATCCCGACAACACGATCCTGGTCAGTGAAGAGCTGACCCCGGCCATGCTCGGCGAGGTGCCGGAAGGCAAACTGGTCGGCCTGGTGTCGGTTCAGGGCTCCGGCAACTCCCACGTTGCGATTCTGGCGCGGGCCATGGGCATTCCCACGGTCATGGGCCTGGTGGACTTCCCTTACTCCAAGGTCGATGGTATCGATCTGGTGGTCGATGGCTATCACGGCGAAGTCTTCACCAACCCCAGCGAAATCATGCGCAAGCAGTTCGGCAAGGTGGTGGAGGAGGAGCGTCAGCTCTCCCAGGGCCTGGATGCCCTGCGTGAACTGCCTTGCGTCACCCTCGACGGGCATCGCATGCCGCTGTGGGTCAACACCGGCCTGCTGGCCGACGTGGCGCGTGCGCAACAGCGTGGCGCCGAAGGGGTGGGCCTGTACCGAACCGAAGTGCCGTTCATGATCAACCAGCGCTTCCCGAGTGAAAAGGAGCAGCTGGCGATCTACCGCGAGCAACTGGCCGCCTTCCATCCACTGCCGGTGACCATGCGCAGCCTGGACATCGGCGGCGACAAGTCGCTGTCCTACTTCCCGATCAAGGAAGACAACCCGTTTCTCGGCTGGCGCGGTATTCGCGTCACCCTCGACCACCCGGAAATCTTCCTGGTCCAGACCCGCGCCATGCTCAAGGCCAGCGAGGGCCTGAATAACCTGCGCATTCTGTTGCCGATGATCTCCAGCACCCACGAAGTGGAAGAAGCGCTGCACCTGATCCACCGCGCCTGGGGCGAGGTGCGCGACGAAGGCACTGACGTACCGATGCCGCCGGTGGGCGTGATGATCGAAGTGCCGGCGGCGGTCTACCAGACCCGCGACTTGGCGCGTCAGGTGGACTTCCTCTCGGTCGGCTCCAACGACCTGACTCAATACCTGCTCGCGGTCGACCGCAACAACCCGCGTGTGGCCGATCTTTATGATTACCTGCACCCGGCAGTGCTTCAGGCGCTGCAAAGCGTGGTGCGTGATGCCCACGCCGAAGGCAAGCCGGTGAGCATCTGCGGCGAAATGGCGGGTGACCCGGCAGCCGCGGTGTTGTTGATGGCGATGGGCTTCGACAGCCTGTCGATGAACGCCACCAACCTGCCGAAAGTGAAATGGATGCTGCGCCAGATCAACCTCAGCAAGGCCAAGGAACTGCTTGCGCAACTGATGACCAACGACAACCCGCAGGTCATCAGCAGCTCCCTGCAACTGGCACTGAAAAACCTTGGCCTGTCGCGGATGATCAACCCCAGCTCGGTCAAAGGGCACTAAGCGTCACGACAGTCAGAGAATATCGTTCCTCGCGCTAAGACCGGACGCAGAGCGTCCAGAACGGCATGCCCACGCGGAGCATGGGCACGATAGTTAGAGAATATCGTTCCTCACGCTCCAGCGTGGGAATGCCTTGGGTGACGCTCCGCGTCACAAGTCCGCGCAACACCGCATGCTCAAGACCATACGGCTGGACACATCAATCGCATCTTTTTTCACTTCGTTCAGGCGGCTTCCATCGGTCGCCGCTAGAGCATCCTGCCGGGCTCCGGTAACATGCGCGCCTGATTCAGTCGCTCGCAAGGGCGTTCCAATTGAGGAGTCGCAATGCTGCCTTACCCGCAGATTGACCCGGTAGCCGTCGCTATCGGCCCGCTGCAAATTCACTGGTACGGGTTGATGTACCTGGTCGGTATCGGCGGCGCCTGGCTGCTCGCGTCGCGTCGCCTGAACAAGTTCGACCCGACCTGGACCAAGGAAAAACTCTCCGACCTGATTTTCTGGCTGGCCATGGGCGTGATTGTCGGTGGGCGGCTGGGCTACGTGCTGTTCTATGACCTGTCGGCCTACATCGCCAATCCGTTGCTGATCTTTGAGGTCTGGAAGGGCGGTATGGCGTTCCACGGCGGCTTTGTCGGCGTAATGATCGCGGCTTGGTGGTTTGGCAAGCGCAACGGCAAAAGCTTCTTCCAACTGATGGACTTCGTTGCCCCGCTGGTGCCGATCGGCCTGGGTGCCGGGCGTATCGGCAACTTCATCAATGCCGAGCTGTGGGGCAAGCCGACCGATGTGCCGTGGGCCATGGTCTTCCCGCCGTTCAGCGACCCAGCGCAACTGGCGCGTCATCCCTCGCAGCTGTATCAGTTCGCGCTGGAAGGCGTTGCGCTGTTCATCATTCTCAATCTGTACGCCCGCAAGCCGCGTCCGACCATGGCCGTTTCCGGCATGTTCGCGCTGTTCTACGGGATCTTCCGCTTTGTGGTCGAGTTCGTCCGCGTCCCTGATGCCCAGTTGGGTTACCTGGCGTGGGGCTGGGTGACCATGGGTCAGATCCTCAGCCTGCCGATGATCATCGCCGGCCTGTTGCTGATCTGGCTGGCCTACAAGCGCGACCCGTCCGCCAGCAAGGCAGCGGTTTAATACCGAAACGCCGGGTGACGACGCCCGGCGCGTTCAACAATGCAGGTGATTTATGAAGCAATATCTGGAACTGGTCGCTCATGTGATCAAGCACGGGACCTTGCAAGCCAACCGTACCGGCGTGAACACCATCAGCTTTCCGGGTGCGATGCTGCGTTATGACTTGCAGGAAGGTTTTCCGGCGATCACCACACGGCGCATGGCCTTCAAATCGGCCATCGGCGAGATGGTCGGATTTCTGCGTGGCGTAAACAACGCCGCGGAATTCCGCGAACTGGGCTGTAAGGTCTGGGATCAGAACGCCAACGAAAACGCTCAGTGGCTGAACAACCCGTTCCGCAAGGGCGAGGACGATCTGGGCGAAATCTATGGCGTGCAATGGCGCAAGTGGCCAGCCTACAAGCGTATCGATGCCGGCAATGTCGCGGCCATCGAACTGGCGCTGGGCCAGGGGTATCGTCAGATTGCCGAGTCCGAAGAAGACGGTCAGTCTTTCGTGGTCCTGTACAAGGCCATCGACCAGATTCGCCAGTGCGTCGACACCATCATCAACGACCCGGGCAGCCGGCGGATCCTGTTCCATGGCTGGAACTGCGCACAGCTCGATGAAATGGCCCTGCCGCCGTGCCACCTGCTGTACCAGCTGCACCCGAACCCGCAGACCCGCGAAATCTCGCTGACGCTGTACATCCGCTCCAACGATCTGGGCCTCGGTACGCCGTTCAACCTGACCGAAGGCGCCGCGCTGCTCAGCCTCATCGGCCGCCTGACCGGCTACACGCCGCGCTGGTTCACCTACTTCATCGGCGATGCCCACGTGTACGAAAACCACCTGGACATGCTCAACGAACAGATGACCCGCGAGCCGTACCCGATGCCGAAACTGGTGATCTCCGACCGCGTGCCGGAATTCGCCAAGACCGGTGTGTACCAGCCTGAATGGCTGGAGCTGATCGAGCCTTCGGACTTCACCCTGGAAGGCTACCAGCATCACCCGGCAATGACGGCGCCGATGGCGGTTTAAACGCTTGTACAGTATGGAGGACCACCCAGGGTGGGCGTGCTGCGTGACGCCCTGAGGTGATTTTCAGGCAACAAAAAACCGCCCTGACAGACGGTTTTTTGAGTTTTCTTCTGCAGTAAGTGCCCAAAGGCCGTCGCGAGGTTCCGGTACTGCTCCAGCGATCCCCGCCAATGGCAGTGATAGTAACCAACCCGCTCTGATCTTGCAAAGCGCTTAACAACGCGCGCCAGTGTTTTCTGTTGCCAATGGCAGCTGGGCATTTAGCTCTTCGTAGTACGCCTTCAGCTGGGAAACCTCTGTTTCCAGAGCATTCGTCCCCATTTGTCTGCTCCAGCCTTCTGCTATTTCCTTGACCAGCCTTAATTAACACAGACGCACAGAGTGAAGACACATCCAGACGCACAGCTTTGTCACGATCATCAGAGTGGGATAAAAGTGACCTCAATGCCCATGACTCCTCCCCACATGTGAAGGCTCGCCTTCTGGCGCTGCCACAGCCCCCGTCACTTCCAGCCTTTCCAGTATCGCGCAATGTTCTGTCGTGCCATCACTGCAGCGGCGGCGCAGGTCGAGCAGTTGTTCCTGGAGCGCTTGCAGGCTCGCGACGCGGGCGTTGACGTGTTCGATGTGCTCGTCGATCAGGGCGTTGACGTTTTCGCACTGGTCCTGCGGGCTGTCGCGCAGGTTGAGCAGGTTGCGGATTTCTTCGAGGGTCATGTCCAGGCTGCGGCAATTGCGGATGAACGACAGGCGCTCCATGTGCGCCTGGGTATACAGCCGGTAATTGCCGTCACTGCGGGCAGGGGCAGGCAGCAGGCCTTCGCGTTCGTAATAGCGGATGGTTTCGACCTGGGTGTCGGTCATTTTTGCCAGTTCGCCGATTTTCATTTCGACTCATCTCGTTTGATTGCTTGACCCTATAGTGGCTACAGGGTGTTCACTTGGCAACAAGCAGAATCCTGGAGCCACAACGAATGGGCACGACGATCAAGAATTCCCCCGCACATGACCACGATCATGACCATGATCACGGCGAGCACGCACACGAGCAAAAGCCCGTGGAGCATGCCCATTCGTGCTGCTCCAGCGATGCACAGCCCGCTGTAGTGACCTTTGGCGACGCGCCTGCAGCGGGCGGTCGTCTGAGCAGCTTTCGTATCGAAGCGATGGATTGCCCCACCGAGCAGACGCTGATCCAGAACAAGCTGGGCAAGCTGGCCGGTGTGCAGAAGCTGGAATTCAACCTGATCAACCGCATGTTGGGCGTCTGGCATGACCTGCCGTCCACCGACCCGATTCGTGAGGCTATCAGCTCGTTGGGCATGCAGGCCGAGCCGGTCGAGGAAGGTGCAGCGTCTGCCGAATCGGCGCCGGTGGTGAAGAAACACTGGTGGCCGCTGGCGTTGTCCGGCGTTGCGGCGCTGGGCGCAGAGGTGGTCCATTTTGCATCGCTCGGCCCGACCTGGGTGGTTGCCTTGTTGGCACTGGTGTCGATCTTCAGTTGCGGGCTGACGACCTACAAGAAAGGCTGGATCGCACTCAAGAACTTCAACCTGAACATCAATGCGCTGATGAGCATCGCGGTGACCGGCGCCATTCTGATCGGTCAGTGGCCGGAAGCGGCGATGGTGATGTTCCTGTTTACCATTGCCGAGTTGATCGAAGCCAAGTCGTTGGACCGTGCGCGCAATGCGATCAGTGGCCTGATGCAACTGACGCCTGAGCTTGCCACCGTCAAGCAGGCGGATGGCAGTTGGCAGGAAGTCGAAGCCAAAAACGTCGAACTGGAGGCTATCGTCCGGATCAAGCCAGGCGAGCGTGTCGGGCTTGATGGTGAAGTGGTGTCCGGTAGCTCAACGATTGACCAAGCATCGATTACCGGTGAAAGCCTGCCGGTGGAGAAGACTGTCGGCGACAAGGTTTTCGCGGGCACCATCAACCAGGCCGGTTCGCTGGAGTACCGCGTCACCGCCGCCGCGAACAACTCGACGCTGGCGCGCATCATTCATGCGGTGGAAGCGGCGCAGGGTTCGCGTGCGCCGACCCAGCGCTTTGTCGACAGCTTTTCCCGTATCTATACGCCAGTGGTGTTCGTCGTTGCGTTGGCATTGGCGTTGGTCGCACCGCTGTTCTTTGGCGGCGAATGGTATGACTGGATCTACCGGGCGCTGGTGCTGCTGGTGGTGGCCTGCCCATGTGCGCTGGTAATTTCCACCCCGGTAACCATCGTCAGCGGTCTGGCAGCGGCGGCGCGCAAGGGTATTTTGATCAAGGGTGGCGTTTATCTGGAAATGGGCGAAAAGCTCGATTATCTGGCGCTGGATAAAACCGGCACGCTGACCCACGGCAAGCCGGTGCAGACTGATTATGTGCCGTTGAACCCTGCAGTCTCCGATAGCGCGCCGGGGATTGCCGCGAGCCTGGCCGGGCGTTCAGATCACCCGGTTTCCCAGGCGATTGCCAAGGCCGCCGATGGCAGCCTGACGCTGTATGAAGTCAGTGCGTTCGAGGCGTTGGGTGGCCGCGGTGTGAAAGGCGAGATCAACGGCCAGATGTATCACCTGGGCAACCATCGTCTGGTGGAAGAACTGGGCCTGTGTTCGCCGGAGCTGGAAGCCAGGCTCGATGCGCTGGAGATGCAGGGCAAGACCGTGGTGCTGTTGCTCGATGCCTCGGGTCCGATTGCGCTGTTTGCCGTCGCCGATACGGTCAAGGAGACCAGCCGTGAAGCCATCGCCCAGTTGCACGAGTTGGGCATCAAGACGGTCATGCTGACCGGTGATAACCCGCACACGGCCAAGGCGATTGCCGATCAGGTCGGCATCGATGAAGCGCAGGGCAATCTGCTGCCTGCCGACAAGCTCAGTGCGATCGAGGCGCTTTACAGCCGCAATCACCGGGTAGGCATGGTGGGCGACGGTATCAATGATGCCCCTGCGCTGGCCCGTGCGGAGATTGGTTTCGCGATGGCCGCTGCAGGCACCGATACGGCTATCGAGACGGCAGATGTCGCCCTGATGGACGATGATCTGCGCAAGATCCCAACGTTCATTGCGCTTTCACGCCGGACCTCGGCGGTGCTGAAACAGAACATTGTGTTGGCCATTGTGACCAAGGTGCTGTTCATCGGTATCACCTTCGCGGGCCTGGCGACCATGTGGATGGCGGTGTTTGCCGACATGGGCGTGAGCTTGCTGGTGGTGTTCAACGGCTTGCGCTTGCTCAAGAAGTGATCAGGCGGGAACCTTGAAGGGCGGACGCGGAGCGTCCGGAACGGCATTCCCACGCGGAGCATGGGAACGATAATCGTGGCCACCGGCTATCGCTCCACGCTCTGCGTCCGACGTTGTCAGCCGAAGCGCTCTTGTCCCCAGGCAATGAAGGTTTCCAGCAGTGGCTTGAGCACGGCGCGGGTCGGCTCGGCCAGGTCCGGGCGGTAGTGGAAGGGCACGAATTCGTCCATGTAGGTGCTTTGCGCCAGCTCCAGCTGTACGGCATGGATGTTGTTGGCCGGGTTGCCGTAGTGGCGGGTGATGTGGCCGCCTTTGAAGCGCCCGTTCAACACATGGCTGTAGTCCTTGGCCGCTGCGCAGACCTGCTCCATCCGGCTGGCCAGCTCCGGGTCGCAGCTCGCGCCATTGAAGGTGCCCAGGTTGAAGTCCGGCAGGCGGCCGTCGAATAGGTGCGGAATATGGCCGCGAATCGAGTGGGCGTCGAACAGCAGCGCATAACCGAACTCATCACGCATCCGCTGCAGCTCCTGTTCCAGCGTCTGGTGATAGGGCGTCCAGATCTGCTGCAGATACAGCGCCCGCTCTTCGGCACTCGGCGTCTGGCCGTCTTTGAACAGCGGCATGCCATCGAACAGAATCGACGGGAACAGGCCGGTGGTCGCACCTGCGTACATGGGCTTGTCGTCAGCGGGTCGGTTGAGGTCGATGACAAAGCGCGAGTATTCGGCGGCCAGGGTGCTGGCGCCCAATTCAGCGGCGAAGTCATACAGACGCGGAATGTGCCAGTCGGTGTCCGGCAGGCTCAAGGCTTCGTCCACCAGCGCGGCTTCGACCACCGGGGTCAGTTTCAGACCGGCATGCGGCATGCTGATCAGCAGCGGAATACGGCCACGCTTGAATGTCAGAACGTTATCCACAGGGCTCTCCTTCAGATCGATGATTCGACGCCGTGGCGCACGATACGTTTGTCCAGATCGCCGCCCAGCCAGTAGGCCAGATCAGCCGGTCGTTCGATGTTCCAGGCGACGAAATCCGCGACCTTGCCGACCTCCAGCGAGCCGTGGGTCGCGCTCATGCCCAGCGCCCTGGCGGCATTGAACGTCACCCCCGCCAGTGCTTCTTCGGGCGTCATGCGAAACAGCGTGCAGGCCATGTTCAGCATCAGGCGCAATGACAGGCCCGGCGAGGTGCCAGGGTTGAGGTCGGTGGCAATCGCAATCGGCACGCCGTGCTTGCGCAGCGCGTCCATCGGCGGCAGTTGTGTTTCACGCAGGAAGTAAAACGCCCCCGGCAGCAGCACCGCGACGGTTCCGGCAGCGGCCATGGCGATGGCGTCGTCTTCGGTCATGAACTCCAGATGATCCGCCGACAGCGCCTTGTAGCGCGCGGCCAGGCTCGATCCGCCCAATGACGACAGCTGCTCGGCATGCAGTTTGACCGGCAGCGCCAGTTGCCCTGCGGTGATGAACACCTGCTCGACCTGCGCAGGCGAAAACGCCAGGTATTCACAGAAAGCATCCACCGCATCGACCAGCCCTTCGGCTGCCAGCGCCGGGAGCATGTCGTTGCAGATGTGGTTGATGTAATCGTCGGCGCGATCGGCGTATTCCGGTGGCAGCGCGTGGGCGGCCAGGCAGGTGGCGCGCACGGTGACGGGCTGGGTGTTGCCCAGACGCCGGATCACCCGCAGGATCTTGCGCTCGTTTTCCAGGTCCAGCCCGTAGCCCGATTTCATCTCGACGGTCGTGACGCCGTCTTTCAGCAGATGCCGCAAACGGCGCTCGGCACTGGCGTACAGCTCATCCTCGCTGGCGGCGCGAGTCGCACGCACCGTGCTGGCAATACCGCCGCCCGCTGCGGCGATCTCGGCGTAGCTCACACCCTGCAAACGCTGTTCGAACTCGCCGCTGCGGTTGCCGCCGAACACCGTGTGGGTGTGACAATCGATCAGGCCGGGCGTGACCCATGCACCGTTCAGATCGATGCAGTTGTCATGTTCCGGCTCGGCCAGCTCGGCCTGAGGCCCGATCCACTCGATGAGCGCTCCGGAGGTCACGATGGCGGCATGCTCGATGATCGAGTATTTGCCGTGCGCCATGCTTGCGATGTGACAGTTTTTCCAGAGCGTTTTCATTCCAGGCCTCGTTGATCAATGAGTGTTGTTGAGCGCCTTGGGCTTGACCCACACAGCGTAGGCGATGAGCAGCAGCACGATCCAGATTGCGCCGACGATCAAGGCTGCACGGTTGTCCGGGAAGTAGCCCAGCACGCCGAAGATGAACAGCATGAAGGCAATGGCGGCCGCAGGCCCGTAAGGCCAGAACGGCACGGCGAATTTCAGCTGTGCCGCTTCCTCGCGGTTCATCGAGCGGCGCATGGCGACCTGCGTCAGCAGAATCATCAGCCAGACCCACACGGTGGCGAAGGTGGCCAGCGAAGCGATCAGCAGGAACACGTCCTTGGGGATCAGGTAGTTGAGCAGCACGCCGCCCAGCAGCGCGATGCCCATGACCAGCACGGTCATCCACGGCACGCCATGGCGCGACACGCGGGCGAAACTGGCGGGCGCCTGACCTTCACGGGCCAGGCCATACATCATGCGGCCTGCGCCGAAGATGTCGCTGTTGATCGCCGACACGGCCGCCGAGATCACCACGATGTTGAGGATGGTCGCCGCCGAAGCGATACCCAGGTTGTCGAAAATCTGCACGAATGGACTGCCCTGCGTGCCGATCTGTGGCCACGGGTAGATACACATCAGCACAAACAGCGTCAGCACGTAGAACAGCAGAATGCGCAGCGGCACGGCATTGATCGCCTGAGGCAGGCTGCGCTGCGGGTCCTTCGCTTCGCCTGCGGTAATGCCGATGATTTCGATGCCGCCGAAGGCAAACATCACCACCGCGAACGAGGCGATCAGACCGGTGACGCCGTTGGGCATGAAGCCGCCATGCGCCCACAGGTTGCTGATGCCGATTTCGGTGCCGCTGGCCGAGCTGCCGATACCGAAGATCATGATGCCGAAGCCTGCGACGATCATCGCCACGATGGCGCTGACCTTGAGGATCGACAGCCAGAACTCGGTTTCACCAAAGACTTTCACGTTGCACAGGTTGAGCGCGCCGATCAGAAAGACGATGCCCAGCACCCAGATCCAGCGCGGTACTTCCGGAAACCAGAAGCCCATGTAGATGCCGAATGCGGTCACGTCGGCGAGGCAGACGATGATCATCTCGAACGCGTAGGTCCAACCGAGCACGAAGCCGGCCAGCGGGCCCATGTAGCGCGTGGCGTAATGGCTGAACGAACCGGACACCGGGTCGTGGACCGCCATTTCGCCGAGCGCGCGCATCACCATGTACACCGCCGCGCCGCCGATGAGGTAAGCCAGCAGTACGGCAGGCCCGGCCTGTTGAATCGCCGAGGCCGAGCCGTAGAACAACCCTGTGCCGATGGCAGAGCCCAGGGCCATGAAGCGGATGTGGCGGGCGGATAACCCGCGTTTCAAACCATCTTGTGACGTCATTTCAGGTCCATTTCATTACAGGTACGGCAATAGCTGCGAGAACGCCTGCATCCGGCTTCCCGCAGCGATGACCAAAGCGAGCCCTGCCAGGCTCGCGGTGCATCACAGACTGGGTAGCAGACGTGCAGGAACCAACGGGTTCAGGCAAGTGGAGGACAACAGCTGACTGGCAGCTTCGATGTCCGGTGCAAAAAAGCGGTCCTTTTCATAGAACGGGACCTTGCTGCGCAACAGGCTGCGGGCTTGCTCCAGCTTCGGAGAGGTTTTCAGACCCTCACGCAAGTCCAGACCCTGGCAGGCAGCCAACCATTCTACGGCAAGAATCCCGCGAACGTTTTCTGCCATTTCCCATAAGCGCTTGCCGGCGGCCGGGGCCATCGACACATGGTCTTCCTGATTGGCCGAGGTCGGCAGGCTGTCGACACTGTGCGGATGGGCCAATGCCTTGTTTTCACTGGCCAGTGCGGCAGCGGTCACCTGCGCGATCATGAACCCGGAATTGACACCGCCGTTGGCCACCAGGAAGGGCGGCAACTGCGACATGTGCTTGTCCATCATCAGCGAAATGCGACGTTCGCTGAGCGAGCCGATCTCGGCGATGGCCAGAGCGAGGTTGTCCGCCGCCATGGCAACCGGCTCGGCGTGAAAATTGCCACCGGATATGACGTCGTTCTCGGCGGCGAACACCAGCGGGTTGTCGGACACCGCGTTGGCTTCGATTTCCAGCACCTCGGCGGCCTGACGCAGCTGGGTCAGGCATGCGCCCATGACCTGTGGCTGGCAGCGCAACGAGTAGGGGTCCTGAACCTTGTCGCAGTTGCGGTGCGACTCGGACACGCCGCTGCTTTCGCCGAGCAGGTCGCGGTAGCAGGCCGCTGCATCGATCTGCCCGCGCTGCCCGCGTGCGGCATGAATGCGCGCGTCGAAGGGCGAGCGCGAACCCAGTACCGCTTCAACCGTCAGCGAGCCGCAGGTCAGGGCTGCCGCGAACAGGTCTTCGCCTTCGAACAGGCCGCGCAAGGCGTAGGCGCTAGACACTTGCGTACCGTTGAGCAGTGCCAGACCTTCCTTGGCCGCCAGGGTCAGCGGTTGCAGCCCGGCAGCCGCCAGCGCATCGACGCCGTTGAGCCATTCGCCCTTGTAGCGCGCCTTGCCTTCGCCCAGCAGCACCAGCGACATGTGCGCCAGCGGTGCCAGGTCACCGGAAGCGCCGACCGAGCCCTTGAGCGGAATATGCGGGTAGACCTGGGCATTGATCAGCGCAATCAGAGCGTCGATGACCACGCGCCGAATGCCCGAGAAGCCGCGGCTCAGGCTGTTGACCTTGAGCACCATGATCAGACGCACCAGCTCATCGCTGATTGGCTGACCGACACCGGCCGCATGCGACAGCACCAGCGAACGCTGCAGGTTTTCCAGGTCTTCGCTGGCAATCCGCGTCGAAGCCAGCAGGCCGAAGCCGGTGTTGATGCCGTAGGCGGTGCGGTTCTCGGCCAGAATGCGCTCGACACAGGCGACGCTGTCGTCGATCTGCTGGTCTGCGCTGCTGTCCAGCGTCAGGCTGACCGGCTGCAGATAAATATCGCGCAGTTGCGCCAGGGTCAGTTGGCCGGGGATCAGGTTCAGCGTCTTGGCAGATAAGGTGGTCACGATGCTGCTACTCCTTGATGAATGTCAGCGACGGCTGGTGGCCGTAAGCTGTTTTTATAGGCCTGCCGCGTTGTTACGGCAGTGCTGGAAAACCCTTTCCAGCGACGCTTCGTCTTTGATCAGGGCCGCGCTGCTGGCGATGTCCGGGGCCAGCCAGCGGTCTTCGTCGTAGGCCGGGATGCGCTCGCGCAGCAGCCGCCACGCGGCACCGGTGCCCACGCCAAAACCCTGTGTCTTGAGAAATTCGAATGCCTGGGCCGCGAGCAAATACTCGATGGCCAGAATCTGCGTGGTATTGCCCAGCACTTTGTGCAGCTTGAGCGCAGCGCTGGTGCCCAGGCTCAGGTGGTCCTCCTGCAGGCCGGAGGTCACGTAGTTGTCGACCACGGCCGGTTGCGCCATCTGGCGGTTTTCTGCGCACAGCGAAGCGGCGACGTACTGGACGATCATCATTCCCGAGTTGACCCCCGGCTGGGTGACCAGAAACGCCGGCAGGCCGCTGACCATCGGGTTGATCAGGCGGTCCAGGCGTCGTTCGGCGATCGAGCCCAGCTCGGCCATCGCCATGCACAGCAGATCTGCCGCCATGGCCACCGACTGGCCGTGTGGATTGGCCTGGGACACCACTCGGAAAGCCTCGGGCGTGCCGAGCAGCAGCGGGTTATCGGTGACTGAATTGAGCTCGATCTCGACCTGGCGAGTGGCGTGAGCCAGTTGGTCGCGGGTGGCGCCATGCACCTGGGGAATCGAACGAATACTCAGCGCATCCTGGGTACGAATGCCTTCGCTGCTGGCGAGCACTTCGCTGCCGGCCAGCAACGTGCGCAGGTTCTTGCCCACCTGTTGCATGCCCGGATGCGGCTTGAGGGCGAGGATGCTTGCATCGAACGCGTCCAGCTGGCCGCGCAGGGCTTCGAAGCTCATCGCGCCGATTACGTCGGCCCATTGGCTCAGGCGCTCGGCATCGGCAATGGCCAGACAGCTGAGGCCGGTCATGCACGGTGTGCCGTTGACCAGGCACAATCCGTCCTTGGCGCCGAGGATGACCGGAGCCAGGCCTTCTTCATTCAGGGCCTGCTCGGCCGGGACGATCTGCCCGCGATAGCTGACCTGGCCGATGCCCAGCAACGCAACACCGACATGCGCCATGTGCGTCAGGTAACCCACCGAGCCCTGCGCCGGTACTTGCGGCGTGATGCCCCGGTTGAGCAGGGCCAGCAGCGCTTCGACCACTTGCCGGTGAATGCCGGACTTGCCCTGGCTGTAGTTGAGAATCGCGGCACAGATGATTGCGCGGGTCTGCTCGTCGGCCAGTGGCGCACCGACGCCGCAGGCATGGCTGAGCAGGGTATTGCGCGACAGGCGACTGAGCTGGTCGCCTTGCAGTGACACATTGCACAGCGCGCCGAGCCCGGTGTTCACGCCATAGGCGCGCTCGCCGCTGACGACGATGCGCTGCACGATGGCCTGGGCGTTGTCGATCCGTGCCCAGGCAGCATCCGACAGGACCAGTTTTGCGCCATGTCGGGCCACGGCGACCACGTCCTGCCAGCCTGCAGGTGCTTCACCGATGACGATCTGTTCTGCTCGCGACATCTGCAACGGTCCTTAAAGGGTGGCTACGCGGCGCTGAACGAAACGATCCACGTAATCGTCGGCAGGCGAGTGGAGGATTTCTTTCGGCGTACCGACCTGAATCAATCGCCCGTCCTTGAGGATCGCGATGCGATTGCCGATGCGCACGGCCTCGTCCAGATCGTGGGTAATGAACACGATGGTCTTGTGCAGGCTGGCTTGCAGCTCCAGCAACTGGTCCTGCATCTCGGCGCGGATCAACGGGTCGAGGGCGCTGAATGCTTCGTCCATCAGAATGATGTCGGTATCGGCGGCCAGTGCGCGGGCCAGACCTACACGCTGACGCATGCCGCCGGAAAGCTGGTGCGGGTATTTATTTTCATAGCCCTTGAGGCCTACGGTGGTGATCCAGTGCTGCGCGCGTTCCTGACACAGCGTCTTGCTTTCGCCACGCACGGTCAGGCCGTAGGCCACGTTGGCCAGCACGGTCTTGTGCGGCAGCAGGCCGAAGCTCTGGAACACCATGCTGATCTTATGCCGGCGGAATTGGCGCAAGGCCTCCATGTCGTAACGCAGGATGTCTTCGCCATCGACCAGAATCTCGCCGCTGGTGGGGTCGATGAGCCGGTTGAAGTGACGCACCAGCGTCGATTTTCCCGAGCCGGACAGGCCCATGATGACGAAGATTTCGCCGCTGCCGATCGACAGCGACAGGTCGTTGACCCCGACCACACAGCCGGTCTGGGCCAGCACCTGGTCCTTGCTCTGGTTTTGCTTGATCAGTTGCAGTGCTTCCTTGGAGCGGTTGCCGAAGATCTTGAATACGTTTTTGACGACGATTTTGTTCGGTTCCACGCTGCTCATTTGTGCGCCTCATGCCGTGGGCGGCCATAGGCCTGCGTGATACGGTCGATGACGACCGCCAGAATGACAATGGCCAGGCCCGCTTCCAGCCCGCGCCCGACGTTGAGGGTCTGAATGCCCACCAGAACGTCCTCACCAAGCCCGCGTGCACCGATCATCGAGGCAATCACCACCATCGACAGCGCCATCATGGTGGTCTGGTTGATTCCGGCCATGATGCTCGGCATCGCCAACGGCAGTTGCACACCGAACAGTTGCTGCCAGCGATTGGCGCCGAACGCGTTGATGGCTTCCATCACTTCACCATCCACCTGACGAATGCCCAGATCGGTCAGACGAATCAGCGGCGGCGCGGCGTAAATCACTGTGGCGAAGATCGCCGGAACCTTGCCCAGACCGAACAGCATCAGCACCGGGATCAGGTACACGAAGCTGGGCATGGTCTGCATGATGTCGAGCAGCGGCATCAGCACCGAGCGCAGACGATTGCTGCGCGCCGAGAGGATGCCCAGCGGAATGCCGATCAGCACCGCGATGATCGTGGCGACCAGCATCAGCGCCAGAGTCTGCATCAGCTTGTCCCACAACCCGACCGCGCCGACCAGAAACAGCAGGCCGACGATGACCAGCGTCGTGACGATCTTGCGTGTCGCGTGCCAGGCAATGCCGCCGACGATCATCAGCATCAGCCACCACGGCGCCATGCGCAGCAGGCCTTCGAGGTTGACGATGGCCCATAGCAGGGTGTCGGAGATGTGCCGGAACACATCGCCGTACTGCGTGACCAGTGAGTCGACGCCATCGTTGACCCAGTTGGCGATCGAGAAAGTGAAGCTTTCAGGAAACATAAGCGGCTCTCAAATGAGGTGTGTCGGGTCAACGACAGGGCTGTCGAACCGTTCGGTCCGACAGCCCGGCCGTTTACAACGAAGCGTCCACCTTCTTCGCGGCGTCTTCGCTGACCCATTTGTGCCAGACTTCGGGGTGCTCTTTCAGGAAAATCTTCGCCAGCTTCGGCGATTCGATGCGTTCCTTGGCCATGCGCCCCAGGTTCTGGTTGAGCAGGTCGATCGGCAGGTTGACCTTTTCCAGGATGGCGACCAGTTCAGGGGCCTCATCGTGGAACACTTTGGACACGCCGACCTTGATATCGATCGTCTTGTTGACCCCGGCTTTCTCTTCCAGACGCACCAGGTCTACCTGACCCATGAGCGGCGTGGGTGACCAATAGTAGGTCAGGATCGGCTCGCCACGTTTGTAGCTGGACAGAATCGCCGCATCCAGCGCCGGGCCGGTGCCTGGGCGGAAGTTGGTGTATTTGCTTTCCAGGCCGTAGCTCTTGAGCATTTCGCTGTTTTCCAGCTCACAGGTCCAGCCGGCCGGGCAGTTGTAGAAGCGGCCTTTGCCAGGCTCTTCCTGGTCCTTGAACACGGCTGAATACTGGGCCAGGTCGCTGATGGATTTCAGGTTGGGTGCCTTGGCTTCCAGCTTGCGTTTGGCGTCGCCTTCGATCACATAGCGCGGCACGTACCAGCCTTCCACAGCGCCGACGATCGGTGCGCCGACACCGACCACCTTGCCGGCAGCGGCGGCCTTGTTCCAGACCTCGCTGCGACCGACCCATTCTTCGGCAAAGATCTGGATGTCGTTGGTGCCCAGGGCGTTTTCCATGGCAATGGAATTGCCGGGCAGGGCGTCAACGGTGCAGCCGTAACCCTTGTCCAGAACGACCTGCAGAATGTCGGTCAGCAGCATCGCGCTTTCCCAGTTAAGACCGGCGAATTTCACCGGCTTGCCTGATTCGCACCAGCCGGCCGCCTGACTTGCGCCCGCGCTGGCGAGCAGGCCAGCGGATACCAGTGTGGTCAACAGGGCCTTTTTCATATTCATTGTCGATGCTCCTAAGCCTGAAATGGATGACGGCAGCTTCAAGTAGGCATCCGGCCCGTGGGCATGCTCATGCCCGTCCCCGACGTGTGTCGGCCTGATGACCGACAACGTTTTCAACGTCCGATCATTGGCAGGTTCAAGCCCTGCTCTCTGGCACAATCGATAGCGATGTCGTAGCCGGCATCGGCATGGCGCATCACCCCGGTAGCCGGGTCGTTGTGCAATACGCGGGCGATACGCTCGGCGGCCTCATCGGTGCCGTCGCAGACGATCACCATGCCGGAATGCTGCGAGAAGCCCATGCCCACGCCGCCACCGTGGTGCAGCGAGACCCAGGTCGCACCGCTGGCGGTATTGAGCAGGGCATTGAGCAGCGGCCAGTCGGAAACAGCGTCGGAGCCATCACGCATGGATTCGGTTTCGCGGTTGGGGCTGGCGACCGAGCCGGAGTCCAGGTGATCACGACCGATCACCACCGGTGCCGACAGCTCGCCACTGCGGACCATTTCGTTGAAGGCCAGGCCCAGTTTGGCGCGTTGACCCAGGCCTACCCAGCAGATACGCGCCGGCAGGCCCTGGAAGCTGATGCGCTCGCGTGCCATGTCCAGCCAATTGTGCAGGTGCTCGTCATCCGGAATCAGTTCTTTGACCTTGGCGTCGGTCTTGTAGATGTCCTGCGGGTCACCCGACAGCGCGGCCCAGCGGAACGGCCCGATGCCACGGCAGAACAGCGGACGGATGTAGGCGGGCACGAAACCCGGAAAATCGAAGGCATTGGTGACGCCGACTTCCTTGGCCATCTGGCGAATGTTGTTGCCGTAGTCGAAGGTCGGAATGCCGGCTTGCTGGAAGGCGAGCATGGCTTCGACGTGCTCGGCCATTGACTGCTTGGCGGCTTTTACCACGTTGGCCGGTTCGCTCACCGAACGGGCACGGTACTCGTCCCAGGTCCAGCCTTTGGGCAGGTAGCCATTGAGCGGGTCGTGGGCGCTGGTCTGGTCGGTGACCATGTCCGGGCGCACACCGCGACGGACCATTTCCGGCAGGATGTCCGCTGCGTTGCCACACAGGGCGATGGAGATGGCTTTGCCTTCGGCCGTGTATTTGGCGATACGCGCCAGTGCGTCATCGAGATCAGCGGCCTGTTCGTCGACGTAGCGGGTCTTGATGCGGAAATCGATGCGGCTCTGCTGACATTCGATGTTCAGCGAGCAGGCCCCGGCCAATGTCGCGGCCAGCGGCTGCGCGCCACCCATGCCGCCCAGGCCTGCGGTCAGCACCCAGCGACCCTTGAGGTTGCCGTCATAGTGCTGGCGACCGGCTTCGACGAAGGTTTCGTAAGTGCCTTGCACGATGCCCTGGCTGCCGATGTAGATCCAGCTGCCGGCGGTCATCTGGCCATACATGGCCAGGCCCTTGGCATCCAGTTCGTTGAAATGCTCCCAGCTGGCCCAGTGCGGCACCAGGTTGGAGTTGGCGATCAGCACGCGCGGGGCATTGCTGTGGGTCTTGAATACGCCGACCGGTTTGCCGGACTGCACCAGCAAGGTTTCATCATCGTTGAGCTGGGTGAGGCTTTCGACGATCTTGTCGTAGCACTCCCAGTTGCGCGCGGCGCGACCGATGCCACCGTAAACCACCAGCTCATTGGGGTTTTCGGCGACTTCCGGGTCGAGGTTGTTCATCAACATGCGCAGCGGCGCTTCGGTCAGCCAGCTCTTGGCGGTCAGTTGAGTGCCGCGTGCAGCCCGTACGACGCCTTCACGATGGCGGGTCCAGTCCTGCTTCAGGTCTTGATTATTCTCGGTCACAAAAAAATCCTCGGCGATCAATTCGAACCACCCCGATGAAGGGCGAACAGCGCCTGGCGAAGCAGGCTGATTCAGTTAAGTAGAAGACAGAGTGTTTAGCCTGTCTCTACTTGTACATACAAGCATATGCAATCAAAAGACCAACTTTGCGCTGCTGCTGTTTTTTACCCATCTAACTTGCCTGCAGGGCTTTATTTGCGGGGTCTTACGGTTTTGGTCAGCGCGCACGCATTGGCCTGAGAGGAGCGCTGTTCTGTTACCTGAATGACTTTTTGCGCAGTTTTGGGGCGGCAGGTAACAGATTGGTGCGAGGAGGGTGTGCATCGCGTTAAGACCGGAATCAAAGTGCTGCGGATGTTTGCAAACAGCGCTTTTGGCGGACTGAAAATGGCCTCTTTAGCGTGGGAACGAACCCGCGCAAGCATGCGTCATACCCAGGCCTGAGCCAGCATTCACCGGCCTGCGATTAGGTCTCGCGGGTGTTTTCATGTTTAAATTGAACGCTCGTTCAAGTTAAACCGGTGGTTCGCTGCCCGCTCACAACAGGAGGCTTACCCTTGCCGTATCCGCTTTTTGCAGTTGGTTTTATCAGTCCGGAGGCACTCAACCGATGAGTTCTGCGAGTTCCTCCTCAAGCGGCATGGTTCGCATGAATGCTCCAGTGTTCTATTTCGCTGCGAGTTTTATTCTGATTTTCGGCATCGTCGTGATCGCGTTCCCGCAAGCCAGCGGCGAATGGCTGCTGGCGGCGCAAAACTGGGCGGCCAACACGGTCGGCTGGTACTACATGATGGTCATGACCCTGTACCTGGTCTTCGTGGTGGTCACCGCCTTGTCGGGCTTCGGCAAGATCAAGCTCGGTGCCGACCACGACGAACCCGAGTTCAGTTACCTGTCATGGGCCGGGATGCTATTCGCTGCCGGCATCAGCATCACGCTGTTCTTTTTCTGCGTTTCAGAACCCCTGACGCATCTGCTGCAACCGCCGCAGGGCGAGGGTGGCACCGCAGAAGCGGCACGCCAGGGCATGCAGTTGCTGTTTCTGCACTGGGGGCTGCATGGCTGGGGCGTGTTTGCCTTCGTCGGGATGGCGCTGGCCTATTTCGCCTATCGGCACAACCTGCCGCTGGCCCTGCGTTCGGCGCTGTATCCGCTGATCGGCAAACGCATCAACGGCCCTATCGGCTATGCCGTCGATGGCTTCGGCATCATTGCGACCATCTTCGGGCTCGGCGCAGACATGGGCTTCGGGGTGCTGCACCTCAATTCCGGTCTGGACTACCTGTTCGGCGTGGCGCACACCCACTGGATTCAGGTCGGTCTGATCACCCTGATGATGGGCGCGGCGATTCTGGTGGCGATCGCCGGTGTCGACAAGGGCGTACGCGTCATGTCCGACATCAACATGCTGCTGGCCTGTGCGCTGCTGCTGTTCGTGCTGTTTGCCGGCCCGACTCAGCACTTGCTCAATACGCTGGTGCAGAACATCGGTGACTACCTGGGCGCACTGCCGAGCAAGAGTTTCGACGTGTACGCCTATAACGAGCCGAGTGACTGGCTGGGCGGCTGGACGGTGTTCTATTGGGCCTGGTGGATTGCCTGGGCGCCGTTCGTGGGCCTGTTCATCGCGCGCATCTCCCGTGGCCGGACCATCCGCGAGTTCGTCTTCGGTGTGTTGCTGATCCCGCTGGGCTTCACCCTGGCGTGGATGTCGATCTTCGGTAACAGCGCCATCGATCAAGTGCTCAACCACGGCATGACGGCGCTGGGTCAGTCGGCTATCGACGATCCGTCGATGACCCTGTACCTGCTGCTGGAAACCTATCCGTGGAGCAAGACAGTCATTGCGGTCACGGTGTTCATCAGCTTCGTGTTCTTCGTTACCTCAGCCGACTCAGGCACCGTGGTGCTGTCGACACTGTCAGCCAAAGGCGGCAACCCTGACGAAGACGGTCCGAAATGGCTGCGGGTGTTCTGGGGTGTGGCCACGGCGCTGATCACCAGTGGCCTGTTGTTCTCCGGCAGCATCGATGCGCTGAAATCGGCCGTGGTGCTGACGTCGCTGCCGTTCTCGTTGATTCTGTTGCTAATGATGTGGGGCCTGCACAAGGCGTTCGTCATGGAGTCGCAGCGCAAGATTGCCCAGCTGTACTCGCTGGCGCCAGTGTCCGGTTCACGACGCGGTGGCTGGCGTCAGCGTCTGAGCCAGGCGGTGCATTACCCGTCGCGAGACGAGGTGTACCGTTTCCTCGATCAGACCGTGCGTCCAGCGATTGAAGAAGTGACGGCGGTGTTCGTCGAGAAGGGCTTGAACGTGGTCAACGTACCCGACCCGTCCAACGACTCGGTGACCCTGGAAATCGGTCATGGTGAAGAACGTCCATTCATTTACCAGGTGCAGATGAAAGGCTTCTTCACCCCGTCGTTCGCCCGTGGCGGCATGGGCTCCAAGCAATTGAACAACCGCCGCTACTACCGCGCCGAGGTGCACTTGAGCGAGGGCAGTCAGGACTACGACCTGGTGGGTTACACCAAGGAACAAGTCATCAACGACGTGCTCGATCAGTACGAACGGCATATGCAGTTCCTGCATCTGGTGCGTTGATCGGGGCGTGGGGGGCGGTTACAACTATCGTCCCTCACGTTCTGCGCCGCGCCACATAATCAGGAGAGGACGCGGAGCGTCC
>NZ_AWQP01000016.1:0-150674 GCF_000972175.1 Pseudomonas syringae pv. coryli str. NCPPB 4273 | reverse complement strand
ACATTCTGTCGGGTTTTTACACAGTCTGGGCCATGGAGGGCCCGTTGCGGCGACCCCCGGATCAGTGACAGGGCGAAGGAACCCGACGAAGTCGGGCCGGAAACGGAGCTGCGGGCTTTGCCTACTTTGGCCCCATCAAAGTAGGTCGCCGAGGGGCGAAAAGGTGACCTGAGTCGAACCCCAATCCACCTGACATCGCAGAACCGCCGTGTGACGCGGAGCGTCACGAACTGCATTCCCACGCGGAGCGTGAGGAACGAGAGTTATACGGGAGAAAACTTCTCGTCACTCTGCGCAGAGCGCAGGGACGATAGCAAAAAGGCCCGGTCACTGAGTGAGCCGGGCCTTTTTGATGGTGTCAGACGATCACTCGCTGAGCGTCGGAACCTTGCGAGGGGCCATGAAGTACATCCAGATCAGGGCAATGAAATACATCGCCGGGATCATGGTGAACAACACGTTGTAGTTGTTATTGGTGGCGGTCAGCACCGCACCCACGATCTGCGTCATGAACATACCGCCGATGGCCGCACACATGCCGCCGAAGCCGAACACGGTACTCATCATGTGCTTGGGGGTGTAGTCCATCACCAGGCTCCAGATATTCGCCGTCCAGGCCTGATGCGCACCCACGGCAAGCGAAATGGCCAGTACCGCCACCCACAACCCACTGGCATTGGCCGCGAACACCACGCTGCAGATCGTGATGGCAAAGATCAGCATCGACAACAGCCGCGCAGTCGTCGCACGCATGCCACGACCAATCAGCCAGGACGACAGAATGCCGCCACCGACACTGCCGAAGTCAGCCGTCAGCCAGATCAGAATCAGCGGTATACCCATCTGCGTCACGCTGATCCCCAGGTTGTATTGCTGATTGAGGAACGGCGGCAGCCAGTACAGGTAGAACCAGAACACCGGAGCAGTAATCGCATACGCCAGCGCGAACGCCCATGTGCCACGCATTTTCAGAATGCCGGTGAACGGCACCTTGACCGGCGCCGGTTCGACTTCCTGATTGATGTAATCCAGCTCGGTCTTGCTGACGGTCGGATGCTCTTCGGGGTTGTAGTACTTCAGGCGCCAGGTGATGGCCCAGAGCAGCCCCAGCGAACCCATCGCCACGAAGGCGGCCTGCCAGCCCCAGACCGTGAGGATCACTGGCAGCAGAGCCGGGGTCAGCATGGCACCGACGTTAGTGCCGGCGTTGAAGATACCGGTGGCCACCGCGCGCTCACCGGCAGGGAACCACAGCCGCGTGGTCTTCACACAGGCCGGGTAGTTGGCGGCTTCGGTCAGGCCCAGAATGAAGCGGCAGACCATGAAGCCGACAGCGGAAGTGGCAAGGCCGTGCGCGCCAGTCGCCAGGCTCCACAGCAGCACCGCAAGGAAGAACGCGCGCTTCACGCCGACCTTGTCGATGAAGCGGCCCTGCAGCACGAAGCCGACCGCATAACCGACCTGAAACCAGAAGTTGATGTTGGCGTAGTCCATCGCCGTCCAGCTCATTTCCTTGGCGAGGATGGGCTGCATGACGCCGAGCGCGGCCCGGTCGATGTAGTTCAGCGTAGTGGCGAAGAACACCAGGGCGAGCATGCCCCAACGAGTCTTGCCCACGGCGAGTGCGCCGCGGATCTTTTCGCCCATCCCGGCACGGGCGGCCTGGGCGACAGGGTTGGTCTGGGTGTTAAGCATGATGTTCTAACCATCCGTTCCAGGACTGTGCTGCTGGCAACAGTCGGACTGAGAAGTCCACTCGATGCAGGCGTTGTGCAGGTAAAGTGAAGTCGTAGAACCGTGATTCGACTGGCCTGTAGACTCAGGCTGTCCTCGAAACGATCCGTCGGGCCGACAATTTACAGGTTGGGCCGCGTAAGTGTGTTGGAATGTTTCAGGCGACGTGTACCCAGGCCGGGCTTTTGGCCGGGCAGGTTCGTCGAACAGGACGTCTGGTAAGACGGACGGGCGAGCGGGCGAGCAAAGCGAGAAGGGTGCACATGAGCAATGTTCCTGTTTTTTGAATTGTTATGGGTTGCTGCTGATGAAGCGAAGATCAAAAATGTCGGACTGCGGGTCTATCCTGCAATGTGATGCTGATGTTGAGCATTGCGAGATACAGCGTCAATTGAGTAAAACGGCTTTTGTTCGATAATCGAACGTAAAACTAACCGGTTCGTACACTTTATGTTGCTGTAGTATTTTCACAGGCAAATACTTTACTCGCACCTCTGAATAAGGCCGGGAAAGGCCAGGAATGCGGTGCTGTCCAGTCGCGACCCAAGCAGGTCGCGTTCATCCAGGAGCTGAAAAGCATGCAGCGTTCAATTGCTACCGTATCCTTGAGCGGTACTCTGCCCGAAAAGCTCGAAGCCATCGCCGCAGCCGGCTTTGACGGCGTCGAGATTTTCGAAAACGACTTGTTGTATTACGACGGTAGCCCACGCAACATCAGGCAAATGTGTGCCGACCTGGGCATCGCCATCACCCTGTTTCAGCCGTTCCGCGATTTCGAAGGCTGCCGCCGTGATCGTTTGCAGCGCAATATCGACCGTGCCGAACGCAAATTCGATCTGATGCAGGAGCTGGGCACCGATCTGGTGCTGGTCTGCAGCAATGCGTCTGCCGATTCGGTGGGCGACGAAAACATTCTGCTCGATGACCTGGGCCTGCTCGCCGAGCGCGCGGGTGCCCGTAACCTGCGCGTCGGTTATGAAGCGCTGGCCTGGGGCAAGCACGTGAACACCTGGCAACAGGTCTGGAACCTGGTGCGTCAGGTTGACCACCCGGCGCTTGGCGTGTTGCTCGACAGTTTCCATACCCTGTCGCTGAAGGGCGATCCGAGCGCCATCGCGCAGATCCCGGGCGACAAGATCTTCTTCGTGCAGATGGCCGACGCACCGCTTCTGGCGATGGATGTACTGGAGTGGAGCCGCCATTTCCGCTGCTTCCCGGGGCAGGGTGAATTCGATCTGGCCGGCTTCCTCGCGCCGATCCTGCGCAGTGGCTATACCGGGCCGTTGTCGCTGGAAGTGTTCAACGATGGCTTCCGTGCAGCGCCGACACGCGCCAATGCCGCGGACGGCCTGCGTTCGCTGCTCTATCTGGAAGAGAAAACCCGCCAGCTGATGGCGCGTGACGAGCCGGCCGCCGCTCCTGAAATTCTCTTCAACCCACCCGCGGCCAGCACCTACAATGGTGTCGAGTTCCTCGAGTTTGCCGTTGACGAGAGCCACGGCGCTCGCCTGTCGGGCTGGCTGCAACGGCTGGGCTTTGCCAAGCTGGGTCAGCACCGTTCCAAGGCGGTCAGTCTGCTGGGGCAGGGCGATATCAGGATTGTGCTCAATGCCGAACCCTATTCCTTCGCCCATAGCTTCTTCGAGGCGCACGGCCCGTCGCTGTGCGCCACTGCCTTGCGCGTCGACGACGGCCATCAGTCGCTGGAACGTGCGCGTGCCTTCAAGGGCCAGCCCTATCGTGGCCTGGTCGGCCCCAACGAACGGGAGATTCCGTCGGTCCGCGCGCCTGACGGCAGCCTGATCTATCTGGTGGATAACGCCGCGCCGGGAGAATCGATTTACGACAGCGATTTTGTCGTCGATCCGCAAGCCGTCGCCAAGGGCGGGTTGCAGCGTATCGACCACATGGCCATGGCGCTGCCGGCCGACAGCCTGGACAGTTGGGTGCTGTTCTACAAGAGCATTCTGGATTTCGAGGCTGACGACGAAGTGGTCTTGCCCGACCCCTATGGTCTGGTTAAGAGCCGTGCGCTGCGTAGCCGTTGCAGCACCGTGCGCTTGCCGCTGAATATTTCCGAGAATCGCAATACGGCCATCTCCCATGCGCTGTCGAGCTATCGCGGCTCGGGCGTGCACCACATTGCATTTTCCTGCGAAGACATCTTCGCCGAAGTGAGCCGCGCCAAGGAAGCGGGCGTGCCGTTGCTGGACATCCCGCTCAATTACTACGATGACCTGGCGGCGCGCTTCGATTTCGACGAGGAGTTTCTCAGCGAACTGGCGTATTACAACGTGCTCTATGACCGCGATGCGCAGGGTGGCGAGTTGTTCCACGTCTACACCGATGCGTTCGACGGGCGCTTCTTTTTCGAAATCCTGCAGCGCAAGAACGGCTACGTAGGGTATGGCGCTGCCAACGTACCGGTGCGTCTGGCTGCGATGGCCAAGGCGCGCAATGTGGCAGCACGTCAGGCGCGTCTGTAAGGCGAATCCGATTGCAGGGCTGCTGCGAGGGTTCGACGCCCTCGCGGCTTCCCTCGGTTGCCGGTCGGCTTCATACTCCGCGCATTACTCGTGGTCATGAGCCAACAATGAAAACAACTGACGACTCCGTTGCCGTTGCGTCGAAAGGGCGCAAGAACAATCCGGAAAAGACCCGCGAAGACATTCTGCAGGCTGCCGTTGCCGAGTTTGTCGCCCATGGCCTGTCGGGTGCGCGTGTCGATGCCATTGCCGAACGCACCAAAACCTCGAAACGGATGATCTATTACTACTTCGGCAGCAAGGAGCAGCTGTACGTCGAAGTGCTGGAAAAACTCTACGGCGCGATTCGCAACACCGAGAGCCAGCTCAATCTGTCCGAACTCGAGCCGGTGGAAGCGATTCATCGCGTGGTCGAGTTCACCTTCGACCACCACGACAGCAATGTCGATTTCGTGCGCATCGTGTGCATCGAAAACATCCATAACGGCGAGAACGTCAAACAGTCCGAATCGATTCAGGCCAAGAGCCAGAACATCATCAGGGCGCTCGACGGCATTCTGCGTCGTGGCGAAGCCAGCGGCTTGTTTCGTGACGGTGTTCACCCGGTGGACCTGCACCTGATGATCAGCTCGTTCTGCTTCTACCGGATCTCCAATCGCCATACCTTCAGCGAAATCTTTCAGATCGAGCTGTGGAGCGAGGAGGTCAAACAGCGTCACAAGGCAATGATCTGCGACGCCGTGTTGCGTTATCTCAAGCGCTGATGTTTACAGCGTGTGGAAGTGCGCCATCATCCGCTCTGCATCGGCGGACTGGCCACTGAACAGTTCAAAGGCCTTGACCGCCTGAAACACCGCCATGGTGCTGCCATCCAGTGTTCGGCAGCCCAGTGCGCGGGCATGCTTGAGCAATTCGGTTTCCAGCGGAAAGTAAATGATTTCCGCCACCCACAGTTCAGGCCGCAGCAACTCGACCGGCAACGGCGTGCCTGGCAGTTTGGTCATGCCGACCGGCGTGGTATTGACCAGTCCGTCGGCTTCGGCCATCGCCGCAGGCAGGTCGATGCCCACCTGAGCGCGCCCTGCACCGAAGTGCTGGTTGAGGTTGTCCACCAGCCCCTGGGCGCGTTGCGGCTCGACCTCGAACACGCTGAGGCGCTCGACGCCCGCGCTCAGCAGCGCATGAGCCACGGCAGCGCCCGCGCCACCTGCACCCATCTGCACCACCTGTTGGCGTGGGGCCTTGTCCAGGCCGCGCTGAAAACCTTCGGCAAAGCCCAGGCAGTCGGTGTTATGGCCGATGCGCTTGCCGTCCTTGAACACCACCGTATTCACCGCGCCGATACCGCGCGCTTCATCGGACAGCTCATCGAGTAACGGGATGACCGCCTGCTTGCACGGGAAGGTGATATTCAGGCCAGTGAAGCCGCACTGTCGGGCGCCCTCGAGAAGCTGGGGCAGGGCGTGGATGTCCACTTGCAGGGCGTCTATGTCGATCAGCCGATACAGATAGCGCATGCCTTGCGCATCACCTTCATGCTCGTGCATGGCGGGCGTGCGCGAGGCCTGGATGCCCGAGCCGATCAGGCCGGCGAGGATGGAGGGTTTTTCAGCATGAGTCATAAAATACGTCTCTTGTTTTTGTGTCACTGCCCGGTTAGCGGCAGGTGTTAAACGGAATGTACCAGATGGTTAATAGTGCCGCAGGCAGGAGTCGATTACCACGCAGCGATGTTGTGCGGTGATCGCACTAATCAGTGATAATCCACGGCCAGCCGCTTCAGGCTTACACGAGTTCGAGTCCCCGCATGTCCGAGTCCGTTTTCAGCGCCGCACAGCAGCAAGCCAGTACGTTGTATCTGCCTCCGGGCTCGTGGGCCACGGTGCTCGATTGCCTGTGCGCGAAATTTCCGGCCATCAGCCGCGAACAGTGGCTGGATCGGTTTGCTCGCGGCCGGGTGCTGGACGAAAACGGCAAGGCCATCGCGCCTGATCTGGCGTACCGGGAGGGGCTGCGGGTTCACTACTTTCGTGAGGTTGCCAACGAAACGCCGATCCCCGTGGTTGAGACGATCCTCTACGCCGACGAGCATCTGGTGGTGGCTGACAAGCCGCACTTTCTCCCGGTGACACCCGCAGGCGAATATGTCGAGCAAACCTTGCTGCGCCGCCTGATCCATCGTCTGGACAATCCTGATCTGGTGCCGCTGCACCGCATCGACCGGCACACCGCGGGGCTGGTTCTGTTTTCCGCCAACCGGCAGACGCGCTCGGCTTATCAGGCATTGTTCCCCACCCGGCGCATCGACAAGTTTTATCAGGCCATTGCGCCAGCGCTGCCGGAGCTGACGTTTCCGCGTCTGCACGAGAGTCGTCTGGTCGAGGGCGAGCCGTTCTTTCGCATGCAGGAGGGCGTCGGCGCGAGCAACACCCGTACGCAGATCGAGGTGCTTGAACGGCAGGATAAATTGTGGCGCTACGGGCTTTATCCGGTGACCGGCAAAAAACATCAGCTGCGTGTACATATGGCTGCACTGGGCGCTGCCATCTGCAACGATCCGTTCTACCCGGACGTGGTGAAAGACCCGGTGGACGACTATCGGAATCCTTTGAAGCTGTTGGCCAGCAGTTTGCGCTTCGTCGACCCGCTCAATGGCGAGCAGCGCCACTTCGAGAGCCTGTTGCAGCTCGACTGGTAGTACAGCGATAGCGAAATGACAGGCAAAAAAAACCCGCACTCGGCGGGTTTTTTCAAATCAGTAACGCGACGCCCGGATCACAGATCCTTGACGGTACGTACCTGATCCTTGTTGATGCGGGTCTGCTTGCCGTCGAGTTGCTTGAACTCGTAGAAGCCAGAGTCTTCATCGTACTTCGGCGTGTCGACAGCCTGGATTTCACGACCATCGTTCAAGGTGATCACAGTGGGCGATGCGCAGCCGGCGAGGGAGGCAATGCTCAGTGCAAGCAGGAAGGCAGCGGGAAGGGTCCGTTGTTTCATTACTGTGTCTCCAGATGGATTCTTGATTTGCTGAACTCTCAGACGGATACACCGTCAGCAAGTTCCGTATACACCCGCAGCAACTTCAATGACCAGTCACTTGTTGCGGTTTTCACTGATCCCGGTCAACAGACAGGGAGTGTTCAGGTTGGCCAGGCGTGGATCACCGGCTTCCAGTTGCAGAGCGACTGGTTGCAGCGGTTCCAGAGCCCGTCTCGGACTGCGTTCGCCGGCCTGCCATGCGGCTTCCAGCGTTGCGGCGTGAGCGACAGGGATCATACCTAAAAGCGGCTGCCAGTGCTGACCTTCACGCACCATTATCGGTCGCTCCGGGTATTCAACGGCTTTTTCACGCAGTGCGTGCAGCAACGCTGCATCGACCAAAGGTGCGTCGCAGGGCAGGATCAGCAACCATCGATGCCGCGCCAGGGGCAGTGCGGCGCGGATCCCGGCCAGAGGACCGTTGAAATCGGTATCGTCGTCCTGCACTAGTCGATCGGCGTAACGCGCATAGCGATCGATATTGCGATTGCAGGAAATGATCAGGTCGTCGGTCAGCGGTCGGGTCAGTCGATGCAGATGTTCGATCAGCGGGGTGCCCTGCCATTCGATCAGGCCCTTGTCACGCCCGCCCATGCGCTGTCCCCGGCCTCCGGCCAGCAGCAGAATAGAGCAGGGCGGCAGTGTGGCAGGAACATTCATCGAACACTCGTCGGGCAGTCAAAAGGAGGGCTGTGATATAACACCCGCCTGTTTTCTTAACAACTGGATGAGGCCATGAAAGCCAAGGCTGACACACCTTTCGTACCCCTTAACATCGCCGTATTGACCGTCAGCGATACCCGTACCCGTGAAACCGATACCTCGGGTCAGATGTTCGTCGATCGCCTGACCGACGCAGGCCACGGCCTGATCGAGCGCGTACTGCTCAAGGATGACCTGTACAAGATCCGCGCTCAGGTAGCGACCTGGATTGCCGACGATCAGGTGCAGGTCGTGCTGATTACCGGTGGCACCGGCTTTACCGGCCGTGACAGCACACCTGAAGCCGTGGCTTGCCTGCTGGACAAGCAGGTCGATGGTTTCGGTGAGCTGTTCCGGCAGATATCGGTGCCGGACATCGGCACCTCGACCATTCAGTCCCGCGCGCTGGCCGGCCTGTCCAATGGCACGCTGGTGTGCTGCCTGCCCGGGTCCACCAATGCGGTGCGCACGGCATGGGATGGCATTCTTGCCCAGCAACTGGATTCGCGTTTCCGGCCTTGCAACTTTGTGCCTCACCTCAAGCAGGCCGAGCCCTGTGCGACCCGTGGTTGAGTGCTCATGAGCAACCAGCCGAAAACCCTGCTGCCTGTTGAAGACGCCATTGCGCGTCTGTTGAAGATGGCCGAGGCCACGCCGATCACCCAGCGTCAACGCGTCTCGCTGGCCGATGCCGAAGGCCGGGTGCTGGCGGTGGATCTGGTCTCAACGCTGGATCTGCCGCCCTGGCCGAACAGCGCCATGGACGGTTATGCCTTGCGCGTGGCGGACTGGCACGGCGAGCCGTTGACCGTCAGTCAGCGTATCTTCGCCGGTCAGGCCCCCGAGCCTCTGGCTCCTGGCACCTGTGCGCGTATTTTCACTGGCGCGCCGATGCCTGAAGGCGCTGACTGCGTCGAGATGCAGGAAAACGCCGAGGTGCTGGCGGATCAGCGTGTGCGCTTCAACGAACCACTGGGCGCCGGGCAGAACATTCGTCCGCAAGGCCAGGAAACCCGCGTTGGCGATACCGTGCTGGCCGCCGGCACGCGGCTGGGTCCGATCGAACTGGGTCTGGCGGCCTCGCTGGGCCTCGCCGAGCTGGAGGTGATTCGTCGCGTACGGGTCGCGGTGCTGTCCACGGGCGACGAGTTGATTGAGCCCGGTCAGCCGTTGGGGCCGGGGCAGATCTACAACAGCAACCGGGTGTTGCTGTGCAGCTGGCTGAAGCGGCTCGAATGCGAGGTCGTGGATGCAGGCATCCTGCCGGACGATCTGGAAAAGACTCGCGCTGCACTGGCGAACCTGCAGGGTGTCGATCTGATTCTCTCCACGGGCGGAGTGTCCGTGGGCGAAGCGGATTTCCTTGGCCACGCATTGCGTGAAGAGGGCGAGCTGACACTCTGGAAGCTGGCCATCAAGCCTGGCAAACCGCTGACCTTCGGGCATTTTCGGGGTGTGCCGGTGATCGGTCTGCCGGGTAATCCGGCCTCTACGCTGGTCACTTTTGCCTTGCTGGCCAGGGCTTACCTGCTGCGTCGCCAGGGCGTGATCGACGTCGCACCCTTGCAGTTCCCGGTGCCCGCCGGGTTTGTCTGGACGCGTCCTGGCAATCGTCGCGAGTACCTGCGCGGCCGTCTGGAGCAGGGCCGGGCCGTGGCGTATCGCAATCAGAGTTCCGGCGTACTGCGCAGCGCTGCGTGGGCCGATGGTCTGATTGAAGTCCTCGAAGGCTCGACCGTGGCCGAAGGTGACTGGGTCAACTTCATCCCGTTGAGTGAAGTGCTCGGCTGAGTGCATTCGAATGGTGGGGCGGGTACGCATGAGCTACGCTCAACAACGCTGACACAGTGGGCAACCGGACTTCGCCCTGGAGTATTGTTATGGCGCCATTGAGAGTGGCTTGTGTGATCCCGACCTACAACGGACGCAAGGATCTGGAACGTCTGCTGGATTCACTGGCTGCGCAGACTGCCAGCTTCGACACGCTGATCGTGGACTCCAGTTCCTCGGATGGCACGCTGGAACTGGCGCAAGCGCGATGTGCCAATGTGCTGCGCATCGACAGCAAGGATTTCAACCACGGCGGCACCCGGCAGATGATGGTCGATCTGCATCCCGACTATGACGTGTATGTCTTCATGACCCAGGATGCGTATGTTGAAGACATCAATGCCATCGCCAACCTTCTGCTGCCCTTCGCCGACCCGAAGGTCGGTGCGGTATGCGGGCGGCAGTTGCCGCACAAGGACGCCAACCTGCTGGCCCAGCATGCACGGCTGTTCAATTACCCGCCGACCTCGCAGATCAAGACCCTCGCCGATGCCGGCAAGCTGGGCATCAAGACGCCATTCATGTCCAACTCGTTTGCGGCCTATCGAGGCGAAGCGTTGCGGGCCATTGGCGGTTTCCCGCGGCATGTGATCCTCTCGGAAGACATGTACGTCACCGCGAAAATGCTTATCGATGGCTGGAAAGCGGCGTACGAAGGCTCGGCTGTATGCCGTCATTCGCACAATTACAGCCTGCGTGAAGAGTTTCGCCGTTACTTTGATATCGGCGTGTTCCAGGCCCGGGAAGCGTGGATCTACGAAACCTTTGGTGGCATTGGCGGCGAGGGCATGCGTTACGTCAAGTCCGAGCTGAAATTCCTCGGTCCCCGGCGAATCCTCTGGTGGCCTGTGTCGTTCGTGCGTAATGCGCTCAAGCTGCTGGCCTACAAGCTGAGTCGGCAGGAAAAGCGCCTGCCGCGCGGCGTGAAGAAGAAGCTCGGCATGTACGCGCGCTACTGGGACAGCCCTTACGCCTGAGTTGCGCCGCTGACCAGGCCTGCGGCGCATGAGCAGGTCAGCTTTTCGCGGCTTCTTCGTCCAGACGGTCTGCCTCGAACAGCTGCGCGAGGTCGGCCCTGGCTTCGCGGGCGGTCTGCAGGACTTTGGCGTCGTCGTCATACACCTCATGCTGAGCGGCCAGCACCTGTTCGTCGTGACGCTTGAAGCGACTGATGCGCGCATCGGCCTGTGTTTCGCTGAGACCCAGGCCCATGAGGGTCTGGCGACTCATTTCCAGGCTCGAGTAGAACGTTTCGCGAACTGCGTGAGCGCCCAGGTCCATCAACCGATGAACATGCTGGCGGTTACGTGCGCGGGCAATGATCTTCATGTGCGGATACAGCTTGCGGATCAGCTCGGCAGTCTTGATGTTGGTGTCGGGATCATCGGTCGCGATGACGAAGTATTCGGCCTCATCGACTTTGGCGGCACGCAATATTTCCGGGCGCAACGGGTCGCCATAGAAGACCGGCACATTGCCGAAGCTGCGGGAGAACTCGATGGACTCGACGGCGGTGTCCAGGGCGATGAAAGGAATCTTCTGCGCGCGCAGGATACGCGCGACGATCTGCCCCATACGGCCCATGCCGGCAATCACCACCCGTGGTTTGTCGGTCTGGATATCGCGGTATTCGGCCGGCACCTCGACGGGCTTGACCTTGGGTTTGATCCAGCGCGCCAGAGCAATGAACAGCAACGGCGTGATCGCCATCGACAAGGTGATGGTCAACACCAGCATGTCGTACAGCCCGGCCTCGAACAGCCCCTGAGCGCTGCCGATCTTGAACACCACAAAGGCAAATTCGCCGCCTGCGGCCAGTACCAGGCCCAACTGCAACGCGCTGCGGTTGTTGAGTTCGCCAAGGGTGCGACCGATCAGGAACAGCATCGGCAGCTTGATTGCGATCAGCAACAGCGTCAGACCCAGCACGATCAGCGGTGAGCTGAGCAACAGGCCGACGTTGGCGCCCATGCCGACGCTGATAAAGAACAACCCCAGTAGCAATCCCTTGAACGGTTCGATCTGTGCTTCCAGTTCATGACGGTACTCGGAGTCGGCCAGCAGCAGACCAGCGAGAAACGCGCCCAGCGCCATGGACACTCCGACCAGTTCCATCAGCCACGCCGTGCCTATCACCACCAGCAAGGCCGTGGCGGTCGAGACTTCCTGGATTTTGGTCTTGGCGACGATACGGAACACCGGCCGCAGCAAATAGCGTCCGCCAATCACCACAATGGCAATGCTGCCCAGCACGCGCAGGCCGTGGTTGATGCTTTCGCCGGTGTCCATCGCGTGGTCAGCCCCGGCCAGAAACGGCACCATGGCAATCAGCGGGATCGCCGCAATGTCCTGAAACAGCAGAATCGCGAACGCCATCCTGCCGTGCGGGCTGTTCAGCTGCTTGCGTTCCGCCAGGCTCTGCAGGCCGAAGGCCGTGGACGACAGGGCAAGGCCCAGGCCCAGAATGACCGCCGTGTTCAGCGGCTGGCCGAAGGCAGCGAAGGCGACCCCGCCGATGATCAGGCCGGTCAAAAGCACCTGCGCCATGCCGACGCCAAACACGGATTTACGCATGACCCATAAACGCTTTGGCGAAAGCTCGAGGCCAATGATGAACAGCAGCAGTACCACGCCAAGTTCGGAAATATGGCTGACGCTCTCGGTATCGCCGATCAGGCCCAGTACCGAAGGGCCGATGATCACGCCGGCGAACAAATAACCGATCACCGCGCCCAGCTTCAGCCGCTTGGCCAGCGGCACCGTCAGCACGGCGGCGAGCAGAAATACCACTGCGACCTGCAGCAGGCTGCCTTCATGGGGCATGTAAAACTCCTTGGTAATAATTGAACACACTGTTGAAGCAGGGGCGGTATTAAAGCATGGGAGTTTTACACGGCAACGCTCATCGCGGCATGACGATAATCAACGTCGTTGATAGAACGTGCAGGAAAGGGTGCGCAGGAGAGGGAGGGTGACGATGCCATCCGTTGCGCATCGGCGTAAGATATGCCCGCAAACAGGCAGCGTCAGTTGCCGGCTCATGAGCATTCAGGAAACCGTTATGACCAACAAGCAGCGTTTGATTTACTCGATTCTGATCGCCCTCGGCGTTCTGGCGATCATGCTGGGCTTGTCGCATCTGCAAAACAGCGGTGCCATCACCGAAAAGACCTTTCAGTACATCGCCATCAGCGTGGCAGTGCTGGTAGTGATCCTCAACGGCATCATGCGTCGCAAGGTCAAGCGCTAAGCGCTGGTGACCGGTGCGACGAGGAGGCGGGGTTTACCGGGCGCTGTCCTTGCCGACTTCCCCCAGCCATTCCCGGGCGCGGGGATGCAGGCTGTAGGTCTTGTCGTCGTTGAGGTCGATCACGCCCTCGTCGCACAGTCGCTTGAGGACCTCGCGCACGCTCAGAAACGATAGCGGCACATCGAGCCTGAGCAACTGGCTGTGTACGCCGCGCACTCCCAGAGGGTGGCCTTCTTCGCTCGAGACCAGTAGCGCGTCGAGCACCTTGAGCCTGACCAGGCTGGTGCGCAGGCCAAAGCTTTTCAGAAGCATCCGGATGTGCTCGTTTCCGGGCCGCTCGGTCTCCAGAGCGGGCGACTGTGCCTGCGCAGCCACTGCGGTTTGCCGCAGCAGGGTGCGAGTCGTGATTCCTTGGCGATTGAACATCCGCAAACTCCTTTTCAGGCTTTTTAAACACTCTCAATTACTAAGACGAACGAGCTCGGCAAAACCTCAGTGATCGACTGAAAAAAATACGCGACCCAGTCTGTACAGGCTCGCTGCAGCATGGTGCGCTTGAGGTTAGATGAAGAATCGTCGGGAGTGAGAGGGGATTGTTCCGACGTGGGCGCAGCCGAATGGGCTGCGCATCTGCAAGACCGCGAGTGCGATCAGCCTTTCGGTGTGTCGGCGGTGCGGCGGTTGAGTACCGGGTTGCCGTTCTGATTCTGCGTCACATACACCGGCAACACCCTGGGCAGAGAGCCTAGCAGGCTCGACAGGTCGTGGGTGTTGTAACTTCCGCCCAGGCGCATGGCGCCGGTGGCGCTGTCCGCCAGCAGAATGGGTGTTTGCAGGTAGCGATTGATCAGCGGCAGTGCCTGGCTGAGCGGCAGATCATTGAAGATCAGTTTGCCATTGCGCCACGCCAGGCTGGTATCGCGTGCTTCGGTCTGGCTGATCAGTGGAGCGTCGTCGCCCGCCTTGTAAGTGGCCTGCATGCCGGAGGCGAGGGCGTGGCTCGAAGAAGGATGCGCACGATCAGCGTTGATCTGAACCGAACCCTCGACCAGCGTCACGCGCACCTGGTCCTGATACATCCATACATTGAAGCGCGTGCCGGTGACCCTGATGCTGCCTGCGCCGGCATCGACCACAAAGGGGTGTGTGCTGTCGTGGCTGACCTCAAAGAACGCCTCGCCCTTTTTCAGCGTGACGCTGCGTCGATCCCGATAATTGGCATAGGTCAGCTCGGTGCCCAGGTTCAACTCGGCACGGCTGCCGTCCTCGAGCATGACCAGACGTGTGGCGGTATCGGCGTTGTAAGTCTCGTAGGCGTCAGGCAGCCAGCCTTGATGCCAGCCGACGTACCCGGTAATCGGCAGCGCCATGGCAACCACCGCTGCGGCTGCGGCCAGTTTTGCCCAGCGGCGACCGCGACGAGGCCGAACCTGGTCGGGTCGGGCAGCCTGGGCTTGGCGCTCAGGTGCCGGATTGAGCGGTTCGATTTGCCCGGTGATATCCCAGACCTCGAGCATGGCGTTGTATTCGACCGCATGCAGGGGGTGGGACTTCAGCCATTGCTCGAATGCTTTTCGTTCGGCGGCGGTACAGTCCTCTGCATGCAGGCGCATGCACCAATGCGCAGCGGCATCGGTGATCGCGTCGTGTTCTGCATTGCTGAAAAGAGGGTCGCTCATGGGCGCTCCGGCCTATACCTTCGGCGCATTCTACCCTTTGATTTCAGGCAGAGAGAACATTTGCAGGCCATTGCCCATCAAGGGGCTGCGTATTTTCTGGTGAATGCAAGCTGCTCTCATTGAAAACTCCCCGTCGCAGTCTGCCCGCTGCGATCAGGTTATTACCCTTGGGAGTGTCTTTGCACAACCCGCAGCGCTACTCTCGGGGCCTGCCTTCGCCTTGTCATTCTCGCTAGCGTTCTCGATCTACCGCCATGAACAGGAGTTTCAGATGCGCGCCAATTCTGCCGATCAGTCGGCCCGGACCGTTTCCTTTGAGCAACTGACAGATCTGTTGCGCCGAATCTTTGTCGCTCATGGCACCAGCGCGGAGGTTGCCGAGGTGCTTGCCGAGAACTGCGCCAGCGCCCAGCGTGACGGCTCGCATAGCCATGGCATCTTTCGCATCCCCGGCTATCTGTCATCGCTGGCCAGCGGCTGGGTGAATGGCAAGGCTGTGCCGGTGGTCGAGGATGTCGGCGCTGCGTTTGTCCGGGTCGATGCCGGAGGCGGTTTTGCCCAGCCCGCACTGGCGGCGGCCAGAGCCCTGTTGATCGACAAGGCGCGCAGTGCCGGCATTGCGGTTCTGGCCATTCGCAACTCTCATCACTTCGCTGCGTTATGGCCGGATGTCGAGCCTTTCGCCGAACAGGGGCTGGTGGCCCTGAGCATGGTCAACAGCATGACCTGCGTTGTGCCACATGGTGCACGTCAGCCCCTGTTCGGTACCAACCCGATTGCTTTCGCCGCGCCCCGTGCAGGCGGCGAACCCATCGTTTTCGACCTGGCGACCAGCGCCATCGCCCACGGTGATGTACAGATCGCCGCACGCGAAGGTCGATTGCTGCCGGCAGGCATGGGTGTCGATCGCGACGGCCAGCCCACTGAAGAGCCGCGCGCGATTCTCGAGGGTGGCGCGTTGTTGCCGTTCGGCGGGCACAAGGGCTCAGCACTGTCGATGATGGTCGAGCTGCTGGCCGCAGGGCTGACAGGGGGCAATTTCTCATTCGAATTCGACTGGTCGAAGCATCCCGGGGCACAGACACCCTGGACCGGTCAGTTGCTGATCGTCATCGATCCTGACAAGGGCAGTGGTCAGTCGTTTGCACAGCGCAGCGAGGAGCTTGTGCGGCAACTGCATGGAGCAGGGCAGGAGCGTCTGCCGGGGGATCGGCGTTATAGCGAGCGCGCGCAATCGATGGTGCACGGTATCAGCATCGTCGAGGCTGATCTGGAGCGTCTGCAGGCCTTGGCGGGTCATTGACCATTTACAAAATCACTGACCATTCGTCGCGACTGGTCTTGTATCAGCGCGCGGTTCAAAATACTGTATGCATGAACAGTAAAGAACGAATGAGGTCTGTCATGTCCCTTAAGTCAGCGCAAAGCCCGATTGCTCAACAACACCGTACGCTCTCTTCAGTCAACGAAATGCAGCGCGAGGATTTTCTCCGGCTGGCGGCCGGACTGCGCCAGTTCAATGCCTACGAGCCGGAGGTGTCGATCGTCATCGCGGCCGCCCGCGCGGGCGGCGAATACCGCCAGGCCAGCGCGATGGAATAACGTGGCTGATTGCAGCCACGGCACGTCTCGGGTTGATTGTGAGTATACGTAACGTATATGCTTCATATATTCAACTTGAGGTGAATCATGGGTCTGGTAAAAATTTCCGAAAACATGCACGCCAATCTGCGTTCTGCCAGCGTTGCGCTCAGCCGCTCCATCAATGCGCAGGCCGAGCACTGGATGCGTGTCGGTATGCTCGCTGAACTGCACCCGGCGCTGGATTACAGCGAGATCTGCCAGATGCTGATTCGTCTCGAAAATGCCGGTGAGACCGTGCTGACCGCTTCGAACTTCAACGTCTCGGAGCCTTCAGCTTCCAGCCTGTCCAAGGCGGCCTCATGAGCAGCGCTATCGGTATCAAGACCGAACAGGATCTCGTGCAGTTGCGCATAGCCGGCAGACTGGCCGCCGATGTGCTTGCGATGATCACGCCTTACGTCAAGGCTGGTGTCAGCACCGAAGCGCTCGACGACATCTGCAATGAATACATCGTCAAAGAGCTGAAAGTGATTCCCGCGAACGTCGGCTATCACGGTTTTACCAAGACCACCTGCATCTCTCCGAATGCCGTGGTGTGTCATGGCATACCTTCTGCCACCGATATCCTCAAGGAAGGCGACATCGTCAACATTGATGTCGCGGTCATCAAGGATGGCTGGTACGGCGATACCAGCCGGATGTACCTGGTGGGTGAGGTCAGCCCTCTGGCCAGGCGTCTGGTCGAGACGACTTATGAGGCAACCCGCGCCGGTATCCATGCCGTGCGCCCTGGGGCAACCCTGGGTGATATCGGTTATGCCATCCAGAGCGTCGCTCATCGCGAAGGCTTCAGCGTGGTGCGCGAATATTGCGGACACGGCATCGGGCGCAAATACCATGAAGAGCCGCAGGTTCTGCACTACGGTGCGCAGGGCAAAGGCCTCAGGCTGAAACCCGGCATGGTGTTCACCATCGAGCCGATGATCAACGCAGGCAGGGCGGGCACCCGGACATTGCCGGATGGCTGGACGGTTCTGACCAGCGACCTCTCACTGTCTGCGCAGTGGGAGCATATGGTTGCCGTCACCTCGACCGGTTTCGAGCTGCTCACGCCGTGGCCTGATGGCACAGGCAACTACCCCGCCATCTGATCCAGGAGGGGCTGGCAATACATACGAACAATGGCCTTCTCGAAGGCCATTGTTTTGTTAAAGAGGACGATGCTTCAGGCTTGTAGCGAAGACCTTCTCCAATGCACCTGCGTCACGCCGAAACGCTTGGCCTGCAAGGTTGCGACGCTCATCGGGCCTGCGGATATATTACCGCTGACGGTCCCTACGCCTGCATGCAGGGTCGCACAATGCAATGCGTCGCTCTGGCACAGTTGCTTTGCATGATGCAGAAAGCAGTAAGGTTGGCCATTGAACTGATAGTGAATTTCAAATTCCGTTTGATGATTCATCTTCCCTGCCTGCGAATGTGATGATCAGCCTGGCTGTTTTTGGCGTATGCGCGATAAGCAGCTTCCCGATTACGCCCATGATTCTTGAGAGTAGACCGAGAATCTTAGCGTTCATGGCTTGAGTTAACAGTTGTCCGATGAGTGGTTTTGGATTCACTCAAGTGCATCAGTCAATGACCGAGCAATCCATCCGTTTGAGGGCTCGGCCTTTGATCAAGCTTGGTTATTTACACGACTTCAGGTCTACCGGGCCTACAAAATCATTACCACGTCCCATGACACAAGCGACCTGCTGGTTACGCTGGCGCTCCCATGCCTGGGGCGGATAGGTTTTGTCCCAGGCTTGATAGAGCTGTTGGTCCTGGCGCGAGAGACGCAAGTTGTACTGTTTGCTCATGTAGAAGTAGGTGCGCGCGATCATGCCGCGTATCGAGGGGCGAGGCATGACCTTTTTGGCTTTGAAATCCACCTGGGTCAGGCATGAACCGTACTGGCCCTTTTGCTCGGGTATCCAGCCAAAACTGAAGTTGCTGCGGTCACCGTTGACCTCGCCGATACTGGGCACCAGATTGTGCAGGTCTGCTTCGGCGCGTTTGTAGACAGCGTCAGTTCTTGTGCAGTTTTTGCGCCCGCCGTTCTGCCAGCATTGGCGCAGGTGGCCAATCTGCCAGGCAGGCACGATGTGTTCCCATTCAATACGACTGGCGCGTTTGGCGCTCTTGCGCGGCACATAGCCGCAGCCAGCGAGGTCGACCCGATTACCCGTGTATTTACAGCCGCAGTAAAACTCGGTCGACTGCGGCGCATACAGGCCCCAGGCAACTTTCTTGGCTTCGCTGAAGGTGCGCGGGGCTTGTGCCTGGGCGGCGAATGAGGCGGTGATGAGCAGGGTAGTGCAAAGCAGTGAGGAAAATCGAAACGTCATGCCGTCAGTCTTCCTTCGGCAACGTCCAGAAGATTTGCACGCCACCGTCGTCGCGCCAGGCGAGAGTGACATTATCGTTCTCGGCTATTTCTTCAAGCAGTTGCGCCCAGTCGTCTTCTGCCTCGTCCGGCTGACGAAAGAGCAGGGCAGCCCTGGATTTCTGCGCGGTGGGCGAGTTGATGATCTTCTGTACCCGCATGCCCATGCGCTCGTAAGGGCCGGGAGTGGAGGGGGTCGCTGCGCTTTGTTTTGCCACGGAAAAAGGTCCCTGAATATTGCTGTACGGGCATACAGTATTTGAGTGTCGGATCTTTCGCAACATCTATGTAAGATAAAGCGCTCGAAGTGGCACACTATTGCCTTGAAAAAAACCTGACGTTTCCGGAGTCACGCATGAATATCAAGTCACTGGCATTTCCGTTACTGGCCTCGGCAGTTGTGCTGCTGGCAGGCTGTTCCACGCCCTCGGTCGTCACGCTGCAAAACGGCACTCAGTATGTGACCAAAGACATGCCCAAGACCAAGACGCGCGACGGTTTCTACGAGTTCGAGGATATCTCCGGCAAGACAATCCGGATCAAGGCCGATGATGTGGCGACGGTCAAACCTGAAGAGTGAGACCCGACTTATCGTGACGCCCGTTCCCCGTGCTAGCGGGGAAGGGCAGCTCGGGAAGATTTAATTTCCGGTGGATTGACAAAGGCTGCAGCTTTTTCCATAGTTCGCTCCTCGCAAACGTTTGCGCGGCGATGCCCGGCATCGATTCTGCGCCGTTCGCCCGAACAATAATCACAAGATCGGAGATGAACTCATGAAGCTGCCATTCGCTGGACGCCTTCTCGCTGTCGCCATGTTTGCTGCCGTCACGGCAGTCATGCCCCTCTCTACCGTCTATGCCCAGACGCCTGAAAAACCCAAGGTCGCACTGGTCATGAAGTCATTGGCCAACGAGTTCTTCCTGACCATGGAAGACGGTGCCAAGGCCTACCAGAAAGAACACGCCACCGAATTCGACCTGATCTCCAACGGGATCAAGGACGAGTCCGACACGTCGGCACAGATCCGCATCGTCGAACAGATGATCGCCTCCAACGTGAATGCGCTGGTGATCGCGCCCGCCGATTCCAAAGCGCTGGTACCGGTGCTCAAGAAAGCCACGGATGCCGGAATCAAGGTCGTCAACATCGACAACCAGCTCGATGTCGACGTGCTCAAAAGCAAGAACCTGCAAATCCCCTTCGTAGGGCCTGACAACCGCAAGGGGGCCAAGCTGGTGGGCGACTATCTGGCCAAGAAACTGACCGCTGGCGACGAGGTGGGCATTATCGAAGGTGTGTCGACCACCAATAACGCTCAGCAACGCACCGCCGGTTTCAAGGACGCCATGGACGAAGCGAAAATGAAAGTGGTGTCCACGCAGTCCGGTAACTGGGAAATCGACAAGGGCAACGCTGTGGCCTCGGCGATGCTCAATGAATACCCGAACCTGAAAGCCCTGCTGGCCGGCAATGACAGCATGGCACTGGGCGCCGTCTCTGCAGTACGTGCGGCAGGCAAGGCTGGCAAGGTCATGGTCGTGGGCTACGACAACATCAATGCGATCAAGCCGATGCTCAAGGATGGCCGGGTTCTGGCCACAGCCGATCAGTACGCAGCCAAGCAGGCGGTCTTCGGCATCGAAGCTGCGCTCAAGCTGGTCAAAGGCGAGAAGGTCGATACCAACGACAAGGGCGTGATCGAAACGCCGGTGCAGCTCGTTACTCAACCTTGATCCACGCCGTGTAAAGGTGCCCGTCCGCAGAGGACGGGCGCTGGGAGAAATGTATGTCAGCGTCTGCTCAGACAGCTGTTCTTTCGGTCAGTGGCATCGGCAAAACCTACGCACAGCCCGTACTCGGTGACGTCGACCTGACGTTGATGCGTGGCGAAGTGCTGGCCCTGACCGGGGAAAACGGTGCCGGTAAAAGCACCTTGTCGAAAATCATCGGCGGGCTGGTAACGCCTACCACCGGAAACATGGAATTCCAGGGCCAGCCTTATCAGCCGGCAAGTCGTACCCAGGCTGAAAAACTCGGCATTCGCATGGTCATGCAGGAACTCAACCTGCTGCCGACCCTGACCGTGGCCGAAAATCTGTTTCTTCATGACCTGCCCCGTAGGGCCGGCTGGATCGACCGCAAGCGCTTGCGCGAAAACGCGACCGAGGCCATGGCCCAAGTGGGGCTGGACGCGATTGATCCCGACACGCTGGTCGGCGAATTGGGCATCGGTCATCAACAGATGGTCGAGATCGCCCGCAACCTGATCGGCGACTGTCACGTGCTGATTCTCGACGAACCCACTGCCATGCTCACCTCGCGCGAAGTGGAAATGCTCTTCGAGCAGATCACCCGGCTGCAGGCGCGTGGCGTCTCGATCATCTACATATCCCATCGGCTTGAAGAGCTGGCCAGGGTGTCCCAGCGCATCGCCGTGCTGCGCGATGGCAAGCTGGTGTGTGTCGAGCCGATTGCCCGATACAACAGTGAGCAACTGGTGACCCTGATGGTCGGCCGTGAGCTCGGCGAGCATATCGACATGGGCGCCCGGCAGATTGGCGAGGTGGCGCTGTCGGTCAAGGGGCTCGGTCGCGCCGGCAAGGTTCAGGATGTCTCCTTCGACGTGCGTCGAGGTGAAATCTTCGGTATTTCCGGGCTGATCGGTGCCGGGCGTACCGAGTTGTTGCGCCTGATCTACGGTGCAGACGTTGCCGACAGCGGTGACATCGAAGTCGGAAGGCCGCTGCAGAAGGTCAGCATTCGCTCGCCATCCGACGCAGTGGAGCAGGGTATCGCGCTGATCACGGAAGACCGGAAGAGCGAAGGCCTGCTGATGTCGCAATCGATCAGCGCCAACATTGCGCTGGGCAACATGCATTCGATTTCCAGCGCGGGCTTGGTCAACAGCGATGATGAGCTGAAACTGGCGCAGCGCCAGGTGGCGGCCATGCGCATTCGCAGTTCCAGTCCGGGCCAATTGGTCTCCGAGCTGTCGGGTGGCAATCAGCAGAAGGTGGTGATCGGTCGCTGGCTGGAACGTGACTGCACGGTAATGCTGTTCGACGAGCCGACACGGGGCATCGACATCGGTGCCAAGTTCGATATCTACGCGCTGCTGGCCGAACTGACCCGTCAGGGCAGGGCGCTGGTGGTGGTTTCCAGTGATCTGCGCGAGCTGATGCTGATCTGTGATCGTATCGGCGTGCTGTCTGCCGGTCGCCTGATCGACACGTTCGAGCGCGACAGCTGGACCCAGGACCAATTGCTGGCCGCTGCCTTCGCCGGTTATCAGAAACGTGACGCGCTGCTCAATGATGCGGCGCCCAGGAACGACTCATGAAAAATACTCCTTCTCCGACGCTGACCGCGCCGGTCCGTCGCGGCGGCAACTACCTTGGCCTCGGTACGTACATCGGGCTGGCCGGTGCGTTGCTGGTGATGATCGTACTGTTCTCGCTGCTCAGCGATCACTTCCTGTCCTACCAGACCTTCAGCATGCTGGCTAACCAGATCCCGGACCTGATGGTGCTGTCGGTCGGCATGACGCTGATCCTCATCATCGGCGGCATCGATCTGTCGGTCGGCTCGGTGCTGGCCCTGGCTGCTTCGGCGGTCAGTGTGGCAATCCTCGGCTGGGGCTGGAGCGTGTTTCCGGCTGCGTTACTGGGCATTGCCTGTGCGACGCTGGCGGGTACGATCACCGGTTCGATTACGGTTGCCTGGCGCATCCCTTCGTTCATCGTGTCTCTGGGCGTGCTGGAAATGGCCCGTGGCGCGGCCTATCAGATGACCAATTCGCGTACCGCCTACATCGGTGATTCGTTCGCCTGGCTGTCCGATCCGATTGCCTTTGGCATTGCGCCGTCCTTCATCATCGCGTTGCTGGTCATCTTCGTCGCTCAGGCGGTACTGACCCGCACCGTTTTCGGTCGCTACCTGATCGGCATTGGCACCAACGAAGAGGCCGTGCGTCTGGCGGGTATCAATCCCAAGCCTTACAAGATTCTGGTGTTCTCGCTGATGGGGCTGCTGGCCGGTGTTGCGGCACTGTTCCAGATATCCAGGCTGGAAGCGGCCGACCCTAATGCCGGTGCCGGGCTCGAGCTGCAGGTCATTGCGGCAGTGGTGATCGGCGGTACCAGCCTGATGGGCGGTCGCGGTTCGATCATCAGCACCTTTTTCGGTGTGCTGATCATTTCTGTGCTGGCCGCAGGCCTGGCGCAGATCGGTGCGACCGAGCCGACCAAGCGGATCATCACCGGTGCGGTGATCGTGATCGCTGTGGTGCTGGACACCTATCGCAGCCACCGGGCTCGGCGCCAGGGCTGATATGGCAACCATCAAGGATGTCGCGGCCCTTGCGGGTATCTCGTACACCACGGTTTCCCACGTGCTGAACAAGACCCGGCCGGTCAGCGAGCCGGTCAGGCTCAAGGTCGAAGCCGCCATTGCACAGCTCGATTATGTGCCCAGTGCAGTGGCGCGTTCGCTGAAGGCCAAGACCACCTCGACCATCGGTCTGTTGATTCCCAACGGTATGAACCCGTACTTCGCCGAGTTGGCGCGGGGCATCGAGGATTACTGCGAGCGCAATGGTTTTTGTGTGATCCTCTGCAACTCCGATGACAATCCGGAGAAACAGCGTGGTTATCTGCGCGTGCTGCTGGAAAAGCGCGTGGACGGTCTGATTGTCTCTTCAGTCGGTGGTGATGCCGGTGTTGCAGGCGGACTTGCCGAGGTCCGTACGCCGCTGGTGATCGTTGACCGGGAACTGGACGGTATCGATGCCGACATGATCCGTATCGACCATGAGCAGGGCGCTTATCTGGCGACTCGGCACTTGCTGGACCTGGGGCATCGCGCCATTGCCTGTATCGGCGGGCCAGTTCACAGCACAGTGGCCGAGATGCGTCTGGCGGGTTATCGGCGCGCCCTGCAGCAGGCGTCCGTTCAGGTCCGGGCCGAATGGTCGCTGCACAGTGAGTTCACCAGCTCTGCCGGTCATGAGGCCGCGTGCCAGCTGCTGGCAGAACGCCCGCCGACCGCGATTTTTGCCGGCAACGACGTGATTGCCATCGGTGTGCTGCGCGCCGCCGCCGAGCGCTTGATTCGCGTGCCTCAGGACCTGTCGGTGATCGGTTTCGATGATATCCAGATGAGTCGCTACGTTTATCCTGCGCTCACCACCGTGGGGCAGTCGATCATGCAATTGGGCGAAACCGCTGCAGAAATGCTGCTGAGCAGAATCACCACACCCCATGGGCTTCCTGCCGAAAAAAGACTCGTGACGCCCAGCGTCGTGGTGCGCGAGTCCACGGCAGCGCCAAACATTTTGTCCAACGAATGACGCGCACGTACAGCAACGGATTAATGAGCCATGCAAGCAAAAATAGTGATAGTGGGCAGTCTGAACATGGATCTGGTCATCCGCGCCCAGCGTTTGCCGCGTCCCGGCGAGACCTTGAGTGGGGAAACATTCGACACCGTGCCGGGCGGCAAGGGTGCGAATCAGGCGGTCGCTGCGGCACGTCTGGGCGCCAGCGTGGCGATGATCGGTTGTGTCGGGGCCGATGCCTACGGCGAGCAACTTCGCGCAGCGCTACTGGCCGAGCAGATTGATTGCCAGGCGGTGACCGTCGTTGAGGGTGTGTCCACCGGTATCGCCTCGATCGTGGTCGACGCCAACAGTCAGAACGCCATTGTCATCGTGGCCGGTGGCAATGGTCGGCTCAGTCCGGCATTGATCGAGCGCTTCGACACGCTGCTGGCGGATTCACAAATCGTCATCTGCCAGCTCGAAGTGCCGACCGAGACCGTTTTCCATACCCTGGCCCGCGCCCGTGCGCTGGGCAAGACCGTCATTCTCAATCCTGCGCCGGCCAGCGAGCCCTTGCCGGCAAACTGGTATGCCCTGATCGACTACCTGATACCCAACGAAAGCGAAGCGCAGACCCTGACCGGTGTGAACGTTGACTCACCGGCGGCCGCTGAAAACGCGGCTTCGGCGATGCTGACGGCCGGCGCGCGCAACGTGATCATTACCCTCGGCGAGCGCGGAACCCTGTTCGCCAATGCGTCTGGCATGGAGCATATTCCAGCGCGTCGTGTGCAGGCCGTGGACACCACCGCTGCAGGTGATACCTTTGTCGGCGGTTTTGCGGCGGCGCTGTCCGCAGGCCATGACCAATTGCAGGCAATTCGTTTCGGTCAGGCTGCGGCGGCCATCTCCGTCACCCGAGCGGGTGCCCAGCCGTCCATCCCGACGTTTGAGGAAGTACAGGAATTCAATTCGCTATGAAAAAGACCCCGCTACTCAATATTGCCCTGTCTCGCGTGATTGCATCGCTGGGCCACGGCGACATCCTGATGATCGTCGACGCCGGCATGCCAGTACCGGCAGGCGTCGAACTGATCGACCTCGCGCTGACCCGCGGTGTGCCGGATTTCATCAGTGTGCTGGATGTCGTGCTGAGTGAAATGCAGGTTGAAAGCCATGTGCTGGCCAGCGAAATGGCCGAGGTCAAGCCACCTGCGCTGCAGGTGATCGAAAGCCTGAATCTCGACGACCAATTGGGGCAACAACGCTGGATAAGCCATGAAGACCTCAAGGTCTTGAGTCGCAAGGCCAAGGCAATCATCCGTACCGGAGAATGTCAGCCGTACAGTAATGTGGCGCTGGTGTCCGGAGTCGTCTTCTAGTTATTCAAGAAAGGGAGTTTCATATGACATTGATACAGTTTTCCAGACAGTTCATTCGTGGAGCGTTGCTCTTGTCCATTCTCGGTACTGCTGCTGCACAAGCGGCTGAAAAGCGCGATCTGATCATTGATACCGATCCAGGTGCGGACGACGTCGTTGCGTTGTTGCTGGCGCTGGCGTCACCTGAAGAGCTGAACGTCATGGCTATCACCACGGTGGCCGGCAATGTGCGGCTCGACAAGACCTCGCGCAACGCCAGGCTGGCGCGGGAGTGGGCCGGGCGCGAAGAGGTGCCTGTGTATGCCGGTGCGCCCAAGCCGCTGGTGCGTACACCGATCTATGCCGAGAACGTTCACGGTCAGGAAGGTTTGCCGGGTGTGCCCGTGCATGAACCCGCCAAGGGGCTGGCCGAAGGCAATGCCGTCGATTACCTCATTCGCACCCTGAGCAAGGCCAAGCCGCACAGCATCACCATCGCCATGCTCGGCCCGCAGACCAACCTGGCGCTGGCGCTGGTGCAGGCTCCGGAAATCACCCAGGGCATCAAGGAAGTGGTGGTCATGGGCGGCGCGCATTTCAACGGCGGTAATATCACTCCGGTTGCCGAATTCAATCTGTTCGCCGACCCGCACGCCGCGCAGATCGTTCTGGCCAGTGGTGTGAAGCTGACGTACGTGCCGCTGGATGTGACCCACAAGATTCTCACCAGCGAACAGCGCCTCAAGCAGATCGCCGCATTGGGCAACAATGCTGGCAAGCTGGTGGACGGCATTCTCAATGAATACGTCAAGCTGGACATGGAGCATTACGGTTTGCCCGGCGGACCGGTACACGATGCCAGCGTGATTGCCTGGCTGCTCAAGCCCGAGTTGTTTTCCGGAAGGCAGATCAACGTGGCGGTAGACACTCGTGAAGGGATCGGTTTCGGTCAGACAGTGGCCGACTGGTACGGCACACTCAAGCAGCCGCAGAACGTATTCTGGGTCGAGAACGGCGACGCTCAGGGGTTCTTCGATCTGCTGACCGAGCGTCTGGCGCGTCTCAAGTAATCCCGCATCCTGAAGCCGCGTGTCAGGCGGGCAGTCCCGCTGCGGCATAGCGGCTCAGCACCTGGCTGATGAAGGCACGGGCACCCTCGGTGCCCAGTTCCTTGATCAGCAGGTCGACTGCGATGATCATCAGTTCTTCCGGGTTCCCCGGGCTGTGCGAGCAGTGGCCCTGAGGCCATCTGGCCTTGATGTCCGCGTCTAGGGTTATGGCTGTCATGTCTGTCTGATCTCCAGTGAAGGGTCACGCACACGTTGCTCGCTTCCCGGCGCTTGTGTCTCTGGCAGTAAACCATCCCGCGCGTATTTTGACACTTCTACTTACATATGATCCTGATAGCCCGGTTCAATGAACTCCGGCGATAAACGTTTTGTGACGATTTCCTCGCGCGTCCTGTGTCATGCCAAGGCAGACTCCCGTTCCAGACAGATCAACAGGTTACGCAAGGCATCTCGGTCGAACCGTGCAACCAACGCGCCCAGGCGCGGTCGGACAGGTCTGGAAACGTTCATTGGCAGAGGAGGGTGTATGCCCCGGAAATTCGCAACATTGGGTTTTATGGTCGTGGCTTCATTGATGGCAGGCTGCAGCAGTACGGCTTCTGATAGCAGTGCCAGTGCTGAAGCGCCCGTCAAGGCCGACGCGCCAGCCAGCAACGCGATACCTGGCCGCTGTGATGCAGGGCTTGCCCAGTTCGCCATTGGCAAGCAAGCGTCCATAGACCTCCTTTCTCAAGTCCGCGCCCGTTCCGGTTCGCAGGATGCGCGCATTCTCGGTCCTGACGACATGGTCACGCTGGAATACCGATCCGAGCGAGTAAACGTCAATACCGATGCTTCGGGTGAGGTCACCCGTATCAATTGCGGCTGAGCCGGTACTTTCTTTTACGCATAAAAAAACCCCGTCAGTGACGGGGTTTTTTTTGTGTCAGGTGAATCAGGCCACCTGAACTTCTTCTGCTTGCATGCCTTTCTGGCCTTTAGCAGCAACAAAAGTAACGGTCTGGCCTTCTTTCAGGCTTTTGAAACCGTCGCTCTGGATTGCTTTGAAGTGTACGAACAGGTCGTCACCGCCACCTTGTGGAGTGATAAAGCCGAAGCCTTTTTCATCGTTGAACCATTTTACGGTGCCGGTTTGGCGATTAGACATGGTGTATCTCCAGAAACATAATTTTCAGTAACGTGCTGCTCAGGCCAACTGGGCACACCGGGCTATCATAGTCGAAATGGGCAAAAAAACAGCTATTAAGGTAGGCGCTTTGCGTAAAGGTCCCGTATATGCAGTTCACCATACTCTGCAAACCGCCCTCCGAGGTGCCAGACCCAGTACAGAACAGGCTTTACCAATGGCGCTTAAAGCCATGATTTCAATGGCTTTCAGAAGAGCCAGGGCCAACTGCTATCAGTGCTTGGCACGTGCGTTTTACCCCGGCTGAAAAAAATGATTATTTTGTCGCTGTGCAGTTCTCTGCGACCAGTTTTTGCAGTTTTGCCGTCAATGCAGCGGGAGGTGCTGCCTTGGTGTCCTTGAGCGAGGCTATTTCCTTGTCGGTGAAATGACTGTCCACCTGTTTTGCACCGCATTCGCAGTGAGTCGCGGCGGTCTTGTCATTCAGCCCCTGTTTCTTGGCCGCAGCCACGCATTCCTGAGTGAAGGTAGTGCGTGTCGCTCCGTCCATCGCGGCGTGAGCACCCAGCGGGATGAGGGCGGCGCTGCAGACGAGGAGGCTGGTCAGGCGTGAAAACTTCATGGTGTTCTCCTTAGTTGCTGGAAAAAACGTTCGGGGTCTCGATGGTTTCTGACGCCCATGAAGCCTGCCAGTTCAGACAGCATGCTAATTCCATTTGATTTGCGTGGATGTGCATCCCGGTCGGCCTGGCTGTGGTAGGATGCGCGTCCTGTTATTTTCAAGCGCCCCATGGCCTATGGCTTTCGGTGCAGCGCAGGCAGGTTTTTTCGTACATTCCAGTCATCTGGTCCGGTTCAAGGTTGGCCCCAAGGCTCCTGCCACTGTGAGGCAGGCATACCACCGGATCACGTACTGGCTCATCCCAACCCACGTGACCTTTGGTAGGGGTCACCACTAGGAGAGGAGGCGCCATGCCAACTATTACTCTTCCCGACGGCAGTCAACGTTCATTCGATCATGCGGTTTCCGTAGCCGATGTCGCGCTCTCAATCGGTGCCGGTCTGGCCAAGGCCACCGTCGCCGGCAAGGTCGACGGCAAGCTCGTCGACGCCTGCGACCTGATCGAAAACGATGCCAGCCTGCAGATCATCACCCCCAAGGATCAGGAAGGACTGGAAATCATCCGTCACTCTTGCGCTCACCTGGTAGGGCACGCGGTCAAGCAGTTGTATCCGACTGCAAAAATGGTCATCGGCCCGGTGATCGACGACGGTTTCTATTACGATATCGCCTACGAGCGCCCGTTCACGCCTGACGATATGGCGGCGATCGAGCAGCGCATGCAGCAGTTGATCGAAAAAGATTACGACGTCATCAAGAAAGTCACCCCGCGCGCTGAAGTGATCGAGGTGTTCACCGCCCGTCACGAAGATTACAAGCTGCGCCTGGTCGAAGACATGCCGAACGAGCAGGCCATGGGCCTGTATTACCACGAAGAATACGTCGACATGTGCCGCGGTCCGCACGTGCCGAACACGCGTTTCCTAAAGTCATTCAAGCTGACCAAACTGTCTGGCGCCTACTGGCGTGGCGATGCTAAAAACGAGCAACTGCAGCGTGTCTACGGCACCGCCTGGGCTGACAAGAAGCAGTTGGCTGCCTACGTTCTGCGCATCGAAGAAGCCGAAAAACGTGACCATCGCAAGATCGGCAAGCGTCTTGGCCTGTTCCATACCCAGGAAGAAGCGCCGGGCATGGTCTTCTGGCACCCGCAGGGCTGGACCCTGTACCAGGTGCTCGAGCAGTACATGCGCAAAGTGCAGCGTGAAAACGGCTACCTCGAGATCAAGACTCCGCAAGTGGTCGATCGCTCGCTCTGGGAAAAATCCGGGCACTGGGCCAACTACGCCGACAACATGTTCACCACCGAGTCCGAAAGCCGCGACTACGCGATCAAGCCGATGAACTGCCCTTGCCACGTGCAGGTGTTCAATCAGGGCCTGAAGAGCTACCGCGAGCTGCCGATGCGTCTGGCCGAGTTCGGTGCCTGTCACCGTAACGAGCCGTCGGGCGCCTTGCACGGCATCATGCGTGTGCGCGGCTTCACCCAGGACGATGCGCACATCTTCTGTACCGAAGACCAGATGCAGGCCGAGTCCGCCGCGTTCATCAAGCTGACGCTGGATGTCTACGCCGATTTCGGTTTCAAGGATATCGAACTCAAATTGTCCACTCGCCCTGAAAAGCGTGTAGGCTCCGACGAGCTTTGGGATCGTGCCGAATCGGCGCTGGCTTCCGCACTCGACAGCGCTGGTCTGCCTTACGACCTGCAGCCGGGCGAGGGCGCGTTCTACGGTCCGAAAATCGAGTTCTCCCTCAAGGATTGTCTCGGTCGGGTATGGCAGTGCGGCACCTTGCAGCTGGACTTCAATCTGCCGATCCGCTTGAGTGCCGAGTACGTGTCGGAAGACAACAGTCGCAAGAATCCGGTCATGTTGCACCGCGCGATTCTTGGATCCTTCGAGCGTTTCATCGGCATTCTGATTGAGCATTACGAAGGTGCATTCCCGGCCTGGCTGGCGCCTACCCAGGCAGTGATCATGAATATCACTGACAAACAGGCCGATTTTGCCCTCGAAGTGGAAAAAACTCTGGCTGAAAGCGGGTTTCGTGCCAAGTCCGACTTGAGAAATGAAAAGATCGGCTTTAAAATCCGTGAGCATACTTTGCTCAAGGTTCCTTATCTCCTCGTGATTGGAGATCGGGAGGTTGAAATGCAAACTGTCGCTGTGCGTACACGTGAAGGCGCTGACCTTGGCTCGATGCCGGTCGCCCAATTCGCTGAATTCCTCGCACAAGCGGTTTCCCGGCGTGGTCGCCAAGATACGGAGTAATTATTATTAAGCGTGAAATGAGACAAGATAAACGAGCTGCACCCAAGGCCCCGATCAATGAAAATATCTCGGCCCGCGAGGTTCGTTTAATTGGCGCTGACGGCGAGCAGATTGGCATCGTCTCGATTGATGAAGCGCTTCGTATTGCCGAAGAGGCGAAGCTGGATCTGGTAGAGATTTCTGCCGACGCAGTCCCTCCGGTCTGCCGTGTGATGGATTACGGCAAATCGATCTTCGAGAAGAAGAAGCAGGTTGCTGCAGCGAAGAAGAACCAGAAGCAGATCCAGGTTAAAGAAATCAAGTTTCGTCCAGGGACGGAGGAAGGGGATTACCAGGTAAAACTACGCAACCTGGTACGTTTCCTGAGTGACGGGGACAGGGCCAAGGTATCGTTGAGATTCCGCGGTCGTGAGATGGCCCACCAGGAGCTGGGTATGGAGCTGTTGAAGCGGGTTGAAGGTGACCTGCTCGAATACGGTTCCGTCGAACAGCATCCTAAGATGGAAGGACGCCAGCTGATCATGGTCATCGCCCCGAAAAAGAAGAAATAACCACCAGGGCACGGCAGGCCTTGCGGTTATATTTATCAACTGAATGCGGAGTATCCGAACATGCCAAAGATGAAGACTAAAAGTGGTGCAGCTAAGCGGTTTTTGAAAACCGCCAACGGCATCAAGCACAAGCACGCTTTCAAGAGCCACATCCTGACCAAAATGTCGACAAAGCGTAAGCGTCAATTGCGCGGTAGCAGCTTGCTGCATCCGTCTGACGTGGCAAAAGTCGAGCGCATGCTGCGCCTTCGTTAATTTTGATCAAGATATAGAGGAAGTAACTCATGGCTCGTGTAAAGCGTGGCGTCATTGCCCGTAAGCGTCACAAAAAAATTCTGAAACTTGCAAAAGGCTACTACGGCGCGCGTTCACGCGTATTCCGTGTTGCCAAGCAAGCGGTAATCAAGGCAGGCCAATACGCCTACCGTGACCGTCGTCAGAAAAAACGTCAGTTCCGCGCTCTGTGGATCGCTCGTATCAACGCTGGTGCTCGTGTTAACGGTCTGTCCTACAGCCGTTTCATTGCCGGCCTGAAAAAAGCGTCCATCGAGATCGACCGTAAGGTTCTGGCTGATCTGGCAGTGAACGAAAAAGCGGCGTTTGCTGCGATTGTCGAGAAAGCTAAAGCCACCTTGGCCTAAGTCCCCGACAATCACTTGCCCCGGTTCTCCGGGGTCGGTGTTAAACGTCATAAATAGGGGAAGAGCCTTCAGCTCTTCCCCTATTTTGTATCTGGAGTCTGTACATGGAAAACCTGGACGCGCTGGTCTCTCAAGCTCTTGAGGCTGTGCAAAGCGCCGAAGATATCAATGCCCTGGAGCAAATCCGGGTTCACTACCTCGGCAAGAAAGGCGAGTTGACTCAGGTGATGAAGACCCTGGGGAACCTGCCAGCTGAAGAGCGTCCGCAAGTCGGTGCGCTGATCAACGTTGCCAAGGAACGTGTCACAGAGGTTCTCAATGCACGCAAGGCATCGTTTGAGCAGGCAGAACTGACTGCCAGGCTCGCGGCCGAATGCATCGATGTGACCCTGCCGGGCCGCGGTCAGACCTCAGGTGGTCTGCACCCTATCACCCGTACTCTGGAACGTATCGAACAGTTCTTCACGCACATCGGCTACGGCATCGCCGAAGGCCCTGAAGTGGAAGACGATTACCACAACTTCGAGGCGCTCAACATCCCAGGCCACCACCCGGCCCGGTCGATGCACGACACCTTCTATTTCAACGCGAACATGCTGCTGCGCACCCACACCTCACCGGTACAGGTACGCACCATGGAATCGCAGCAGCCGCCGATCCGCATCGTCTGCCCAGGCCGTGTGTACCGTAGCGACTCGGATATCACCCACTCGCCGATGTTCCACCAGATCGAAGGTCTGCTGGTCGATCGCGACATCAATTTTGCCGATCTGAAAGGCACCATCGAAGAGTTCCTGCGTGTGTTCTTCGAGAAAGAGCTGGCCGTGCGCTTCCGTCCTTCGTATTTCCCGTTCACCGAGCCCTCGGCGGAAGTGGATATGGAATGCGTCATGTGCAGTGGCAAGGGCTGCCGCGTCTGCAAGCAGACCGGCTGGCTTGAAGTCATGGGTTGCGGCATGGTCCACCCGAACGTGCTGCGCATGTCCGGCATTGATCCTGAAGAGTATCAGGGCTTTGCGTTCGGCATGGGCGTAGAGCGTCTGGCCATGCTGCGTTACGGCGTCAATGATTTGCGCCTGTTCTTCGACAACGATTTGCGGTTCCTCGCGCAATTTCGCTAAGTCGTACGAACCTTTCAGGAGAGCAGGATGAAATTCAGTGAACAATGGCTGCGCGGCTGGGTAAGCCCGCAGGTTTCCCGCGACGAGCTGGTTGCTCGTCTGTCGATGGCCGGTCTTGAGGTTGACAGCGTGACGCTGGCCGCCGGCGTTTTCAGCGGCGTGGTGGTGGGTGAGGTGCTGAGCACCGAGCAACACCCCGATGCCGACAAGCTGCGTGTGTGTCAGGTCAGCAATGGCAGCGAGACCTTTCAGGTTGTCTGTGGTGCGCCAAATGTGCGTCCGGGCCTGAAAATTCCATTCGCCATGATCGGTGCCGAGCTTCCTGGCGATTTCAAGATCAAGAAAGCCAAGCTGCGCGGCGTCGAGTCCAACGGCATGTTGTGTTCGGCTGCCGAGTTGCAGGCCGGCGAGGGCAATGATGGCCTGATGGAGCTGGCTGCTGATGCGCCGGTTGGTCAGGACATTCGTGTCTATCTGAGCCTGGACGATGCCAGCATCGAGGTCGACCTGACCCCGAACCGTGGCGACTGCCTGTCGGTGGCCGGTCTGGCGCGTGAAGTCGGTGCGCTGTACGCCGCTGAAGTCACTCGTCCGCAGGTCGCTGCTGTCAGCGCTGTGCACGATGAAGTGCGTCCGGTGGAAGTATTGGCGCCGGCTGCATGCCCGCGCTACCTGGGCCGTGTGATCCGCAATGTCGACCTTTCGCGTCCGACCCCGCTGTGGATGGTCGAGCGTCTGCGTCGTTCCGACGTGCGCAGCATCGATGCCGCTGTCGACATCACCAACTACGTGATGCTGGAGCTGGGTCAGCCTCTGCATGCGTTTGATCTGGCCGAAATCAACGGCGGGATTCGTGTGCGCATGGCAGAGGAGGGCGAGAAGCTCGTCCTGCTCGATGGTCAGGAAGTCAGCCTGCGTGCCGACACACTGGTCATTGCCGATCACCAGCGCGCGCTGGCAATCGCCGGTGTCATGGGTGGCGAGCACAGCGGTGTGACTGCCGGTACTCGCGATATTTTCCTGGAAAGCGCGTTCTTCGACACCATTTCGGTGGCCGGCAAGGCGCGTTCCTATGGTTTGCATACCGACGCTTCGCACCGCTATGAGCGTGGTGTGGACTGGCAACTGGCCCGTGAAGCCATGGAGCGGGCCACTGGTCTGCTGCTGGAAATCACTGGTGGCGAAGCCGGCCCCGTGATCGAAGTGGTCAGCGAGCAGCATTTGCCGTCGATTGCCCCGGTTACGCTGCGCGCGAGCCGCGTCGAGCAGATGCTCGGTCTGGTGATCGAAAACGCCGAAATCGAACGCCTGCTGAAAGGTCTCGGTCTGGCTGTGACTGCTGAAGCCGATGGGCAATGGCGTGTCGAAGTGCCAAGTCATCGTTTCGACATCAGCCTTGAAGTCGACCTGATCGAAGAGCTGGCGCGTCTGTACGGCTACAACCGTCTGCCGGTCCGCTACCCGCAAGCCCGTCTGGCTCCTCAGGCCAAGGCCGAAGCCAAGGGCGATCTGCCTGAGCTGCGCCGCCTGCTGGTTGCCCGCGGTTATCAGGAAGCGATCACCTACAGCTTCATCGACCCGAAATGGTTCGAGCTGTTCTCGCCGGGCGCCAAGCCCTTGCTGCTGGCCAACCCGATCTCCAATGACATGGCCGCCATGCGCGCCTCGCTATGGCCCGGTCTGGTCAAAGCCTTGCAGCACAACCTCAACCGCCAGCAGGATCGCGTGCGGATGTTCGAAAGCGGCCTGCGCTTCGTCGGTCAGCTCGACGGCTTGAAGCAGGAGCCGATGCTCGCTGGCGTGGTGTGCGGCAGCCGCCTGCCGGAAGGCTGGGCGCAAGGTCGCGACGTGGTCGATTTCTTCGACGTCAAAGCTGATGTCGAAGCGGTTCTGGGCTTTGCCGGTGCGCTGGGTGAATTCACCTTCACGCCGGGCCAGCATCCAGCCCTGCATCCAGGCCAGACGGCTCGCATCGAGCGTGATGGCCGTGAAGTCGGTTTCCTGGGTGCGATTCACCCCGAACTGTCGAAAACCCTCGGCCTGGATCGCCCGGTGTTTGTTTTCGAGCTGGTTCTGGCGGAAGTGTCGACCGGCCGTCTGCCGAAATTCCACGAGCTGTCGCGCTTCCCTGAAGTGCGCCGCGACCTGGCACTGCTGGCCGATCGGGATGTTTCGGCCAGTGCGGTTCTGGACGTTATTCGTGAAAATGCAGGCGAGTGGCTCACAGACCTCAGGTTATTTGATGTTTACCAGGGTAAAGGCATTGATCCGCATAGAAAAAGCCTTGCAGTCGGCTTGACCTGGCAGCATCCATCACGCACTCTTAATGACGATGAGGTAAACGCAACGACACTTGCTATCCTCACCTCGCTTGAGGAGAGGTTAAACGCCACGTTAAGGAAGTAGCGTATGGGGGCTCTGACGAAAGCTGAGATGGCCGAACGTCTGTACGAAGAGCTGGGCCTGAATAAACGGGAAGCCAAGGAACTGGTCGAACTGTTTTTTGAAGAAATCAGGCACGCTCTGGAAGATAACGAGCAGGTGAAGTTGTCAGGTTTCGGCAACTTCGACCTTCGAGACAAGCGCCAGCGGCCTGGGAGAAATCCCAAGACCGGTGAAGAGATTCCGATTACGGCGCGCCGTGTGGTCACCTTTCGTCCAGGGCAGAAGTTGAAGGCCCGAGTTGAGGCATATGCTGGAACCAAGTCATAACGACGAGCTGCCGCCGATCCCCGGCAAACGCTACTTCACCATTGGTGAGGTCAGTGAGCTCTGCGCGGTAAAACCGCACGTTCTGCGTTATTGGGAGCAGGAGTTTCCTCAACTCAACCCCGTCAAGCGACGCGGAAACCGTCGGTATTATCAGCGCCAGGACGTGCTGATGATTCGCCAGATCCGCGGCCTGCTATACGATCAGGGCTTCACCATCGGTGGCGCCCGACTTCGTCTTACCAGCGGTGAACCAAAGGATGACACCCAGCAGTACAAGCAGATGATCCGCGAGATGATTGCGGAGCTAGAGGACGTACTCGTCATGCTCAAGGCGTAATTGAGCAGTCAGGATACTTCCAAAATTCAAATGCTTAGGGTATATTCCTCAACGTTTTCGCACGTTGCAAAACAGATACACGCCTAGTCGGGGCGTAGCGCAGTCCGGTAGCGCACTAGCATGGGGTGCTAGGGGTCGAGTGTTCGAATCACTCCGTCCCGACCATATTTTGTTAAGGGGATCAGTCACTTACGGTACTGATCCCCTTTTTGATTTCCGGCCTGCGCAAAACCCGCGCAAAACTAATTCGAAAACTGGCTGATATCGAGGTCGGGAACTGCCTCTGACCAGACAATTTCGGCGTGGTCTTTCTGATAGTTTTTCGTCATATCCTCGCTCGCATGCCCTGCGATCTTTTGCCCGTCTTTTCCGGCTTTCTTGTACAGGTGCAGTGACAGTGCCCGCACTTCATGAAAGCCCGGCATTTCCTCGTCACTCCAATCCGCGTAGCACCCAGCATCCTCTCGCGCTGCCTTAAACGCGCGTGTCAGATATCGCTCTTCGATCTTCGTCCAGTGGTCCTTGGTCTGGGCCTGCTTTTGCTTCAGGCGCTCCGGGCGCCGGTGAACGAGATAGGGCGAAGCCACGTTGTCCCGGCACCGACTGATGACTGCCTGAAGCTCTGGCGTCACTCGGAATCGAATCCAGGCTGCGTCACTGGCCTTGGCCGTCTTCTGCTGGATGACATACAGAAAGCCTTCCCGCACGTCCTCAAACTTCATGTCCAAAATGTCGGTTCGGCGCTGGGCTGTGATCAGTGCCAGATCGATCGCGTTCCGTAGCCAGGCCGGCGACTTCTCGCGTATTAGTTTCAGGCCCTCGACGGTATGGCGCTTGCGCTGTTTCTTTTCGATTCGGTTGATGGTGCTGGCCGCAGGATTGTCCGGGCACAAGCCTTTAGCGGCGGCGTGGTTGAATATGTCGATGAGCAGGGCTCGGCACTGATTGGCGGTACGCGGCGTCAGTTCGTCGAGCATCACGGCAACCATGCGGATGCTGATCTGATCCATCGCCTTGCCTTCAAACGCTTTCCGGAATCGCCGAAAGTGAACCGCGTACAGCTGAAGCGTTCCTTTCGCGAGCTCCCTTGGCGGCAGCACGGTGGCTTCATAATGATCAAGAAATCCTGCAAACGATTCAGAGGTCACGCCCAGTACCGCTTCGACCAGGTCGGCCCCCTGCATGAATGCCAGATTCAGTTGCTTGGCCGCGTCGACCGCTTTGATTCGGTCGGTCCCAAACTGAAACCACTTGCCGTCAGTCGGCCTGCGATATCTATAGGTTCCGCGCCGGTCGTCCAAGTACAGATTTTGGGGCAGGCCCTTGTTTGATTTGTTGCGCGGCCGGGGGACCATCATGCAGCTCCTTTCAATACCATCGCGATCAGGTCATTTCCTGCTGCCTTGTTGTAGGCGGCCCAGTCGATATACCAGAGCTTGCCGATTTGCTCACCTGGTAGCTGGCCGTTGCGGATGTAATTTCGGATCGCTTGGGGGCACGGCGGCGTGCCGTTCTCGCCCCAGCGCCGGCGCTGAAACTCACTGATCTTGATCAGTTCTTTTCTCATTTTCTTGGCTCCGGGCCGCGCTACGCGGCGGAAGGGTTTATCAGGCGGGTTTTGTAGTTCACTGCTATGGTCCATGCGGCCAGCAGGAGCTGGGGCAGCACCAAGGAGAGGTCATGGAATGCACCACAACGGCGGATGAGGTTTACGGCCCGCGCAATGCCAGGCTCGGCAGGCGGGCGGTGGACGGCAATATCTGGTCGGAAACAACGATGATTTTCAGAATCATCGATGACCGGGTCTACTCAATGCACGAGCAGTACCTGGGCAGGCTCAAGTACGGCATGGCGATGACTGACAGGGGAGAGCTAATTTTCATGGTGCGGTAGGGCTGGGGCTATCGTTAGGCCAGCCGAGCGGCTTGCCGTCATCGCGGATCAGGTGTGGCGGAAGATCCTCCCGCAGGCACATCGGCATCGTCCCAAGCACGCCGCAGGCGTGGCATCCGCTCGGCATGCCTCGACATATGGAATGCAGCACGGGGAAGCCGCTTATGCAGCGATCGCGCGCTGGGTCGTACTCCGAGCAACGATTTATTTTGGACATGACTTCGTCCTTGCCGCACACGCGGCTAACATTGAATTGATTGAGAAGGATGAGGCGGAGCTAACAAATGAAAGATCGTATTAGGGTGGCTTTGTGGCAAAGCCACACCTTAAACTACGCGACCTGCCAGATGGAAAAAGGAAAACAATCTGTGATGCCCTTACCTACGGATAACTTCAATAAATGCCTTGCGATCCTCGGTCTTACAATGATTGCTGGTAGTTTCTATTTTTGGTGGCCTATTAAAGTTACAGTTGACGATGACTACGCTGAGGTGCTGTATCTTTCAGAGAAAGCACAGCAGCCATTCAACGTCATGGTGAGCGCAGTGAGTGAGGCCACGGCGATGATCAACAGTGTGGGGGGAGACCGCTCGAAGCTAGACGCTGTGCAAAACGCTTTTATAGACGAGAAGCTTGAAGAGGCGACACCGGCTTCCGAAGAAGCGAAGGTCAGCCTAGATCAGGTCCTCAAACCTTTGAGGATTGCTGAAGTGCGATATAAACGCTTTATTCTGGCAAGCTGGTTATGCGGCGCAGTAGCATTCCTCGGACTTATACTTTCCTGCTATGGCTTTTACAAGTGGGGTCGGGCGGATAGGACATCTCACTAATCGCCGCAGAAGCAAGCGATTGCCTCGTCATGATCAGCGAACATATCGAACTGCGTATCTGAGTAGTCGAGCATCTGCTGATAGCTCGGCCGGTCGAAGCGGAATAGCGCGCCGTCAGTTGTGGCGGTGCTGCTCTGGGTGGCGGTGCGTTCCATCCGAACCCACCAGTCGGCCTTGCTGCGGTCGCTGGCAATGATCGAGTAGACCTGCTTTGCACCCTTGAGAAAGCACAGGTCACAGTTTCCTTCCAGGGTGCGGCCATTGATCGTTGGTAGTTCCAGATCAAACGGCTGCGCCTTCCAGAATTCTCCGATCTGCTGCACGCCGACGCCTGCATCTGCCAGCGGCATCACCATCGTTGCGTGCTTGCTCTCTGATGTGGTCTTGCGATGCCGTATCTTGGCTACCCGTCGCGGTTCATCAGCTCGGATGCCGGTCATCATGTCGACCGGGGTTTCCTCTGTGGAGCATCCAACCATCCGCAGATATTTGTGGATCACCCTGATTTTGAGGTCAATGGTGCAGAACCGCGTGACCGGGTTGGGCAGATAGCTGCGCTTGCGGATCAGCGCTTCGAACGGCTCGCCGTCCCTGCTGGCGGTTTCGTAGGTAACAATGGCGAAGCCTCGATCATCGTCGCGGTACTCCAGCCAGACAATGGGAACTTGCCAGCGCTGCGCGCATTCGTTCACGAAGTCGAGGGTGGCGGGGTGTTCCTTGCCGGTGTTGGCGAACGTGACGATCAGATCGTCCAGATCATCGTTGGCGTCCAGCACCTGGCGCAGCATGTAGGCGCTGGTCCGACCACCGGAAAAGCTGACAACCGTCGTCCCGGACATTTTGTAGGGAGACATGGGGATTCCTCGCCGGGGTGGCGTGAGTCGTTGAAGTGGGGTATTAGTGCTGCCCGACAGAGTGCGGGATCTTCCTCCCAGTAAATGATAGTTGGACAACAGACGAATTTATAATAGGGATACTTATGAATAAGAAAGTTAATATTGCATGGTTCTGTTTTGCCGGTTTATTTGGTCTGCTCGCGATTGCAGGCGTAGCATTAAGGTATACCTATGTATTTTCAACTACTACTTATGCTGATCGAGAAGCCTGGGGGCAGTTTGGGGACTACTTTGGCGGTGTGCTAAACCCTCTTCTCTCCTTTGCGGGGTTCGTGACGCTGCTTATTACGCTTCGTATGCAGCTTGCTGCGAATGGCAGAAGTGAAGATATGTATCAAAAACAGGTTCGGGAACAACGCCTATTTCAGTTGTTAGACATGTTAGGCAACAGTGCTTCTAGTGCTGTCTACCAGCCGGCTCCCACGGATGTCCGACCAGCATTAAAAGGGCATGTCGCACTTCACAATGCGTGGCACGACTTCAGAAAGTCTATTGTGAAGGAAGTTTCGACAGGCCAATCAATTCCTCTGGAGCAATACCGTGATGTTGAGAAAGTATTCTTTATCTTCAAAAGAACCGCATGGCCTTCATTAGAAATATTTGTAGAGTCTTCGTTTCTTCTGATTGACTTTGTCTCAAAAGATAATAGCTTGGCAGATCGGTACACTGAGTTTTCTATGGGGGCATTACGTGTTCAGATGACGGAGCCTGAGAGGTTGCTGCTATGGTACTCAGCATTGTGTATGCCACAATATGCGCACTATCTTTTGGTTCTCAAAGCTTTTGGTTTTAAAGGTGCTGAAGGCCCTGAAAGTAATGATCCCTCGTGGGCGTCGGCAGATAAGCTTTACGAGTGCGCCCTAGTTAACGCTAATTTACGATATTGAATTTTGGCAGTGCCCTTTGGTGACAATTAGTCGAGTTTCAGCTATAGATGACTACCGGCATGGAGTCGGATCCAAGGAGTAGGGTTATGGGTCATGGTTTTGAAGGCGAGCAAAGCAACCGAGCAGTGGCAGACGCTCTGGGAATCTCTGAAGAGCATGCGGAGCAATACGTAACCATCGACACGAATGAAAGCGACGACGGTTTGGTCTACAGCTACATCGCGACATTCCATGAGTCGACACCAAAAGAGATTCTGGAGGCGGCTGGGGTCGGCGATGATCTTACGGTTGAGCTTGGGCCAAACGTTTTCGATGAAGAGGAATGATCATGCTGGCGCGATGATTTCATCCCCAGGCTCTTGCTGAATCGTCAGCATGCTCTTGCGGTGAGACTCCAGCGCCACGATTTTGTTACTTTGCTCGGGCGCTGGGGATCATCGTTGTTTAAGCTGAAAAGCAGCCCAGAGCCAGCTGCGCCGCTTCGCCCACCTTCACTTCAAGCACCGACTTGAACTCTTGCGCAATCTCTTCGCGCTGCACGTCCTCGCCGACCCAGCGCAGCTTCAACACCGGCTGTGCGCCGCTGGTGATGACCGAGATTCGCAGGATGATTTCGCGCATCTGCAAGCCTTCAAACGGCACAGCCGAGAAGATCAGCGACGTGGGCAAGGTTTCCTTGCTGGTCGCCTCGATGGCATCCATTGCGCTGCGACTGGCGCGTGTCTCGCTGACGGTGTGATCGCTTTCCGAAGATGCCTTGACCGTGATCGTGCGCACGGCGGCGATGGCTTTGGCCAACGGGATGTTCTGCAGCTCCTCACCGACCGCCGACAGGGTGCTGTGCCAGTCTTCAATCCAGTCGCTCATATCCTTCTGCGACATGGCCCGGCCACTGATGGCCTGCACAGCCTGATAGGCAGCGGTGGGCTTGAGCTTCAGCACTGCGCGATCATCTGCGTGGCCTGGCACTTCCTCGTTGCCCAGGTTGAACAGCACCGAACAGGTCATTTCGTCCTGATTGATGAAGCCCTTTGCGTCGGCCACTGCCCGGTCGGAAACGTACTTGGCGAAGTCGGCCAGGGAGTTGGTGGAGAACGTGCCACGGAAGCGACTGCGGCCTGCGCCGAATTGCTCAAGGTTTACGACCTTCGCGCCTTCGGGCAGCACGATGGTGGGCGTGACGGTGTCCAGGACTTTGCCGTCCGCGATCAGCGCGGTGTCGGTGATCAGTTGAATTGCTTCTTTCGTGAGGGACATTTGTCAGCTCTCTTTGAGGATGAAGGGTTGTTGCGATTGATCAGGTGCGTGGCTTGACCGGTGCTTGGTCGCGTTCGAACAGCTGGCCAGGGTGCGGAGCTTCAGCGAACAGCGTTACTTGGCCGCCGGTGCCGACGTTCATCGGTGTATCAAGTGCGGTGTTCTCGCTCCGGGTACCTCAATCATCACCTGCCACCTCAAGCCGCGCCTGTCCGAACTGCTCATTGCCGATGTGGACCGGTCCACCTTGGACAAGCTGGTCATGTGGCCCATGCAGGCCGAGATGTCGCTGTCCTACGTCAGGCTGATGTGGGGCGTTCTTGTGGTCGCTTTCCGCCAGGCCGAAAAGCTGCGTCTGATCGCCCAGAACCCAGTCGCCGGTTTCAAGTTCACCGACTTCACCAAGGCCCGCATCCTGCCGAAACCATCGCGGCTGCGTGCCGCTCAGCTGGAAGAGGTGCTTGGGGACCTTGCTGCCGGGTTCGACCAGCACCCACAGGACTGCATGCTCGCTTTGATGATGCTGTGTCACGGCACGCGTGCTGGCGAGACAAGGCAGGCCCGTTGGTTGCACCTCACGCTGGGTGAGCAGGGCGAGTGGTTCATACCTGCCGAGAACACCAAGACCCGCTGTGAGCATCGCTTACCGCTGACCCATCAAGCCTGTGCGTTGCTGGAGCGGTATCGGGACTGGCAGTCGTCGAAGGGCTACAAGGGTGCCTACATGTTCCCGGCTCGCAACCGTGGGCCGATCAGCGACAGCCAGGCATGTGCCGTATTCGCTCGCCTGGGCAAGGGCGAGTGGACGAGCCACGACCTGCGCAAAGTGGCCCGGACCGGCTGGACTGATCTGGGCGTCGACTTCCTGATCGGCGAGATGCTGGTGAACCACACGCTGACCCGCAACGTGCAGACCTATATCCACACCTCGGCTGAACTGCTCAAGCGTGACGCGCTGAACAAGTGGCACGAATGGTTAGACGGGAAAGGCTTTAGCCGCATTCACCGCTCGACCCTGACTAGAAACGGAAATTCGCAGAATGCCGTCGAGGCCAATACCGGCGCGGCTTCCAGCGCGATCACGAATCCATAAAAGGCGAGGTTTAAAAATGACCACTTCAGATAGAAAGCTGATGATGTGCCGGTCGCCGAATCTCGGATTTGCCGGGTGTCTTCAGGCTTTGGAATCCTATGGTGCTGCGCGTTTTTGGAAGAAAGACCGCCCGGTTAGCAACACGCCGCGTCCTTGGCTGCGCCGCAAAAAGGGACGGTCCATTAAATGAAGAAGACTCACGGCCCAGCGTTCCGCGCCGACCAACTCGACCTGGCCCAGTGCGCGGCCTGCCGAGGTCGCGCTGTGATCAAGGGTGTTTTCCACGAAATGGCCTGCGTGCAGTGCAACGCCTCTGGCTGGGTCGCCGCCGAGACAGGTCAACCTCTGCCGCTGGAAGTGTTGGTGACCCAATTGAGCATGCGCTTGCAGGCCGCCGACCGACAGATCGAACAATTGAAGCGCCCGGCCCAGATGACTGGACCTGCCGCCATTTATAACCAGAACAACCGCCGCGGTGCCGGTGGAGCGAATTACACAGGGGATTGACCATGAAAAAACGTACATATGTCGACAAGCCTTTGGGCGATACCGAGTACCTGCTGGAAAACTGGGGCTCTTGGCGTATATCTGGCATGGGCGTGCCGCAATATGTCTCCCCGCTGGCGGCGCTGATGAACCAGTGCTGCCCAGAGCCGACTGCGATGACTTATGTCATCACCGACGAAACGGCAATGCTTGTGGATGCGGCTATCGCAAGGCTGATCGCGCGCAACCAGCAAATGGGCGATTTCATCTGGTGGTACTTCGGCTTCAAGTGGACGATGGTCCGGATCGCTGAGTCTCACAAGATGTCGGAACGGTCCGCGCGCGAAATAATCCGCCAAGGGGTGGCATGGGTTGACGGTGCTTTGGGAGATTTTTGCGCAGCTGCGTAGAAAGTTCTTTCAGGCCTGATAAACACCTGTTTTCATTGCACGGTGTTCAGCTGTACCAGCGCGGCACCACTCATGATCTAGTCCGGCCAAACGCTGGGCTTTTTGTTGGATGTGGTGCCCACGTGTGGCATTGTGATTGCTCAAATCGCGGAGCAAGACGATGACGAAATTTTCAGAAATCGCCAACGCATATCGAAAGTCCTTGGAAGATGATGACCAGGATCTTAAAAGCTTACGTGGTACCGCTTTGACATTGCGCAAAGAGTTTGCGAAATACCTTGGTTTGTCCGAAACCAATTCCAATCTAATCGATGTACAGAATCAGCCCGCTGTTGCGATTGGTGTGCTCGATGAGCAAGGCAGATTTAAAAGTGTTACACGCACGGCTTTTCCTCGAGTATCCAGTTCACAAATCCAATTTGTCATCCGTCTAAACTTCGACCCAGACTCTATTGGTCTTGAGCAGGGCATCCTCTTGTTTCAGCTCCATATGGAGCGATCAGAAGCTGGTGTTACAGTTTTTCTCGACGATGAAACATCTTTCGATGTCGGTATTTATGATATGCATCCTTTGTTTGATGAAATGTTCAATCGAGCGATCGCTAAGGCTCGTAGTGCAACGAGGTAATGGCCTTTTGGTGAGTATATTCAAGGCATAACTTTCATCGTTAGCCCCAGCGATTGCTGGGGCTTTTTGTTTTGTAGATCCCGAAAGGGTTGAGACCGGATGCGCACCATGCCTGACAAACCAGATACATGGGCCAGGATCGTGGCGGCCATTTCAAACCCACTGTGGCAGGGCATGATTATGGCCATCGTCGTCTCTCTACTTCGCATCCTCTATGACGCCAAAGAAACCAGCAAACGCCGGATCTTCTTTGAAGCGTTGATCTGCGGTGCCCTCAGCTTGGTTGCTTCAAGCTTGATCGAGTGGATGGCATGGCCGCCCAGTCTGTCTGTTGCCGCTGGTGGAACCATCGGCTTTCTCGGCGTTACGGCCATACGCGAGTTGGTGACCCGATTCATTGGCCGCAAGGTGGATTCCGTATGAATGCTATTGCCGCTGCAATCATCATCGGTCTAGTAGGCCTGCTGCTGGTGGGTATCCAGCAGTACCGCGTCCTCGCGCTGGAAGGGCAGGTGACTCTGCAAATGAAGACTGCCAAGGATGCCACCGACGCCAACACCGAAAGCCAGAAGACAATTACCACGCTCCAGGCCGAGGCCAAGCGCAATGCCAACTACACGGCCGATCTGCAGCAGCGCCTCAAGGCCAGCGAAGACAAGGCCCGCCAAGCGACGAAAGACTTTGAAGACCTCAAGCGTAAGAGCCCGGCTGTTCGTAAGTGGGCTGATCAGCCTTTGCCTGACGGCCTACGCGGCAAGGGCGCTGGCAGTGGCGATGCCGTCTTGGCGCCTGACCTAATTTAACTTGATTAGGTCGGGCTACATTGTTTTTTGGTCAAGCTTAAAGTGTGAACTTCTTCACCATGCCCTCGAGGACGACGGCCAAACCTGACATTTTCTTACTTGCGCTCATTATGTGGTGTGTACCTTTTTCAGTTTCGCCAGATAGGTCTCGAATGCTTATTAAGTTGCGGTCCACCTCCCTTGCTACATAGGCCTGTTCCTCTGAGGCTGTAGCAATTTGCATGTTGCGCTCCTCAATAAGTTGTACGGCGTCCATAATTTCTTGTAATGCTTTACCCGCTTCCTGAGCTATGTCGTACGTAGCATGCGCCTGAGATGTACTTGTTTGCATTGAGCTCACAGCGCCCTTAGTACCTTCTTGGATAGCAATGATCATGCTTTCGATTTTTTTAGTCGATTCCTGGGTGCGTTGGGCCAGCGCACGAACCTCATCAGCTACAACAGCAAAGCCTCTGCCTTGCTCTCCAGCTCGTGCTGCCTCAATGGCAGCGTTCAATGCAAGCAGGTTGGTTTGACCGGCGATCGCTTGAATGACGCTGACGACTTCAGCAATATTCTGGGCCTGGTCCGCAACATCTTGTACTTGTTCTGAGGTACTTTCCACCTGAGAAGTGAGTTGCTTCATAGCGTCCAGTGTCTGAGTCACCTTACTATTTCCAAGTTTTGCCGCGTGACTCGATTCGCGTGCGGACTCGGATGTGGATGTTGCATTCCGTGCCACCTCTTCAACGGCAGCGCTCATCTGGGTAACCGCCGTGGCTGCTTGATCGATTTGGCCGTTTTGCTGTTCTTGAGTTAAACCAGCTTTGTCGGTGACTGTTTGCATCTGCGTGGCTGACGATGTCAGTTCAGCAGAAGAATTCACGATACCCTGAATCGTCTGCCTAAGATTTTCTTGCATTTGTTTGAGGGCTTGCATCAAACCGGCGGCTTCATCTTTTCCAGACACGTTGATGGAGCGATTCAATTCACCTCTAGCTATCGCCTCAGCGACACCCAGGCAATCTCCTATAGGGCTAGACATGCTTTTTGTAAGTCTCCAAGCAAGTAACACTGTGACCAGAAGAGACATGCTGACGATAAAAAACATGACTTTAAGGCTGTGCTCGTATACAACGGCAGAGTGCTCGCCAGATTCTTTCACTCCCTCGGAATTTACATCGCGCAGGGCTGTAAGTTTAATCTGATAGTTCTTGGCGTTATCTGCTTGTGGACCGTTAGCGTACTCAATAGCAGCACCCCGATCTGCTCGGGCGAGTCCAACCAAATGGTCTAACCCGTCAAGGTATTGCTTCATCAGGGTGGACGCTTCTTCAAATCGTGCTTTTTCTTGTTCGCCAGAAATTAAATATTTTTTGTAATACTCTGTGAGTGTATTGAGTTCATCACGATTTCGTTTTATTGTCTCTGCTGTAGTTTCGAACACTTCGGAGTCTGTCGAGGCAAGTAATCGGATACCTTCAAGTCGAGTATGAAGCAATGCTATCTGAATGTCGTCTGCCTTTTGAATACTAGGTAGCCAGTCGTTCTCGAGAGTCTGTTGAGTCGATCTAAGTTCGCGTATTTGCTCGAAGGCAAAGGCGCCCAGCAACAGTACGAAAACCGTAATAATAGAAAAGGCAATAGCTGCCCTGGGAGCTATGCGAAAGGATCTAAAGTTCATGAAGTCATTCCTAGGTAATATACTGTGAGTTGGGCTTTACGGATATATCTGCCAGATCGGCTTAAACTTGAGCGGCAATCCACGACAAGCACGTATAAAGGTCGCAGCCCTTCCCTCGTTTCGCAGCCTTTGCGGCGCCCTTTGTTCCATCGGATTGCTCGGGGGCTGAAGGGCCGTTTTTTTAGCCACAAAAGACCGTTGATACGCTCAGAGTCAACAGAAAGACTTATTTTGCCTGGACTCCTCAGCCTCTGCCTAACGGCCTGTGCGACAAGTCCGCAGCCAGTGGCGGTAAAGATGACATCGGTAAGACTGGAAGCACTGGAAATGGTCCCGTGTGAGCGGGTAAGTGAAAGCGACGACGAGCTAGCCCTGAATGGCGATCTTTGGGCGTTGAAAAATCGCGCCATCAACCTGCTGGATACCTGTGCTGACCAGGTGGATGCGCAGATACAACGTAGCAAATCAAAGTGATATTCCAAGGAAGCAAACGCTTAAAAAATCGAACGTCTATTCGAGTTTACCAAGCATAATACGGGCTGCGAATTTTCAGCCAAATTAGCGTTCAGAATGGATAGCTCATATAAACGGGTCATGCATTCGTGCTGCGCAACTAATGAGTTATTAAGTTTTTCCAAAAGCCCAACAACTATCGGGTCTTCTGAAGCGTATATCGCCTTCAGCTTTAGGACTGTGTCTGAGAGTAATTGATGGTTATTAATTATTTGGTTCAAGTCGGGCATGGCTCCTCCTGAGCTATCTTGCCAAGCTTCAAGAATCTTATATCGGCACAGACTTTCTCGGCTTGAGCGGTTGTCAAGGAATCCAGCCGAACGGTATCAATCTGACCGCAAACAGTTTTCTTGCGGGGTTTGGTGGCGAGATGCATTGGGGGTGCCTTTCGGCGTTAGTAGTTCAAGAAGTGGAGCAAGGTGGCATATGAACGAGCACAGCAACTCATTGCTAAGCCAGATACAAAAGCTGACACCGAGCAAGGGCGATCTACTGGTGATCTACCCAGAGAACCCTATGACAGTCCTTCAGCACGAACGAGTGACCAAGAGCCTTGAGCCATTTGCTCAGCGGATTGGGTGCAACTTGCTGGTAAGTCAACCTGGCATTCAGGTGGCTCTGCAGCCGAATGGTGCTGCGATCCTTGAAGAGATGCGCAAGCAGACAGAACTGCTTCGGCTGATGACAGAGCAACAGACGCTGCTGATCGACGCACTGAGTGAAGAAGAGCCAGAAGACCCTGATGCAGCGCCCCAGACTTACCTGGACGGTACACCATGCCGTTGAGGCCGCAGAAACCATGCAATGCCCAGGGCTGCAACACGTTGACCCGCAACCCTCGGTACTGTGACGCCCATAAGGATGTAGGCAAGCAGTTCGATGTGAAGCAGCGGGAGAAGCAACGCGAGACCAGCAGCCAGCGCGGCTACAGCTACAAGTGGCAACAGGCGCGCAAGGGCTTCTTGGCTAAGCATCCGCTCTGCGTAGAGTGCGAGCGCGTTGGACGTGTCACAGCGTCGACAGACGTTGATCACATCGTTCCTCACAAGGGTGACATGGACCTGTTCTGGGATCGATCCAACTGGCAGGCCATGTGTCATCCATGCCACAGCACGAAGACGGCCGCAGAGGACGGCGGGTGGGGCAACACCCAGGTTGCCCGGTCGTGCTGACCGAAATGAGAACGGTTCTCGGCGTGCTTCACGGAATGCACCGGTATGGTGCGCGCACCAGTCTGGTGCGGTGGGGGAGGGTCAAAAGTCTGGTCCCTTTGGCTTCTAGACCGCGCCCTCAATCGTTTTTTTACACCCGCGAAATTAAAAAATCTGGAGTTGCGCGATGGGAGGTACCGCCACGGTCGCCGGCCGTGGTCGCAAACCCAAGCCGACCGCCAAGAAAGCACTAGCCGGTAATCCCGGCAAACGCGCGCTGAATAAGGCCGAACCCGCTTTTTCGAAGATCACAAATGTTGATCCTCCCGAATGGCTGAGCGACCGCGCTTCGCAGATGTGGAAGATGATTGTCCCCGAGCTTCTGCGCGAAAACGTGGTCGCGATAACTGATTTACACAACGTCGAAGCGTTCTGCGTTGCATACGACAACTGGCGGATGGCGCAGGAATCAGTCCAGACCCACGGCATCGTGGTTACTGGTGCCACCGGCGGACCTATGAAAAACCCGGCACTGACTGCCGCGAACGAAACGATGCGGCAAATGGTGACATTCGGGTCGATGCTGGGCCTGGACCCGGCCAGCAGGACACGCCTTATCGGCGGCAACAAGGAAAAAGAAACCAACGAATTCGCCCAACTACTGAGATCTTAAATGGCCAAGTCCGCCCACCCCAACGTCGATAAGGCAATGGTGTGGGGAAGGTCTCTATTGCGCGGGAAGGTGCCTGCCTGCCGCTACATCCATCAGGCCGTGCAGCGTCATTTCGACGACCTGGCAGCCAGCCGCAAGCGCGGGTTCAGATTCAAGTTTGATCCGGCCAAGGCTGAGAAAAAACTCAAGCTGATCCAGCTATTGCCGCACACCAAGGGTGAATGGGCGTTCAAACGCCAGTTGATCACTCTTGAGGGATGGCAGCTCTTCGGCTTGGCCGTCACGTTTGGTTGGGTCAAGAAGAAGGGCGGGCATCGAAAACACCCTGTCCAGCATGAATGGCATCGCCCGGACCGTGCAGCTTTCCTCTACTCAGGTCGCAGGTCTGGGTCAGCACTCCGAGCACATTTCATCGATCGTCAGCGTGATTCAGGGCATTGCCGACCAGACCAACCTGCTGGCCCTCAACGCTGCCATCGAGGCTGCTCGTGCCGGTGAACAGGGGCGTGGCTTCGCAGTGGTTGCTGACGAAGTACGCCTGCTGGCGCAGAACACCGGCAAGTCCACCAAGGAAATCGCCGGGATGATCGAGAAAATTCAGGCGGGCGTGCGGGAAACCGTCGAGAGCATGCGCAGCGGCGTTCAGGAAGTGAACGAAGGCGTGGAAATGGCGGGCACTGCCGGTCAGGCGATCATCGAGATTCGCGACAGTTCGGGCAAGGTTCTGCAGGTGGTCGACCAGATATCCTTCGCGCTGCGTGAGCAAACCGCAGCCAGCCAGGATGTCGCACGTAACGTCGAGCGCTCCGCGCAAATGGCTGAACAGAACAACATGTCGGTTCAGGAACTGCTCAAGACCAGCGGCGGCCTGAAGACCCTCGCCACCAGCCTGCAGACGGAAGTGGGCAAGTTTCGGCTTTAAGGTCTGAAAGCGCATCAGCAGCAGGATCACCCTGCTGAAAAAACCGGTATTAGTCGAAGCGCTAATGCCGGTTTTTTTTGCATATTAAAAAAATGCGCCTAACCTTTGGTGCCTCGATGACGATCCCGAGCAGCGCATCGAAATTCATGCAATGAAATGGCAGCGCAGGCTGTCTCAGGACTGATGCCTTGTTACGTCAGTGCTGAGCCAGAATACTGTCCAGCAGACCCGGGAAACGGCTCTCGAGCACCTGTTTGCGTAGCGAGTTCATGTGCGTGGTGCCCACGTTGCGCGTCTGTACAAGCCCCGCGTCGCGCAGCACGCGGAAGTGATGGGACATGCTGGATTTGGGGCGTCCGCCGTCCAGTTCGCCGCAGGTGGCCTCTGCAACGCCGGCCAGGCAGCGCACGATTCCCATGCGAACGGGATCACTCAAGGCATAGAGTAAGCGTTCGAGGGTGAGGTCTTCAGGATCGGGATGTTGGAAGGTTCGCATGCTGGGGATGATATCAAGGCTTTCGTTTATTGCCATAGTTCGATTACCATCGAACAACTGAAATCAAAAGTCATCTGGCCTACGGGAGCTTTCCAATGTCTGCATTGTTCGAACCCTTCAAACTGAAAGACGTTACGCTGCGCAATCGAATCGCCATTCCTCCGATGTGCCAGTACTCGGCAACCGAAGGTGTTATCAACGACTGGCACCAGGTGCATCTGGCCAGCATGGCGCGCGGTGGCGCGGGTCTGTTGGTGGTTGAAGCTACCGCCGTTGCGCCGGAAGGGCGTATTACCCCAGGTTGCACCGGTATCTGGAACGACGAGCAGGCGCAGGCATTCGTGCCTGTCGTCAAAGCCATCAAGGCCGCAGGGTGCGTGCCGGGTATTCAAATTGCCCACGCCGGTCGCAAGGCCAGCGCCAATCGCCCATGGGAAGGTGATGACCATATCGCAGCGTCCGATTCGCGCGGCTGGGACACCATCGCCCCGTCCGCCATCGCGTTCGGTGCCAATCTGCCGAAAGTCCCGCGCGCCATGACCCTGGAAGACATCGCTCGTGTTCGCCAGAACTTCGTCGATGCTGCCCGTCGCGCCCGCGATGCCGGCTTTGAATGGATCGAGTTGCATTTTGCCCACGGCTACTTGGGGCAGAGCTTCTTCTCCGAGCATTCCAACCAGCGCACCGATGAGTACGGCGGCAGCTTCGATAACCGTAGCCGTTTCCTGCTGGAAACCCTGGCTGCAGTGCGTGAAGTCTGGCCTGAGAACCTTCCGCTCACCGCACGTTTTGGCGTGATCGAATACGACGGTCGCGACGAGCAGACTCTGGCAGAATCGATCGAACTGGCGCGCCGCTTCAAGGCTGGCGGGCTGGATCTGTTGAGCGTCAGCGTCGGTTTCAGCACCCCGGACGCCAACATTCCGTGGGGGCCTGCATTCATGGGGCCGATTGCCGAGCGTGTGCGTCGTGAAGCGGATATTCCAGTGACCAGCGCCTGGGGTTTTGGCGAGCCGAAGTTGGCTGAAGAGGCGGTCAAGTCAGGTCAGCTCGATCTGGTCTCTATTGGTCGTGCACATCTGGCCGACCCTCATTGGGCCTACTTCGCAGCGAAAGAACTGGGCGTTGAAAAATCGGCCTGGACCTTGTCTGCGCCTTACGCTCACTGGCTTGAACGTTATCGCTGAGCACGCCTGACCTGAAGATATGCATTCGTTGGTGGAACCTACAGCGTCTGCACCTTATCTTCTGCTGAAGTGGTGGTAGGCGTTTGCCAACCACCACCCAGCGCTTTGAATACGGCGACCGCCGCCTGCGCGGATTCGACCTGTGCCTGCGCCTTGGCGTCAGCGACCTGCAGCATTTTCTCTTCGGCGCGCAGAACCTCGATCAAACTGGCAGCACCTTTGCTGTAGCTTGCGAATGAGGATTGTCGGGCTGACGCAAGTGCAGTTTCTCCTTCACCCAGCATTGCAGCTTGAGTTTCGCGGCTGGCCAACGAAGAAAAAGCATTTTCAACGTCCTCAGTGGCGCGCAAAACTGCCTGTCGATAAGCCGCCAGAGCTTCTGCCTCTTGTCCCTTGGCTTGACTGATCCGGGCGTTCACCCGGCCGAAATCAAAAAGCCTCCAGCGAAGCCCCAAAATACCTGCTGACTGACTGGCACCGCCGGTAAACAGATTGCCGCTCGACACGGCTGTGGCGCTGCCCAGCAATGCGCTGAGTGAGAGTTTGGGGTAATACTCGCTGATCGCCACGCCGATACGCGCGTTCGAAGCTGCTAGGCGCCGTTCGGCGACGATCAGATCAGGTCTGCGACGGAGGAGATCGGCTGGCGTTCCTGTCGATGTGAGCGTGGGTGCGTGAGGGATTCGACCTGTTTCCGCCAGAGAGCCCCGATGAGTGCCAGGCGGTACGCCCAGCATCACGTCAAGCGCGTTCATGGCAGCGTCGAGACCTGCTTGCAGAATCGGCACTGTTGCCTGCACCTGTAAAAGCTCGGCTTCGATCTGACGAACTTCATAGTCAGGGGACAGACCACGCTCATGAAGGAGCTGGACTTTTTCCAGCAGGTCTTGCCGGGTTTTAACCTGTCGGTTCGTGATCGCCAGCCTGGCTTGCAGACCACGGATGGTGATGTAGGTATCGGCGGTCCGGGCTGCCACAGCGAGCCTCGCAGCCGCAACACCTGCCTGCGAAGCCTGGTATTCAGCCAGTGCAGCCTGTCGGCTGCGTCTCAAACCGCCAAAAACATCCAGCTCCCAGCTTGCGGTCAGATTGGCTTCATAGGCATTGCCATAACGATCGTAGCCAGGTGCCGAGTTCAGCACCTGGCCGAGTGGCGTCTCTACCGATTGATGAGCCCGCGCCGTCTGTGCATCGATGTTGCCCGACGGGAGCAGGGCGGCGGTTGCCGCATCTGCTCCGGCGCGTGCCTGAGCCAGTTGCGCGCTGGCTTGAGCGAGATCGAGGTTCTGCGCCAGTGCGCGTGACACGAAGCTGCTCAGTAACGGATCATCAAAACCGTCCCACCACGCGGCACTGACAAGCGGATGCGCGGTAATATTCGCAGCGCCACGTGGTTGAGTCAGATAGCGGTCAGGCAGGGGCGCATCCGCGCGCTGGTAATCCGGACCCACGGCGCAGCCCGACAGCAGGCCGGTGCTCATGACCAGTACATAAGTACAAAGCGTGCGCATGGAAATTCCTTGAGATGATCAGATTGTGACTATATTACGATTCGGTCACTTGTTGTCAATGAGTGTTCACATAGCTAAGCTGGAAACATGACTAATCAAATCAAGACATCGCCAACACGTGGTCCCTCCGACCACAGCGTTCGCGATCAGGTTGTCGAAGCGGCAACACAGCATTTCGGCCACTACGGCTATGAGAAAACCACGGTCTCCGATCTGGCCAAGGCCATCGGTTTTTCCAAGGCCTACATCTACAAGTTCTTCGACTCCAAGCAAGCCATCGGCGAAGTGATCTGCTCGAACCGGCTGGCGATGATCATGGCGCTGGTGAACTCGGCCATCAGCGACGCGCCAACGGCCTCCGAAAGGCTGCGCCGCCTGTTCCGCTCGCTTGTGGAGGCCGGTAGCGATCTGTTTTTTCACGACCGGAAGCTGTATGACATAGCCGCTGTCGCAGGCCGCGATCAGTGGCCTTCTGCTGCCGCGCACGACGAGCGTATTCGCCAGCTCATCCAGCAAATCGTTCTTGAAGGCAGGGAGTCGGGAGAGTTCGAACGCAAGACACCGCTGGACGAGGCCGTTCAGGCCATTCACCTGGTCATGCGTCCGTACATCAACCCGGTGCAATTGCAATACAACCTCGACACCGTGTCGACGGCTCCGGTCCATCTGTCGGCGCTGATACTGCGAAGTCTGGCACCCTGAAACTGTGACCATTGACTAATTTGGTCACTTTTCGGAGAATCGTTTCCCTGCTCACTTGATTTCAAGTAGGGATCCCATGCTCCTGTTCAGACCCAAAGCCACTGCGTTGTTGTTATTGCCTCTCTTCCTGACTGCGTGCAGCGAGTCGTCCGGGGGGCGCGATCCACGTACCCAGCCGCCTCTGGTAAGGGCGGCCACTGTTGCAAATACTGATCAAGCCTCCCGTTCATTCACCGGGGTTGTGGTCGCTCGGGTTCAGAGCGACCTGGGGTTTCGGGTTTCCGGGAAGGTGCTTGAGCGCCTGGTTGATACCGGCCAGACCGTCAAGCGCGGTGAGCCGCTGATGCGCCTGGACCCCGTTGACCTTGGGCTTCAGGCTCAGGCCCAACAGCAGGCGGTTGCCGCCGCAGTGGCACGAGCCAGGCAGACCGCCGATGACGAAGCGCGCAACCGTGACCTGGTTGTTGCTGGTGCGATATCCGCGTCCGCCTACGACAGGATCAAATCCCTGGCCGACACCGCCAAGGCAGAGCTGAGTGCTGCACAAGCGCAGGCCAGCGTGGCGCGTAACGCAACCGGATACGCCGTTTTACTGGCGGACGCCGACGGTGTGGTGGTCGATACCCTGGTCGAGCCTGGACAGGTCGTCAGCGCAGGCCAGCCCGTGGTCAGGCTGGCAAAGGCCGGGCCACGTGAAGCCATTGTCCATCTGCCTGAAACCTTGCGGCCGACTATGGGGGATCGGGCTGAGGCCAGACTGTATGGCGACAGTGCGCGCGTCATACCGGCAAGGCTGCGGCTGCTCTCTGACGCCGCAGACCCGCTGACGCGTACGTTTGAAGCCAGGTATGTGCTTGAAGGCTCAAACATCAGTGCACCTCTCGGTTCAACGGTGTCCCTCGATATCGCTGTCGGCAAGGCTGGCCGGCAGTCGCTGGCGATACCCATTGCCGCTCTGCATGACCCGGGTCGAGGCCCGGGTGTCTGGGTCATTGCAGGTACGCCTGCAAAAGTCACCTGGCGCGCCGTGCAACTGCTGGGTGTGAGTGACGATTCGGCAAATGTGAGTGGCGGTCTCGAGGCCGGTGAGCAGGTCGTGGCACTGGGCACGCATTTGCTTCACGACGGTGAGGAAGTGCTCGTGCAGCAAGGTGGTATCACCGCCGAGGCACGACCATGAGTCCGGGACGTTTCAACCTTTCTGCACTGGCCGTTCGCGAACGCGCCATCACGCTGTTTCTGATTATTTTGATCGGCGTGGCCGGTACGCTTTCATTTTTCAAACTGGGGCGTGCGGAAGATCCGCCTTTCACCGTCAAGCAAATGACCGTTATTTCTGCGTGGCCTGGCGCAACCGCTCAGGAGATGCAGGATCAGGTTGCCGAGCCGCTTGAAAAACGCATGCAGGAATTGAAGTGGTACGACCGTAGCGAGACCTACACCCGGCCAGGTCTGGCATTCACTATGGTTTCATTCCAGGACAAGACGCCACCTTCTCAGGTGCAGGAAGAGTTTTATCAGGCGCGCAAGAAACTCAGTGATGCCGCGAAGTCATTGCCTGCGGGGGTCATTGGTCCGATGGTCAATGATGAATTCTCGGACGTGACCTTTGCGCTGTTTGCGTTGAAAGCAAAAGGTGAGCCGCAGCGGCTACTGGTACGCGATGCCGAGTCACTGCGCCAGCGTCTGTTGCATGTGCCGGGCGTGAAGAAGATCAATATCATCGGCGAACAGGCCGAACGAATTTTCGTGTCGTTCTCCCATGAGCGGCTGGCAACATTGGGTATCGCTCCTCAGGATATTTTTTCGGCGCTCAACGACCAGAACGCTCTGACGCCTGCCGGTTCGATTGAGACCAGCGGGCCACAGGTTTTTCTGCGCCTGGACGGTGCCTTCGACACCCTTGAGAAAATCCGCAATACGGCGATTGTGGTGCGGGGTAAAACGCTGAAGCTCCAGGACGTGGCGACAGTGGAGCGCGGTTACGAAGACCCCGCGACCTTTATGGTCCGCAATCAGGGTGAGCCTGCGCTGTTGCTGGGCATCGTGATGCGCGACGGCTGGAACGGGCTGGACCTGGGTAAGGCGCTGGATGCAGAAACGGCCAGCATCAACCAAGCCATGCCCTTGGGAATGACGCTTTCAAAAGTCACTGACCAGTCGGTGAACATCGGTTCGGCCGTTGACGAGTTCATGATCAAATTCTTCGTCGCCCTGCTTGTGGTGATGCTGGTGTGCTTCCTCAGCATGGGCTGGCGAGTCGGTGTGGTCGTCGCTGCAGCGGTACCGCTGACGCTGGCCATGGTCTTCGTCGTGATGGAAGCGACTGGCAAGAACTTTGATCGTATTACCCTGGGATCACTGATCCTGGCGCTGGGCCTGTTGGTGGACGACGCCATCATTGCCATCGAAATGATGGTGGTGAAAATGGAGGAAGGTTACGACCGGATCAAGGCCTCAGCCTATGCCTGGAGCCACACAGCGGCGCCCATGCTTGCCGGTACCCTGGTGACTGCGGTCGGCTTCATGCCGAACGGCTTTGCGCAGTCGACTGCCGGCGAGTACACCAGCAACATGTTCTGGATTGTCGGCATCGCCCTGATTGCTTCCTGGATAGTTGCAGTGGTCTTCACACCTTATCTGGGGGTGAAGATGCTGCCGGAAATCAAGCCGGTTGAAGGCGGACACGCCGCCATCTACGACACGGCGCATTACAATCGTTTCAGGCGGATTCTGGCCCACGTCATTGCCAGGAAGTGGTGGGTGGCGGGTGCGGTTATCGCTGCATTTATGGTGGCGATTCTCGGGATGGGGGCCGTCAAGAAACAATTCTTCCCGACTTCCGATCGGCCCGAAGTACTGATCGAAGTGCAGATGCCCTATGGCACATCCATCGAGCAGACCAGCGCCACCACCGCCAAAGTAGAGGCATGGCTGAAAAAGCAGGATGCCGCGAAGATCGTCACGTCCTACATCGGCCAGGGCTCGCCACGCTTTTATCTGGCAATGGCGCCGGAGCTGCCCGACCCGTCGTTTGCAAAGATCGTTGTACTGACTGAAAGCCAGGAAGCACGTGAGGCGCTCAAGCTGCGGATTCGCGAGGCGGTTGCTGACGGACTTGCACCTGAAGCCCGGGTCAGGGTCACACAGCTCGTGTTCGGTCCTTATTCACCGTTTCCCGTGGCGTATCGCGTGAGCGGGCCGGACCCTGACACATTGCGCGAGATCGCCGCGCGGGTCGAAACCGTGATGGCGGCGAGTCCGATGATGCGTACTGTCAACAGCGATTGGGGAACACGAGTGCCCACGCTGCACTTCTCTCTGGATCAGGATCGTTTGCAGGCCGTCGGGCTGACCTCGAGCGCAGTTGCCCGGCAATTGCAGTTCCTGCTTTCAGGTGTCCCTGTCACGTCTGTCCGCGAAGATATCCGTTCAGTGGACGTGATGGGCAGGGCGGCGGGTGACATCCGCCTGGACCCTGCGAAGATCGAGGGTTTCACGCTGGTGGGGGCTGCCGGTCAGCGTATTCCTCTGTCGCAGACCGGAGTGGTCGAAGTGCGCATGGAAGACCCGATTCTGCGCCGTAGAGATCGTGTGCCGACTATCACCGTGCGCGGTGATATTGCGGAAGACCTGCAACCGCCGGATGTCTCCGCCGGGATCATGAAAGCACTGCAGCCGATCATCGACAGCCTGCCGCAGGGCTATCGGATCGAGCAGGCCGGATCAATAGAGGAGTCGGCAAAGGCCACTGTGGCATTGGCTCCGCTGTTTCCGATCATGATTGCCGTTACCTTGCTGATCATCATCCTTCAGGTGCGTTCGATGTCGGCGATGATGATGGTGTTTTTCACCGCGCCGCTCGGGTTGATCGGCGTTGTGCCGACAATACTTCTGTTCAATCAGCCGTTCGGTATCAATGCTCTGGTCGGGCTGATCGCGCTGTCCGGCATTCTGATGCGCAATACCTTGATCCTGATCGGGCAAATCGACCACAACGAAAAGCAAGGGCTCGACCCGTTTCATGCGGTGGTCGAAGCGACCGTACAGCGGGCACGTCCGGTGCTGCTCACGGCACTGGCGGCGATCCTGGCGTTCATTCCCCTGACCCATTCGGTGTTCTGGGGCACGCTTGCCTACACGCTGATCGGAGGCACCCTCGGCGGGACAGTCATGACGCTGGTGTTCCTGCCAGCGATGTATTCGATCTGGTTCAAAATCCGTCCGGATAGAGAAACGCAGCCCCGAAACTCCAGCAGTCACGCCTCAACTGGCACAGAGATGAAAAGGATCTGATCATGAATCGTTACGCTTAAAGGCGGAGTGGCTTTGCGATCAGTTCTACAAAATCGACTGCCGCACATTCGTTCGGTGCTGGCCTTGCAAGATCCGCTCGTCCTCATGAGAGTAATCTCGCCTAACCGGATTCGGCGGGGTCAATGCCAGCGTTCTCTTTCGGCGCTGGGAAGGCAAGCTGTAAGTCGTTTGGTCCTGAAAAGTGCTCTGCAGCGGCCTGGCTGCTTACTTGCGCCGCACCCGCGGCGCAAGTCCTGTCAATTGCTGCCGAACGCACGCCCAAGCCAGGTGCAGGGCATTACGCAACGCCACTGCATCGGCGCTCATCACGCGTACCGACACGCCGCAATCGTTCGGCAATGCGCTGATGCCCTGGTAGCTATCGGCAACGTCGTGTAACGCCTCGCGTAACGTCCGTTTCAAATCCTCTACCGGTAAACCCTGACCCACCAGCATGAACGTTGCCAAGGCTTGCCGTTGTCCGCTTACGCCGGGCAGTCGGCGTTGCAGGTCTGCGCCGGTCATTGCCAGGCGGTCACCGGCCAACAGTTTTCCGGCCGGGTTGTAGACCTGCAGATCGGCGCGGTAAAAGTCAGGCAGTCCTTCGCTGCCTTGAGGTGTATGCAGGCAGAATGCGTCGCACAGCAGCACCCGTGCGCCGGGGTGCAATGTCACGTCCACCCGGCTGTGCAGTCGTGTCTGTGGAAACAGAATGGTCGCCATCGGCAGGTACTCCAGCAGCGCATCGGCTTCGGCGACCAGTGTCACGGTCTGCCGCGCCGATTGTTCTAGCATGCTGTGCGCGACCGTCGCAGCGCCGGTGCTGACGTGCACTTGTGTGCCTGGCCCCGCGTGCAGATGCAAGTGCAGTTGTTCCCCGGCGAACAGACCTCCCGAGCACGATTGCAGGTAGACCGCCGCCATGCCGGGCGGGTCCTGCGGCAGGGTCAGGGTACGGCCCAGATGGAAGGGGTAGCCGACCTCCTGACGAGACACATAACTGGCCCCGGAAGGCGCTTTGCTGAAGGCAATGTGCGCCGTGCGTTTCGTCTGTGCGGGCAGTGACGATTGATGGGCGTTCATGTGCGGTCGAACAACACGGCACGGCTTATCGCTTCAACCACCGCATCGACGCCTTCGCCAGTGTTGCAGTTGGTAAACAGCACTGGCTGGCCGTTGCGCGCCTGCGCCGACTCGCGCCGCATGCGCGGCAGGTCGACACCCACATAGGGCGCCAGGTCATATTTATTGACCACCAGCAGGTCGCAGCTCAGCACGCCGGGGCCGCGTTTGCGCGGGATATCGTCGCCGCCTGCCACATCGATGACGAAAATCCAGTAGTCCACCAGATCCAGCGAAAAGGTCGAGGCCAGGTTGTCGCCGCCGGATTCGATCAGCACCAGATCAAGATTACCGAAGCGCGCTTCCAGCTCATCGGCCATTTGCAGGTTGAGGGTCGGGTCTTCACGAATGGCCGTGTGCGGGCAGGCACCGGTTTCCACCGCGCGAACCCGCTGCGGGTCGATCAGTCCGCTGCGCTGCACACGCTCGGCATCCTCACGGGTGGCAAGGTCATTGGTGATGATCGCCAGCTCGGTGCCTCGTGCGATGAAGCGCGGGATCAGTTGTTCCAGCAGACGTGTCTTGCCCGAGCCGACCGGCCCGCCGATGCCGACACGCGCTGCGCCGGGATGCGGGTGGGCAGCGGCATGTTCGGAAGATGGAGCGGGAGCATTCGTGGTTTGGTTCATTGGCGGGTTTCCTGTGCGGAGATGGTTTCAACGCAGCATGTAGCGCTGCGCGAGTGGCACTTCGCTGACCGGCTCGCAGTGCAGGCGCTCGCCGTCGGCGTACACATCGAAAGTCTGCGGATCGACGCGGATGTCCGGGCAGGCATCGTTGTGCAGCATGTCGGACTTGCGCAGGGTGCGAGTGCCGAACGCGGGCAGCAGTTGCTTCTTGAGCCCCAGTCGCGCGGCGGTGTCGGCCTCGACGGCAAGACGATTGACGAAGTTGACCGACAGCGCCTGTTTGGCCTCGCCAAACGCGCCCCATTGCGGGCGCATCACCAAGGGTTCGCAGGTGTACAGCGAGGCGGCGGAATCACCCATCACGGCGTGCACGATGAAGCCGCCCTTGACCACCAGCTCCGGCTTGATGCCGAAGAAGGCCGGCCGCCAAAGCACCAGATCGGCCAGCTTGCCGGGCTCCAGAGAGCCGATGTAGCTGTCGATGCCGAATACCCGCGCGGCGTTGATGGTGTATTTGGCGATGTAACGCTTGATCCGTTCGTTATCGCCCAGTGCCGTGGTTTCTTCCGGCAGGCGACCGCGTTGGTCTTTCATTTTCGACGCCAGTTGCCAGGTCCGGCAGATCACCTCGTTGATACGGCCCATGCCCTGGCTGTCGGAGCCCAGGATCGAAATGGCGCCGGTGTCGTGCAGGATGTCCTCGGCGGCGATGGTCTGCGGGCGCACTCGCGATTCGGCGAACGCCACGTCTTCCGGCACATCCGGATTGAGGTGGTGGCAGACCATGATCATGTCCAAGTGCTCGTCGAACGTGTTCACGGTGTAGGGGTTGGTCGGGTTGGTCGAGGAGGGGATGCAGTTGCTTTTTCCGGCGACGCTGATGATGTCCGGCGCATGCCCGCCGCCTGCACCCTCAGTGTGGTACATGTGGATGGTGCGGTCGCCGATGGCCGCCAGCGTGTCTTCGAGAAACCCGGATTCATTGAGCGTGTCGGTGTGCAACTGCACCTGAAAGTCGTATTCGTCGGCGACTTTCAGGCAGGTGTCGATCACTGCCGGCATGGCGCCCCAGTCCTCGTGAATCTTCAGTCCCAGGCAGCCGCCACGCAGTTGCCCGAGCAGCGATTCGGGCTTGCTGGAATTGCCGCGTCCCAGAAAGCCGAAGTTGATCGGCCAGGCTTCGGCAGCCTGCAACATCTTGCCGACGTTCCACTCCCCGCCACAATCGATGCCGACCGTGATCGGCCCGAGCGAACCGCCGATCAGTGTGGTCAAACCTGCCGCCAGCGCGTGATCGCAGAGTTGCGCGGAGTCGAAATGCACATGCACGTCGATACCGCCGGGGGTGACGATCAGGCCCTCGGCATCGCGTACGGTCGTGGCGACGCCGCAGATCAGTTGCGGGTGTACGCCGTCCATGATCTGCGGGTTGCCGGCCTTGCCAATGGCCACGATCTTGCCGTCCTTGATACCGATGTCGCCTTTGACGATGCCGATCACCGGGTCGATGATCAGCGCGTTGCAGATCAGCATATCGAGGGCGCCGTCAGCGCTGTCATGCCCGGGCATCAGGCCCATGCCGTCACGCAGCGTCTTGCCACCGCCGTGCAGGCACTCATCGCCGGGCACCGAGTGGTCGAACTCGACTTCGGCCAGCAACGAGGTGTCGCCCAGGCGCACGGCATCGCCAGTCGTGGGGCCGTACATGGCGGCGTATTCCTTGCGCGTCATCGTTGCCATGCCTCAGGCTCCCTTGAAGTATTGGGCGCGGGCACGCTTCAGCGCTGCGAGCTTGCAGGCCGGATCGTGCAGGTTGCCATTGGTCAGGCCACTGAAGCCGTGGATGTCGCCAGTTCCGCCAAACTGCACCAGTTGCACTTCGCGCAGCTCGCCGGGTTCGAAGCGCACCGCCGTGCCTGCGGGAATATCCAGGTGCATGCCGAAGGCACTTTCACGCGGGAAATCCAGCGCCTTGTTGACCTCGAAAAAGTGATAGTGACTGCCGATCTGCACCGGCCGGTCGCCGGTATTGATCGCGCGCAGGGTGGCGGTCGGGCGGTCGCCATTGAGGTGGATATCGCCGTCAGGTGAAAGGATCTCCCCTGGTGTGGGCATGACCGCCAGCGGCAGTCGGCCCGGCCGGATCGGTTGATGCACAGTGACCAGTTTGGTGCCATCCGGAAACGTGCCCTCGACCTGCAGCACCGGCAGCAGGTCGGCGACCCCTGGCATCACGTCATCGGTGTTGAGGATCGTCGAGCCGAAACCGATCAGCTCGGCGACGCTGCGGCCCTCACGCGCGCCTTCGAGGATTTCGTCAGCGATCAGTGCCGAAGCTTCCGGGAAGTTCAGGCGCAGGCCCTTGCTGCGGCGTTTGCGTGACAGCTCGGCAGCGGTGTACAGCGTGAGTCGTTCAAGTTCGGTAGGGGTCAGCAACATGAGGGGGCTCCAGAGCTGTCAGTAGAAGGCCGGTCAATTGGCAAACAGGCGCAGGTCCTGGGTTTCGTGGCGCATCACGGCGATTTCGCCCATGGGTGTGAAGCCGCATGCGTCGTCCGGCGACGGCGGCTCCTGCGCCAGCAGTTCGGTGATCAGCGGTTGAATATCGGTCAGCACCCGTTGCGCATCGATGTGGCCCATGACCCCGAGCCGCACGGCGGCGCTGACCAGGCCGGTACACAAAGCGTGCGCGGCAGCCAGTTGGCAGTGATCGCGGTGCATGCCCAGGTGATTCCAGAGCAAGCCCTGCACCACGGGCAGATGGCCCGGTGTGTTGCCTGTAAGAATCTGCTGTTGATAGGACGCCGCGCCCGATGTGCCCAGCGCGACATGCACGCCCAGCAATGCCTGGCCGACACGTCGTGAGCCCTGACGCAGTTCCTCGGCCAGGGTCAGCGCTTCGATCTGGGCGTCCAGAGCCATCAACGCCGGCGGGTCATCAGCCGCGTGCCAGGCGGCGAGCAGAAACACCCGATCAAAACTGTTCCAGCGATGGCGCAACTGGCCCTCGACGAAGCCATGCACTTCGGCACTGCGGCTATGGCGAACAGTCCGTTGCCGACGTGGTGGCGCGACGATTTCGCCGTGGCCGAGGTGCCCGTCAGCAACCAGCGTTTCCAGACCCCACGACCACGCGACCGCGCCGCCGGGAAAGAAACTGTCGGCCTGCTGCAGGGCCAGCAACAGGCTGCTCGAGGCATTCATGCGCGCTGCACCCGGCCGTCCGCGAGCATGGGCGCCAGACGCTCGAGGTAGTCAGCTTCCGGGCCGTTGAGCGGGATCTGCAAGGTGTCTCCGGCAAAGCGCACCGCCCAGTGCATGTTGCCGGCGAAATAACCCAGTTCCAGCGCGGCGGCTGCGTCGCGTGGCTGCAAGTTGAGGTATTGCTGATCCTGCATTTGCACGACGATGGCGCGTTGACTGTCGAGCATAAGCACCGAGCCGTTGCGCAGCTGTTGGTGGCGTTCCAGGCGGATTGCGCAGTCGGTGCCCCGGTCGCTGGCCAGACGCAGGCGATGGCGCTGAATGTCACTGCCCGACAGGCTCAGGGTTTCGACCTGACCGGCGTGGCTCAGGTCATGCAAGCGGTCGGCGAGGGCAGGGTCGCTGGCCTGGCCCAGAATGCGGTCGAGTATCAGCATGGCGATGGCTCCTGTGCGTTGGTCAGATTGTCAGGTAGCGCAGGATGCGCTCGCGGTCGACGGTCTCGCGGACTTCGCTGTGCACGAATTCGCCTTTTTCGATGATCAGGTAGCGGTCTGCCACCGCCATGGCGAACGACAGCACCTGCTCGGAAACAATCAGCGAAAACCCGCGCTCCTTTTTCAGCAGGTTGAGGGCTTTGGCGATGTCTTTGATGATCGACGGCTGGATGCCTTCGGTGGGCTCATCGAGGATCAACACCTTGGGGTTGGAGACCAGCGCCCGCGCGATGGCCAACTGTTGCTGTTGACCGCCGGACAGGTTGCCGCCCTTGCGTCGGCGCATCTCGAACAGCACCGGAAAGTACTCGAAGATGTAGTCGGGAATCGGCGCGGCGGGCGCACCCTGCATGCCGGTCAGGATGTTTTCCTCGACACTCAGGTAGGGGAAGATCATCCGCCCCTGAGGCACGAAACCGACCCCGGCGGCGACCCGCTCGTAGCTGTTGCTGCCGGTCAGTTCCTGCCCTGCAAGGGTGATGCTGCCGCTGCGCGTCGGCAACATGCCGACCAGGCTTCTGAGCAGCGTGGTCTTGCCCATGCCGTTGCGGCCCATGACCGCGAGTGACTCGCCTGCCGCCAGTTCCAGGCTGAGGTCACGCAACACGTGACTGTCGCCGTAATACACATTGAGGTGAGAGACATTCAGCATGTTCAGTGCCCCAGGTAGACGTCGATGACGCGAGGATCGTTCTGCACCTGATCCATCGAGCCGTAGGCCAGGGTCTTGCCCTGATGCAGGACGGTGACCTTGTCGGCCACCGATTTCACGAACTCCATATCGTGCTCGATGATCACCATCGCGCGACCCTTGGCGATGAGCTTGAGCAGGCCAGCGGTTTTCTCCCGCTCGCCTGCGCTCATGCCGGCGACGGGCTCGTCGAGCAGCAGCAGTTCCGGGCGCTGCATCAACAGCATGCCGATCTCCAGCCACTGTTTCTGGCCGTGGGACAACAGCCCGGCCTTGCGTCCCAACTGGTCCTTGAGAAAGATCATTTCGGCGGTCTGATCGATTTCGGCATTCAGCGCCGCATTCTTTCCGGCGAACAGGCAGTTGAAGATGCCGCGCTTGTCCGGCGAGGAAATGTCGAGGTTTTCGCGCACGGTGAGGTCTTCGTAGACCGACGGGTTCTGAAACTTGCGGCCCACGCCAGCGCGGGTGATCTGGTACTCGATCATGTTGGCCAGTTGCAGGTCCTTGAAGCGGATGCTGCCGGCACTCGGGCGGGTCTTGCCGCAAATCATGTCGAGCAGGGTGGTCTTGCCCGCGCCATTGGGCCCGATCACCACATGCACCTGGTTTTCCTCGACATAGAAATTGAGGTTGTCGACCGCCTTGAAACCGTCGAATGACACGGTCAGGTCTTCGACGCTCAGTAACATCGCGCTCATGACTGCGTCTCCTTGTTGTTCAGGCGCTGCAGCAGCCCGGCCAGCCCGGTGGGCAGGAACAGCACCACGGCCATGAACAGGAAACCGATAAAGTACTGCCAGAAACTGACGAAGTTTTCCGACAGCCAGGTTTTTGCCGTACCGATCAGCAGCGTGCCGTACACCGCACCCACCAGAGAGAGGCGCCCACCCAGTGCGGCGTAGATGACGATCTCGGTGGACGGAATGATGCCCACCAGCGAGGGCGACGCCAGGCCGACCTGCAAAGTGAACATCACCCCGCCCAGCGCGGAAATCAGTGCGGCCACGGCAAAGATGAAGGCCTTGAACAGTGCAGTGTTGTAGCCGGAGAAACGTACCCGGTCTTCGCGATCACGGATCGCCACGATCACCTTGCCCAGACGGCTGCGCAGAATGAACCCGCACATCGCGACGCTGGCCAGCAGCAACAGTGTGGTGATCAGGTAGAGAATCCAGGGCGTCTGGGGTGTCTGCAGGCTCAGGCCGAAGGCCGTCTTGAAATCGGTCAGGCCATTGACGCCGCCGGTGTAGCCCTGTTGGCCGATGATCATGATCGACATGATCGAGGCCAGTGACAGGGTAATGATCGAGAAGTACACGCCGCCCACGCGCTTTTTGAAGTAGGCATAACTGAACAGAAACGCCAGCAGCGCAGGCAGGATCAGGATCGCGGCCAGGGTAAAGGTTGCCGACTCGAACGGCTTCCACCACCAGGGCAGGGCTTCGACGCTGTTCCAGATCATGAAGTCCGGCAGTGCCGAGCCGTAGAACGCGGCGAGGGCGCTGGCCGCTTCGTCCGTGGCAGTGGCTTCGAGTTTGAGGTACATCGCCATCATGTAGCTGCCCAGGCCGAAGAAGATCCCCTGGCCGAGGCTGAGGATGCCGCCGTAGCCCCAGATCATCACCATGCCCACTGCGCAGAACGCCAGGCTCAGGTATTTGCCGGCCAGACCGAGGCGAAAATCACCCAGTATCAGGGGTAACGCCACCAGCAACAGCAGCGACAGCCAGATCAGGCTGTAGCGCTCGATCAGCGTCAACCAGCCACCCGCTGGCTTGCCTGCGCCCGGTACTGTGGCCTGCGGCCGGAGCATCGGCTTTTCAGTCATGTCATTCATCTCAACGTCTCACTTTCGTGGCGAACAGGCCGTTGGGGCGGAAAAACAGCAGCACGATGACCACCAGCAGGGTGATCGCCTTGGCCATGGAACCGGTGGTCAGGTATTCCAGCGAAACCTGGGTCTGACCGATGGCGAACGCCGACAGGAAAGTGCCCAGCAAGCTTTCCACGCCGCCGAACACGACGACGATGAAGGTGTCCACCAGGTACTGCTGACCGCTGACCGGGCCAGTGGACGCAAGCATGGTGAACGAACTGCCGGCAATGCCCGCAAGGCCACAGCCCAGCGCGAAGGTCACCGAGTCGACCCGTGCGGTATTGATCCCGGCTGCACCGGCCATGGCGCGGTTCTGGGTCACGGCACGAATGCGCAGGCCCCAGCGACTGCGGTAGAGAAACAGGAACACCGCGGCGGCAATCACGAAGGTCAGACCGATGATGAAAATCCGGTTGAGGGGCAGCTCCAGCCCATCGCTGATTTTCCATGCGCCCTGCAACCATTGCACGGTGGGTACGCTGACTTCCTTGGGGCCGAAGACCTGGCGGAACAGCTGCTGCAGGACCAGAGACAGTCCCCAGGTCGCCAGCAGGGTGTCGAGCGGTCGGTTGTACATGAAGCGGATGAAGCAGCGCTCCAGCAGGAGGCCGAAGGCAAAGGTCACCACAAAGGCCATCCCGATGGCGATGATGAAATACCAGCCCATGAGCTCGGGAAAGTAGCGCTGAAACACCACGGAGGTGACGTAGGTCATGTATGAGCCCATCGCCATCAGTTCGCCGTGCGCCATGTTGATCACGCCCATCAGGCCGAACACAATGGTCAGCCCGAGTGCCATCAGCACCAGCACGGAAAACAGCGAGAACCCGCTGAAGACTTGCATTACCAGCGTATCGAGAGTCATGCCGTCGCTACCTGTTGCTGCACATTGACGAAAGCGGGCGCGAAGCGGATCGCGCCCGGGCCGGGATCAGAGTTTCGGAAAGGGGTTGGGCTCGATCGGTGCCGACTCGTAGATCACGTCGACCTGGCCCTGTGCATTGAGGGTGCCGATGCGCGCACGCTTCCACAGGTGGTGGTTGTCCTTGTGCACCTTGATCTCGCCTTCGGGCGCATCGAGGGTCAGTTCCGAGGATGCGGCGATCACTTTCGGCACGTCGAAACTGCCTGCTTTCTCGACGGCCTTTTTCCACAGGTACACCGCGGTGTACGCCGCTGCCATCGGATCACCGACGACGCGCTGCTGCCCATAGCGCGTTTTGAACGCCTGGACGAATTTCTCGTTGACCGGGTTTTTCAGGCTCTGGAAATAGCTCATGCAGGTCAGGAAGCCGACGAGGTTTTCTGCACCGATGCCGGTGACTTCCTCTTCGGTGATCGCCAGCCCCATCAGCGTCTGGTTACTGCTGTCGATACCCGCAGCCTTGAGCTGTTTGTAAAACGCCACGTTGGAGCCGCCGACGATGGTCGACAGCACGATGTCCGGCTTGGCCGCCTTGATCTTGTTGATCACCGAGGAAAACTCGATGGCGCCCAGCGGCAGATAGTCTTCGCCGACGATGGAGCCGCCCTGTTTGGTCACCGATGCCCGCGCCAGCTTGTTGGTGGTGCGTGGCCAGATGTAGTCGGAACCGACCAGATAGACGCTTTTGCCCTTGTTGGCCATCAGCCAGGTAACGGCCGCCAGGGTCTGCTGCGACGCTTCGGCACCGGTGTAGATAATGGCCGGGGATTTCTCCAGCCCTTCATAGAAGGTCGGGTAGTAGAGCAGGCCCTTGTTGCGCTCGAAGACCGGCAGTACCGCTTTGCGCGAGGCCGAGGTGAACGCGCCAAAGGTGACCGCAACGTGGTCGTTTTCCAGCAGCTTGCGCGCCTTCTCGGCGAAGGTCGGCCAGTCGCTGGCTCCGTCCTCGACGATCGGCTCGATGGTTTTGCCCATCACGCCGCCACTGGCGTTGATCTCTTCGATGGCCAGTTTTTCTGCGTCGACCACCGAGGCTTCACTGATGGCCATGGTGCCGGTCAGCGAGTGGATGATGCCGACTTTCACAGTCTCGTCCGCCTGCGCCTGACCGATCAGGGAAAACGGCAGCAGGCTGATCGCACCCAGCAACAGAGCATGCTTGATCAAACGGCGTTTGTCGTTGTGCATTCACTTATCTCCCAGGAATGAAAAAAGCCCGACGTCCCGGCCAAATCAATGGGCGGGAGGTCAGGCTTTTGTGCCGAATCTGGCGGGACAACTGCGTCCGATCCAGTCGTACGCGAGGTGTCTCCCTACTTGCCGAGAGGGGCGTAGGGCAAACAGCTGGCGCGATGTCTCAGGAGGAACTTAGCAAGGGCAATGCCAACTGGCGAAACGGCTGTTGGCGCGCGTTTCCAAACCCTGAGGCAGAGCATCCCTGCATTAATTGCACGCACACACCGACATGCGCCGCTTTGGCGCGAGCAGCGCTTCTACGCACCAAAAGCGTGATGCAAAAGTCCCTTTTCCTCGCGATATGTACTCACGCATAGACTGAGATATTGGGCTTTTGCAGGAGCGAACTTGTTCGCGAAGGCAATGTTCGAGGCGACCTAAACCCCACGTATGCACGGACGTCTTCGCCAACGAATTCGCTTCCCCCTGATGCGCCTCGTCACGCATGGCCCGCTCCCTGCATGAGCCTGCCCGACACCCTCGCAGGGTCTCTTGCCACACGCCCATTCTCGGCAGGTGTGGAAGGCCCCTCGCACGACTGGTCCTGACACTGCCGTCACGCCAGCCCCAGGCACAAGCGCCTGAGAGCCACCGTTGAATCCACGGTTATTCGCTCAGTCTTCTTTTCAGGCTCCCGGCCACCTGCGGGCGTCTCATCTCACGTGAAAGGTTTATAGGCATGACTGACCCGTCGATCCGCATAGGAGGTCTGTTTTCCAATACCGGCGTCACCGCTGCCGGTGAGTGTTCAACAATGCGCGGCGCACAGTTTGCAATTCATCAGATCAATGCCGCCGGGGGCGTGAATGGGCGTCCTCTGGAACTGATCACCCGCAATCCGGATTCCACGCCTGCGCTGTTTGCCATGCATGTCGAATCGCTGATTCGCGAAGAGAACCTGCGGTTTTTCTTCGGTTGCTACACCTCGGCGGCGCGCAAGGCCGTATTGCCTGTCGTCGAACGCTACAACGCATTGCTGCTTTATCCGGTGTACTACGAGGGCTTCGAGTATTCGCGCAACATCATCTACACCGGCGCCACGCCGAACCACAACGCGGTGCCACTGGGCAGCTACATGTTCGATCACTTCGGCAGTCGCGTGCTGATGATCGGCTCGGAGTACGTCTACCCGTACGAAACCAACCGGTTGATGAGCGACCTGCTTTACGAACGGGGCGGCAGCAAGCTGGGCGAATACTATTTGCCACTGAAAAACGCCAGGGCAGAGGACTTCGCCAGACTCATGGTCAAGGCCAGAGAGCTGAAACCCTCGTTCATCTTTTCGACAGTGGTCGGCGACACCATGGCGCACCTGTATCAGGCCTACGCTGATGCCGGTTTCGACCCAGCGGTCATGCCGATTGCCAGTGTCACTACCAGCGAAACCGATATTCAGCAGATGGGCGTCCATCTGGGCACCGGGCACATTTCGGCAGCGACCTATTTCCAGTCGATCGACACGCCGCTCAATCGCCAGTGCATCGCCCAGTACCGGGAAATGTTTGGCCAGCATCAGGTGACCGACCGCTGCTGGGAGGCCGCTTACTTTCAGGTCCATCTGCTGGCCAAGGCGATCGCCCGTGCAGGCAGTACCGACGTGGAGAGTGTGTTGCAGACCATGCGCGGTCTGGAATACGACGCGCCTCAGGGACGGGTGCGTATCGATGAACACAACCACCATACCTACCTGTACTCGCGGATCGGCCGTGCCAATGCCGACGGGCAGTTCGACATCCTTTACGAAAGTCAGAAAGCGCTGAAGCCCGACCCTTATGCGGTGGCGCCTGACTTCAATGGCTGGTCCAGCCTGACCGGGAGGCGTCCATGACCCTGCGTGCCGCCAAGAAACGTTTGCGCAACGACAGCGCAGGCGGCATCAAGGACCTGCGCGATATCAGCGTGCTGGTGATGCATCCCGATGACGAAGACGGTCGCAACCTGATCGCTCAGTTGCAGCGCATCGGTTGTCAGGTGCGTGTGCAGTGGCCGATCCCCGAGCGTCTGCACAGCGAGGCTGACGTGATCGTGCTGGCGGTATCGCCGGAGAGTCTGTCGACCAACACGCCCTGGCTGCTGCATCACTCGACGCCACCGATCATTCCGGTGATCGCCTATGAAAACCCGATCATTGTCGAGGCGCTGGTGCAGCTCAACGCCTGTTCGGTGATTCCGTCGCCGGTCCGCTCGTTCGGCCTGCTGACCGCTCTGGCCATCACCCTCAGCCAGGCCCGCAAGACGCGGGAACGGGAAAAGCACGTCAAGCGCCTGGAAGGGCGCATGGCGGTCATGCGCACCGTGCAGCAGGCCAAGATCATCCTGATGGAAACCAAGGGCCTGTCTGAAACGGACGCCTACAACGCGCTGCGTGATCAGGCGATGGCCAAGCGCGAGCCGGTGGAAAAAATCGCCGAGGCGCTGGTCAAGGCCCATGAACTGTTTCAACAAGCCTGTTCCTGATAGGTTGCAGACAAGCTTCGAGTGTCGGGCGCCACGCCTGATCCTCTTCTGCGCGGAAGGTTGCCATACGCCCTGACCCGGCAGGTATGGAACACCGCGTGGCGACCGGCGTGGACAACGACGTCCTCCGGATCGAGCCCAGGCCTGTGCGCCCCTGCGCAGGCGGCTCCAGTCAATGACTGCCTGAACCCGGGCTGTCCTTACCGTTATCTGGAGAACACCATGTCCGTAAAACGCCCCAGCAAAGCCGACTTTCTGATTGCCGCCCAGGACCATGGCTACGACCTGTCAGACAGCCAGATGGAGTCGTTCCTGAGTCTCGCAGACGAAACTCTGGGTTCCTACGAAGCCATCGATGCCCTGTACGCTGCGCATGTTGCCCAGCCTGCGCCGTTGCGCGAACACAGCAAACCGGCTGCGGCCGAGAACCCGTACGGAGCCTGGTACGTCAAGACCCACATTGCCGGTGCTGCCAGTGGCCCGCTGGCAGGCAGAACGGTGGTTATCAAGGACAACGTATCGGTGGCCGGTGTGCCTATGGCCAATGGCTCGCTGAGCCTTGACGGTTACGTGCCGTCCGAAGACGCCACGGTGGTCAAGCGCCTGCTAGCTGCGGGTGCGACGGTGATTGGCAAGTCGGTGTGCGAAGACCTGTGTTTCTCCGGAGCCAGTTTTACCTCGGCCACCGGCGCGGTGAAAAACCCCTGGGACCTGACCCGCAACGCAGGTGGTTCATCCAGCGGCAGCGCCGTGCTGGTCGCGCTGCAGGAAGTGGACATGGCCATCGGTGGCGATCAGGGTGGGTCGATCCGCATGCCGTCGGCCTGGAGCGGCATCGTCGGACACAAACCCACCTACAGCCTGGTGCCTTACACCGGCGCCTTCCCGATTGAACGGACCATCGACCATGTCGGCCCGATGGCCAACAACGTGCGCGACTGCGCGATCATGCTCGATGTGATCGCCGGCGCCGACGGGCTCGACTCGAGACAGAAAAACCCGCCAGCCGTCAGCTGCGTCGCGACCCTCGATCAAGGCGTTGCCGGCCTGAAAATAGGCCTGCTGCGTGAAGGCTTCGCGATTCCCGGCATGTCCGAGCCGCAGGTTGACGCACTGGTTCGTGCTGCCGTGGCGCAACTGGAAAGTCTCGGTGCGACGGTCGGTGATGCCAGTGCACCGTGGCACTGCGGGGTGGCGCTGGACATGTGGAATGTCATCGCCACCGATGGCGCGGCCTACCAGATGCTGCAAGGCAACGGTTATGGCATGAATGTCGACGGCTACTACGATCCCGAGATCATGAGTTACTTCGGCGCCAAGCGTCGCGAACACGCCAATGCGTTATCCAGCAGCGTGCGTGCCGTGGCGCTGACCGGGCATTACAGCCTGAAAAACCTGCACGGTGCGTACTACGCCAAGGCGCGGATGCTGGTGCCGGAGCTCACCCGTCAATACGATGAAGCCTTCCAGCAGTTCGACGTGCTGGTAATGCCGACCATGCCGTTCGTGGCGACCACACTGACCGCCGCCGACGCGCCGATTGAAGAGTACGTGCATAGCGCATTGAACATGCTGGCCAACACCGCACCGTTCGACCTGACCGGCCACCCGGCCACGTCAGTCCCGGCCGGTCTGGCAGACGGACTGCCGGTCGCCATGATGATCGTCGCGCCGCGCTTCAAGGATGCCCTGGCGTTGCGTGTCGCGCAGGCTTATGAAACCGCTCGCGGAGCGTTTCCCACGCCGCCGGGTGTTTGAGTCCGGAGACTGATCGAGGGGCATACTCGCTCCATGCGAGCGGGTGTGCCCCTTCATTCCTCAAGGCTTCCACACCTCCACATCCTGCGCATCCACCGCCTTGGGCAGCAGGCCGGCAGCGAAGAAGGCTTCGGCGATATGCTGTTGTTCGTCCAATTGATCGTGCGTGACTGGCTGGATCTGATAAGTCCGATGGCTGTTGGCGATTTCAACCGTTTCGATATCCAGATTGCCCCACAAAGGGCTCAGTAGCTGCGCTGCTTCGCGTGGATTGGCCTTGAGCCAGATGCCTGCCTTGTGCAACTGCTCGTAAACCACGCTGAGCACTTGTGGGTGGTCCTTGGCGTAGCCGGTGCCGGTCAGGTAATAACGCTTGTAGCTGGACAATCCCTTGCCGTCAGCCAGAGTGCGCGTCGGCAATTGCCGTTGGGCGCTGGTCAGGAAGGGTTCCCAGGTGACCCAGGCGTCAACTTTATTGTTCTCGAAGGCCGCGCGGCCGTCGGCGGGCGACAGGTAGGCGGGCTGAATATCGGAAAATGTCAGACCGGCCTTTTTCAATGCTGCGATCAGCAGATAGTGAGAACCCGCCGCCTTGGTGACCGCGACCTTTTTGCCTTTCAGATCCGATAACTGCTGCACGGGCGAGTTTTTATGGACGATGATCGCCTGCGCGGAAGGCGAGGCCGCTTCCTGGGCAAAGTAGGTCAGCCGGGCCTGCGCTGCCTGGGCGAAGATCGGTACGGTGTCCGCCACATCCGCGCTGATATCCACGTTGCCGATGTTCAAAGCCTCTAGCAGCGGCAGGCCACTCGGAAACTCATGCCAGGTGACGGTGACGTTTTGCGGCGCGAGGGCTTTTTCCAGAATGCCCTGTGTTTTCAGCAGGGTGATCAGCGTCGACGATTTCTGGTAACCGATTCGCAGCGTTTCCTGCGCTTCGGCAGGGAAGGTGATGCACAAGGCCAACGCCGCGAGCAGACCTGCCAGCAGCGGACGACGATAGCCGGTTTGTGTGTTTTTTATCGGTTTGGGCATGGCACGCTCGGTATTTGAAGGTGACGCTGAGTGTCAGGAGTGGTATCCCCACGCAGCGCAATGAGGATGATCTGTGTCAGTAGCCGCGCTGGCGATCAGCCTGATTCTGCAAGGCCTGCCCGCTGAGAAAACGGTCAAGGTTGGCCAGAAAGCTGTCGGCTATTTCGTGGCGGCTGTTGCTGGAGATCGCCGAGGTGTGGGGTGACAGGCGTACTCTGGGGTGTGCATACAGGAGATGACCGTCCGGCAGGGGCTCGGGTTCAGTGACGTCCAGCGAGGCTAGGCCAATGGTTCCCCTATCGAGCGCCTTGAGCAGCGCCTCATGGTCAAGCAGGCCACCACGGGCGATGTTGATCAGGTGCAGGCCGGGTTTGGCGCTGTTCAGTACGTCGGCGTTGACGATGTGCCGTGTGGCAGGTGTCAGAGGTGCGGCCAGTACCAGATGGTCGGCGCGGGAAAAAAGCTCGTGAATGTCGCGCGCGCTTTCGACGCCATCAACCTCGAACGGCGTCTGGCTCTGCCGCAACGCCACGACGGTGATGCCCAGTGCCAGCGCTTTACCGGCCAGGCTGCGACCGATGGCGCCGAAGCCGAGAATCCCGAGCGTAGTGCCCTTGAGCGGTGTCAGTGCAGTGAAATTCCATTGCGAGTCATGCACCCAGATGTCCGGCAAGTGTTTGGCAGCAGCGAAAATGGCGGCCAACGAGAACTCGGCAATGTTTTCTGCTGCGCTGCCCCGCGAGGTGCTGACCGGCGGGCCGTCGAACAGCCAGCCGGGATAGAAGTCGATGCCCGAAGACACCACCTGAATCCATTTCAGGCCATAGGGCCAGCCCGGAGGCGGCGAGGCAGGGGCTTCATAACCACGCACATTGATAGGGCGCGCCAGCAGAATGCTGACCTCGCCGGGCAGGTCGCTCGGCACGCCGGCCGGTACGCCGATGACCCTGGCTTCTGGATGGGTCACTGCAAGCCGCTCGCTGATGACCTGATTGAAGTCATCATCCAGTTGGCTGGCTATCACGAGTCGAGTCATGCCACAGCCTCGTCTGATTGATGGGCGACAGCCTTTGCATGACGATTGGCCGGTATTTCAAGACCGAGATTGTCACGCAGCGTATTGCCGGTGTATTCGGTGCGGAACAGTCCGCGCTGCTGCAGCACCGGCACCACCTGTTCAGTGAAATACTGCAAACCGTCCGGCAGGACGCTGTTGATGATGAAGCCATCGGCTGCGCCTGCCTCGAACCATGTCTGTATCGCGTCGGCAACCTGATCGGGCGTGCCGACGAAGTCGCGTCGGGGCAGGGAGAAGCGCAGGGCGACCTCACGCAGGCTCAGGCCTTCGTCTCTGGCCAGTTGCTTGATCCGGTCCGAACCGCCTTTCTGGCTGTTGGAGCCCAGATCACCTAGTTCCGGGAAGGGTTCGTCCAGTGGGTACTGGCTGAAATCGTGATCATTGAAGGGGCGGCCAAGGGCGACAATGGCATCTTCGATCGTCACCAGCTCCACGGCCTGGCGATAGCGGCTCTCCACCTCGGCCTCATCACGCCCGACAATCGGGCGAATACCCGGCAGAATCGACAGCGCGTGGGGATCTCGGCCAAAGCCGCCAGCTCTCTGTTTCAGGTCCTGATAGTAGGCGCGTGCTTCATCGAAGCTCTCGGCGTGGACAAAGATCGCATCCGAATTCTGAGCGGCGAAGTTACGCCCGGCCTCGGAAGTGCCTGCCTGAAAAATCACCGGTTGACCCTGCTTCGACCGGGCGATGTTGAGCGGGCCTTTCACCGAGAAAAATTCGCCCTTGTGGTTCAGCGCGTGCAGTTTGCCTGGCGTGAAGAACTCGCCTTTCTGCTTGTCGTAGGCGAAAGCGTCGTCTTCCCAGGAATCCCAAAGGCCCTTGACCACTTCGATATGCTCTTTGGCAATTCGGTAGCGCACCGCATGTGGCGGGTGTTCGCCCTTGCTGAAGTTATCGGCGGTGCCACTCAGCCACGACGTCACCACGTTCCAGCCAGCCCGGCCGCCGCTGATGTGGTCCAGTGAGGCAAACTGGCGGGCGACCTGGAAGGGCTCTGTGTAACTGACCGTGACCGTTGCTACCAGACCGATGTGCCGGGTGGTGGCTGCGAGTGCGGACAGAATGGTCAAGGGCTCGAAGCGATTCAGGTAGTGAGGACTGGATTTCTCGTGAATGTGCAGGCTGTCGGCAATGAACACAAAATCGAATCGGGCCGCTTCTGCCAGGTGGGTCTGTTGCTGATAAAACCCTAAATTCACACTGGCGTTGGCCAGCGCTTGCGGGTGGCGCCATTCGCCCCAGCCATGGCCGACCCCGTGGACCATGGCGCCAAGTTTAAGGTGTCGTTGTTTGCTCATGAAGTGTGCCCCGGGCGTGATGAGGAAGGTAGATTCACCTCCGCCTGGAGAAAGGGGTCGGTAATGGGATTACGGTATTCCTATAAAAAACTGCCGTGAAATTCTTTTTTGTTATAGGTTTATTATTAAATTAAATAATTATTAATTTAGAAATTATGCGTTATTTGAATTTTAAGGATTTCCCTTCGCACGCCATGTCCCGGGCCTGATTATCTGTTCGTGAAATATCTGGCCGACGCCTTACTCAAGTACCTGACCGGGTCGCAACGAACAAACATTGATCCAGGGCAAAACCTGCACGTCTACAGTGTTTCAAAGTGACGAAAATAATTGATATGTCGGTGATCCGGCCGATACAGGCCTACGTATGCAGCCCTCAGCCTACCCAAGCCTTCTAGAACAGGAGTTCTATGGATCCGCGTCTTGCTGGACTTTCCTTCTTGCTGACCCTGGGCTGGACTGGCGCTGTCATTCTTGTCATCTGGTTTTATGCCTGATGAACAAGAGGTGTTCGACGTCGATAAAGGCGTGGTGTTCGAAGCGCTCTTCGCTGACGAACGGCAGTCTGTCCATGTGATAGCGAAATAGCTGCCCTAAAGCTGTTCCGTTTGATGCCGATGTTAATGCTACAGCTACCTGCCAAGTGGAGTCGGTCATTCCATCCGGCGCTGATGAACTGCAGTTTGCGCTATGGACGGCATTGAGAAAGACGATTAACCGGCTTGATCGGCAGCCTCCATAGTCCACACATCGCTATGTCTGACAGGGCTCGCGGAAACCGGCGCTTCATAACAATACTTCCATAGATGCTTACTCGTAGAGTATTTCCACATGTCGACCACAATTGAAAGCACCCCCAGGGACAAGGCCGGGCTGGAACTTGATCTTCACTCGCTGATGACGGCCATTGAGCGTTCCCAGGCGATGATCGAGTTCGATCTTGAAGGCAATATCCTGCGGGCCAACACCAATTTTCTGGATTGCGTCGGTTATCGGCTGGATGAGGTCCAGGGTCGGCATCACCGTATGTTCTGCACGCCGGAACATGCGTCCAGCGTCGAATATGCAACGTTTTGGGAAAAACTGGGCAAGGGCGCTTTCGACGAAGGTCAGTACAAGCGCCTGGGCAAGAACGGGCGCGAGATCTGGTTGCAGGCTACTTATAACCCGGTGTTCGACGAGCAGGGCAATCCGTTCAAGGTCGTGAAGTTCGCCACGGACGTGACTGCGCAACGCAAGTCCAATGCCGAGTACGAAGGCAAGGTTGCGGCCATTGATCGTTCGCAGGGCATTATCGAATTCGACCTGAACGGTCGCGTGCTCAACGCCAACGAAAACTTTCTCAAGGTCCTGGGCTATCGTCTGGACGAGATTCAGGGTCAGCACCATCGCATGTTCTGCGAAGACGACTACCTGAACAGTCCGGCCTATCGGGCCTTCTGGGCCAAGCTCGAACGTGGCGAGTATGACTCCGGCGAATACAAGCGCATCGGCAAAAACGGTCGCGAGCTGTGGATCAGCGCCACTTACAACCCGATCTTCGACCCGGATGGTCGTCCTTACAAGGTCGTGAAGTTCGCCAACGATGTGACCGAGAGCCGCATTCGTCAGGCTGAGTCCGCGGGCAAGGTGACAGCCATCGAACGTTCTCAGGCGGTGATCGAATTCGATCTGACGGGCAAGGTGCTGCACGCCAACCGCAATTTTCTGGCGGTATTTGGCTACGAGCTCGATGAAATCGTCGGCGAGCACCACCGCATGTTCTGCTCCGAGGAATTCGTCAGCAGCCTGCAGTATCGTGAGCTCTGGGAGAAGCTGGGGCGCGGCGAGTACGACGCCAACGAATACAAGCGCAAGCGCAAGGACGGTAAGGAGATCTGGATTCAGGCCACCTACAACCCGATTTTCGATGCGCAGGGCAAACCCTACAAGATCGTCAAGTTCGCGCTCGACGTGACTGTGGCCAAGGAAACCAGCGTCGAGGACCAGGGCAAGGTGAATGCCATCGACCGCGCCCAGGCCGTCATCGAATTCGACATGGCCGGCAACATCATCACCGCCAACGCCAACTTCCTCAAAGCGCTGGGTTATGGCCTGCTGGAAATCAAAGGCAAGCATCACCGTATCTTCTGTGAGGAAGAATACGTGCGCGGCACCGAGTACCGTGAATTCTGGCACGGGCTGGGGCAGGGCGAGTTCTATTCCGGGCGCTTCATGCGTGTCAGCAAATACGGGCAGAAAATCTGGATTCAGGCGACGTACAGCCCGATTTTCGACCACGACGGCTTGCCGTTCAAAGTGGTGAAATTCGCCACTGACATTACCCGTCAGGTCGAGATGGAACAGGCGATAGAGGCCAAGACCCGCGCCATGGGTGATTCGGTGAAAGCACTGATGAACGCCATTTCCTATGTGGCGCAAAGTACCGAGACGGCCACCGATCTGGCCAGAATGACGCGTGAGCAGGCCAGTTCCGGTTCGCAGACGCTGGTCAAGGCGTCCGACGCAATGGGCATGATTGCCAAGTCCGCCGAGGGCATTCAGGACATCATTCAGGTGATCAGCGAGATCGCCAGCCAGACCAACATGCTGGCCTTCAACGCGGCCATCGAAGCGGCCAGGGCCGGTGAACATGGCCTGGGCTTTTCGGTAGTCGCCGACGAGGTGCGCAAGCTGGCCGAGAAGTCCTCGCGTGCGACCAAGGAAATCAACAAGCTGATTCTGGAAACGGTCAGCCGGATCGAGTCGGGCAACGAGATTTCGCGCAGTGCCGGCGAAGCCTTCGAACACATCGTGGAAGGCGTGATGCAGACCACTCAGGCGATCGACGGGATCAACACGGCGACAGAGAAGCAACGCCTGTCGGCGCAGGAAGTCGAGACCCTGATCGTCGAGCTGCATAAAGCCAACCTGACCGGCTACACCGAAACTCTGAACAAGGTATCCATCGGACAACCTGCATGAGCAGCCTGAATGCCTATGGCGTCGTGCAGATCAATGGTGTGTATCTGGCGGTGGTTGCCGATGCATTGATGGAGGCCGTGCACTGGCCCGCTGATCTGCATCCCCATCCATTGACCCGGGGGGCGTTGCGTGGGGTGTTTACCCTGCGCGGCAAACCGGTGCCATTGGTCGACCTGCGGGCTCAACTGGCGGAGGGTGGCGATATGTCTTCGCCGACGCCACTGGTCGCGATTCTCAAGTACGGCGGTGGCTACCTCGGGCTGGCGATTGACGCGGTGTGCGACATTCTCAAGGCCCGCGATTCTCAGTTCAGCCCGCTGGGGCCCGCGGGCAGCGCTGTCGGGCTGCTGCCCTCTCTGCTGCTCGGCGCTGAAAAGTCACGGATGATCTACAAGCTCGATCTTGCCTTCATGAGTGGGTTGCAAGGCGTACTGTTCGCTGCCGACCCCAACGCGCAAGTGCTCAAGGATGAGGCGCTGGCCGCCAAGAGTCGCTTGCTGCATTACCTGGTGTTCGAGTGCGATGGCCGCAACTTCTGTATCGATGCCAGCGTTGTGACCGAGTTGGTGGACGATCCCGAGATCACGGCGTCGGATTTTGCCAGTGACTGCTGCTTCGGCGTCACCTCGGTGCGTGGCACAAAGGTCCCGGCGCTCAATCTGTCCGAAGTGCTTGGCCTGGATCATCAGCGTCAGACGTCCAAGCCGCAGTTGCTGCTGTTGACTGCGCCGGACGGGCGGGTGTGCGGGTTTGGCTACGACCGCATGGTTGCCATTCAGCGTCAGGATCCGGACAGCCTGTTGGCGGCGCCGGGTTACGGCCTGCCGCATCCAGAGCTGCTGGCCGGAGTGATGAACCTGGAGGATGGGCAGCAGGCCTTGTTGCTTGATCATCCGATGCTGCTGCAGCGCCCGGAAGTCAAAAGCTACACCCAGGTTTATCAGCACGACGTCAAACCTGCCCAGGCGTCGCACGATGTGACCAAGGCCATGCTGCGCCACGCCTGCCTGCTGTTCGATGCGCCGACCCGCTTCGTGGCACCGTTGAGCCAGATCGTGGAAATCATGAGCATGCCGCAGCAACTGATCGGCCTGTCGCAGCCGGAAACGCATTTGCTGGGGCAGTTCAATTTGCGCGGCGAGCAGGTACCGCTGATCTGCCTGAGCAGCCTGCTGGGCGAAGGCGCACAGGTCCAGGGCGAAGCGTCGCGTGTATTGATCGTGCGTGGCGAGCGGCTGTGCTTCGGTTTTGCAGTGAACCGCGTCGATGCAATCGACGCGTTCAATCAGTTCGATCCGGCCATGCTGGAACAGGGCTGGCAAGCCAGTGCCGGCAAGGGCATTTCGGTCAATGACCGGGTCCGTTCGCTGGTCAGTGTCGGCAGTCAGGAGCGCAGCTGGCGCGCGACCCTGCTCGATCTGCAGGGGCTGGCCAGGCAACTGGAATGCAACGTCGATCAGCGCCGCACTGTGCAATCAGTCTGAACCGAATGCTCCGCGCGTGGCCTTATTTGAGTGTCCACCAGCGGAGTCAACGACCATGACTGACAAGAAAGACGAGAAAAAACCGGAACCGCAAAGCGATGTGCCCGCGCACTCGACGCCCGAAGAAAAGGAACGCCTGAAAGACTTCAACAAGGACGGCATCCCGCCTGGGGTTTGTTGATCAGCTTGCGGTAGTGTTCACGTGACGCCCGGTCTGTTCAGGCCGGGCGTTGTCGTTTCTGAAAGCCTGCCTGGGCTTTGTCTCGACTCACGCGTCGCGCAGCAGGTCGTTGGCGTTGAGCAACTGATAGGCGATCTGTGGACGTGCTTCCAGGGCGCGACGGATGGCGGCAGGTATCGATTGACGCGTCTTGCGACACAGCCCGACCTTTTCCTCGACGACAATGCTGATGCCGCGCATGGTGCGCACTTCATTGAAGCCCGGCGCGACGTCGACACGCACGCCCAGTTGCTGGAAAATCTTGCGCTGCATGTGCTCCAGATCTTCCAGACTGTCGATACGCTCCAGGCGATCCAGCAGGGTTTTTTCTGCGTCGCGGGACAGCAGCAGAATCCGCAGGTCTGCATCTTCCGCGTCCAGCAGCTCGCGCTTGCAGTCGCAAGCGCCGGGCGGGCAGGGGTTACGGATTTTCAGAGGGGCGTTCATGGGCGCAGCATAGCGACTGATATGGGCGTCTGACCATAGCTGAGTGCATGTGCGCCGCGCAGGTAAAAGCCTGGCCCCTGCTGATATTCGCAGCGCTCCGCCGGGGCCTTACAGGTGCCGGATCAATTTGGCCACTTCATCTCGCCCTTGATGACTTTTGCGCTCATCTCCAGCGAAGCCGGTTCGGCCAGTTGCGGCCATGCTTTGTGCATGGCGTCGATCAGGGCGGCGGAATCCTTGGCCTTGGCGGCCTGCTCTTCGAAGGACTTCAGGTAGTCGGCGGTAAACGTCACAGCCTGGGTGCCTGACGGGACCTCGCCCAGGTAATGACCCGGAATCACGGTGGCCGGTTTCAGCGCCTCGATGCCTTTGAGTGTCGCGAGCCAGTCATGACGCGATTTCGTGCTTTGCGTGTCAGCGACCCAGACATGAATACCGCTGGAGACCACGACACCGCCGACCACTGCCTTGAGGGAGGGAATCCATACGTAGCTGCGCTCGGGCGCCGGGCCGTTAAGGCCTTTGATCTGCAACGGTTGGCCTTCAAGCGTCAGGTGGTCGCCCTTGAGCACTTCCGGCACAACCAGGCTGGCTGGCGCATTGTCCTTGAGAATCGGGCCCCAGTAGGCGAGTTTGCCCTGCATCGACGCCTTGATCGCCTTCACGGTAGGTGCGCTGGCGACGATCTTCGCCTCGGGGAACGCGGCTTTGATGACGTCCAGACCGAAGTAGTAATCCGGGTCGCTGTGGCTGATATAGACGGTGGTAAGTTGCTTGCCGCTGGCCTTGATCTTTTGCACCAGGGCCTCGGCGTCGTTGCGCTGGAACTGCGCATCGATAAGCACCGCGTCATGCTTGCCGGTGATCAGTTCGGATGACACCGGGAAGACGGCTTTTTCAGCCGGGTTATACACTTCGATTGCCAGGGGGGCGGCGGCCTGGGCTGCGAGAGGGAACAGAGCAGCGAAGGACAGGGCAAGCAGGGATTTACGCAACATGGGGTACGACCTTCGTTCGGGCAGGACTGAGGTCGTTATCTTATGTTGCCTTAGATGAAACAAAAGCCTCAGTATTGGCAACTATTGATTGCTTATATCGGACGAATCGTGGATCGGATCATAGCGGCACGGGTATTCATCGCTATCAACGACAGGGGCAGCCTCATAGCCGCCGCCGAGGCGCTGGACATGTCTCGGGCAATGGTCACGCGTTATCTGGCGCAGATGGAAAGCTGGGCCGGAGCGCGATTACTACACCGGACCACGCGCAAGCTCGGCTTGACCGCCCCCGGACAAGTGACCTTGTTGCGTTGCCAGCAGTTGATTGAGCTGGCCGACGCGGTGCCGCTGGCGGCCGATACGCAAATCGAGGAGCCACGCGGCATGCTGCGCATCGCCTGTTCGCAGTCACTGGCCCTGGCCGTTCTGGCACCCGCGGTGACGGCTTACCTGCGCCGTTATCCCGGCACCTCGGCAGACCTGCTTATCGGCAACGAGGCCGTGGATCTGGTCAGCGAGCGAATCGATCTGGCGATCCGCATCACCAATCAGCTGGACCCCAATGTCATTGCCCGTCCGCTGGGGCAGTGCGCTTCGGTGGTGTGTGCTTCTCCAGCCTATCTCGCCGTGCACGGCACGCCGTCCAGGCCGCAGGAACTGCCTGCCCACAACTGCCTGACCTATTCGTACTTCGGCAAAAGCCTTTGGGAGTTCACCCGCCAGCAACTGCCGCTCAGTGTGCCGGTCGGCGGCAACCTGAGTGCCAACGATTCAGTGGTGCTGCTGGAGGCCGCAGTGGCGGGCGCCGGTATCAGTCTGCAGCCTGTGCATTCGGCGGCGCCGCTGATGGCGAGCGGCAAGCTGATCGCCCTGATGCCGGAGTACCAGCCACGGGCTTTGGGGATACACGCGATCTACACCTCAAGGCACCATCAGTCAGCAACGCTGCGTACTTTTCTGGATTTTCTGACCGAATGGTTTGAGAGGGGTGGAGATTAGATCACCTGCTGCGGACAGGACGCAGCGCGTCCAGAACACGCGGAGCATGGGCACGATAGGGGGCGCACAGACGCCCATCGTTCCCACGCTCCGTGTGTGCATTATCAGGTCTTGAACTTGCGCACCAGGCCGTCCAGTTCGCTGGACAGCATCTCCAGGCTTCTGGAATCCGCGCGGGCCGAGTCCGAGAGTTCGGCGATCAACTGCGCATCACCATGGATCTGGCTGATGTGCCGGTTGATGTCTTCGGCCACCTGATGCTGTTCCTCGGCGGCGGTTGCGATCTGGGTGTTCATGTCGCGAATCACATCCACTGACTCGCGGATCTGCTCGAAGCTGCTGCGTGCCTGTCCGATCTTGGTCACCGATTGCTGCGACACGTCGAGGCTGGCATGCATCTGTTGCGCCACCGAGGCAGTGCGTTTGGCCAGGTTGCCCAGCAGGTTGTCGATTTCGGCGGTCGAGTCCGAGGTGCGTTTGGCCAGTGCGCGGACTTCGTCGGCTACCACGGCAAAGCCGCGACCCTGTTCGCCTGCACGTGCTGCCTCGATGGCGGCGTTGAGCGCCAGCAGGTTGGTCTGCTCGGCAATCGAGCGGATGGTGTTGAGGATCGACTGAATGCCTGCGCTGTCCTTTTCCAGTTGCGTCATGTCCTTGGCCGAGCGGGTCAGCTCCTCGCTGAGCTGGTCGACGCTGCGCACCGCCTCATCGATCTGCCGCTGACCTTCACGCGCCTGTTGCTGACCGTTGTCGGCCGAGTCGGCGGCCTGGCTGCAGGAGCGCGCGACTTCATTGGAGGTGGCGACCATTTCATGAAACGCCGTGGAGACCATGTCCACTGCTTCGCGCTGCCGGCCAGCGGCTTCAGCCATGTCGTTGGAGACACGTGTCGAACTGTGTGAGGCTTCGAGAATCTTCCCGGCCGCCTGGCCGATGTGCTGGATCAGGCTGCGGATCGCGGTCAGGAACTTGTTGAACCAGCCCGCCAGCTGCGCGGTTTCATCCTTGCCGCGCACGGCTAGGTTCTGGGTCAGGTCGCCTTCACCGCCCGCGATGCCTTCCAGACCACTGGAAACACTGTGGATCGGACGCACGATAACGCGGGCGAAACTGGCACCGACAATTGCAAAGACCATCGCCAGCACCACCGCGATGATACCGATCAACCAGGTCAGGCGTGTGGCCGAGGCCATCACTTCGTCCTGCTTGATCAGGCCGATGAAGTTCCAGCCCAGTTGCTCGGACGGGTACACATTGGCCATGTAGCGTTCGCCGTTAAGTGTCACCTCGACCAGCCCACTGGCGGTTTTCGCCAGATCGCTGAAGCCGTCGCCCAGTTCGCCCAGTTTCTTGAAGTTATGCTCGGGCTGTTTGGGATCGACCAGCACGGTGCCGTTCTTTTCCATCAGCATCAGATAGCCGCTTTCGCCCAGTTTGATCTGCTTGACGATGTTGGTCAGTTGCTTGAGCGATACGTCAATATTGACCACGCCGCCAGGGTTGCCCAGTTTGTTGGGAATCGCCCGGATGGTGCTGACCAGTACCGCGTCGTCGTTGGCCCAGTAATAGGCGTCGCTGCGCACAGTCTTGCCGGCATTGGCCATCGCCGTCTTGTACCACGGCCGCACACGCGGGTCGTAGTTACTCATTTTCGGGTCTTCCGGCGTCATGATGTAGCTGCCGTTGATCAGGCCATAAGAGACGTAGGAGTAGGCCGGGTGGGCCTTGGCGATATTGGCGAACAGCTCGGTCGCCTGCCTGTCATTCTCTGACTGCGCGGTAGGCGTTGCACCCATGTAGCTGCGGAAATCGTCGCTCGCCCCGGCGATCAATGGGTGCGCTGCGATGTAATTGACGTTCTGCGTAATGCCGTCGAAAAACAGTTGCATGGCATTGTCGACCTGGCGAATCTCGCGTGCGCTGCCGTCCACGAAATCACTGGTCGCCTTGTCGCGCAGGTTCACCACCACGATGGCGGCGACGACTAATATGGGCAAGCACGCAATGACTGCGAACGCCCACGTCAATTTCTGTTTGATATTCATTTGAGCTCCGGGATGTCCGTTACTGCCGCAAGTGTTGGGCGCTGCATGGATGCAGTCTGCGACCCGGGGCGATGAGCTGAGGGTCGCTCTTATGGTCTACCAAGAGGTCAACGACTTTTTGCCAGCATTCTTTAGGCGGCTTGGCGGTAACAGACACTTGTTGTCGTTCATGAGCACGAAACGGCCTTTATTCACCGGAGCAATAACCCGTTGTTCATGAGAGGCGTCCCCCAAACTCGGTCATGGCATCCAGCATTGCGTCCTTGAAGTAAGCCAATGAGGCCCGATCGAAGAGGATCTGGAAACAGGGTTCGGCCTGCGCGCCGAGGTTGATGACGATCACATTGATGCGCGCTGCCGAAGTCTGCGCCACCGAACCTGGCGCAAACGCTTCGGGACGCAGATCCACGCCACACAGTTTGGCCATCACCTCGGCGATGCACACGCCACTCAGTTGCAGCCAGGCATGGCTGTCTTCGCGAGGCAGCAGGTAGTTGGCGCTGTGGTCCAGCTCCCAGCGAGCTTCTTCATCGGCGATGCGCTGCCCGTCATCAAGCGGGCTGCCCAGCAGCAGGTATTCGGTCTGTGAAAGGCGCGCGACATGGCTGCCGTCTGCCTGTGTGACGGCGCGGTTCGGTGCCTCGGGCAGGCTGAAACCGCGTGCCGTGAGGTAGTCAGCGCTTTGCGTGCCGCGAAATCCTACGCGTGGCCGATCGGTAAGGTCTTGCAGCGTGCACAAGGCGCGCGGGCTGGCGCCGACAGGGCTGTTCTGGCTAAGGCTGGTCATGGGTCAGAGCTCCTGGCGCTGGTTTTCAGGGTCGAAGAACGGCAGTTTCACAACGGTTGCCTGAACCACCACGCCATCTTCGACGCGGATCGGAATCTGCTGGCCGGGTGTGCTCTGGTCGAATGCGGCATAGGCCATGCCGATGATCATGCCCAGGGTCGAGGAGTACTCGCAGGACGTCACGTTGCCACTGATGTCCGGGCCTTTGAGCACCAGATGCCCCTCAAGCGGCAGCGGGCTGGCCTTGGGCAGGGTGAAGCCAACCAGTTTGCGCTTCTGCGGCTGGGCCTCGAGGATGTCCACCGAGCGGCGGCCGACGAAGAAAGGCTTGCTGCGGCTGACAGCCCAACCCATGTCGATTTCGGCCGGATGGGTCATGCCATCGGTGTCCTGACTGATGATGACGTGGCCTTTTTCCAGACGTAACAGGCGTTGCGTCTCCACGCCGAACGGACGCATGTCGAAGGCCTTGCCAGCCTCGACAAGTGCATCCCAGAGCCTGAGCGCGTGACGAGCGGGGACGTGGATCTCGTAGCCCAGTTCGCCGACGAAGCCGACCCGCAACAGCCTCGCCTTGATGCCGGCAACCGTGCCCAGGCGCACGCCAAGATAAGGGAAACCTGCGGCAGACAGATCAAGGTCGGTACAGACCTGCTCCAGCACCTTGCGCGAATCCGGACCCGCCACGTTGACCGCAGCGATGGCCGCCGTGACGTTGGTGATGTCCACGTTCAGACGCCACTGGGCATTCCACTTGAGCATCTGCTGATAAATGCGATCCACGCCGCTGGTGGTGGCGGTGACGTAGAAATGCTGTTCGGCAAAGCGCGCGCAAACGCCGTCGTCGATGACCACGCCTTGCTCGTTGGTCATCAGCGCATAACGCGAACGCCCGACCGGCTGTTTGAGAAAGGCGAAGGTGTACAGGCGGTTGAGCAGTTCGGCGGCGTCGGGGCCGCGTACGTCCAGGCCGCCGAGTGTCGACACGTCGATGATGCCGACCTTGTTGCGCACGTGCAGCGCTTCCTGCTGCATGCAGGCATCGCGTTGCGAGGGGTTGCCGTAGAACGCGGGACGCTGCCAGATCCCGGCCGGCATCATTTTCGCGCCTGCCTGCACATGACGCTGGTGCATGGACGTCTGCCGATACGGATCGAAAGCACGGCCTGCAACGTGTGCCAGTTTCTCGGCCTCGAAGGGCGGCCGGGCCGTGGTCACGCCGGTTTCACTGATGCTGCGCTGGGTCGAGGCAGCCACCAGTCGTGCGGTCGGCAGTGCCGAGTGGCGACCTTGCGACGGGCCCATGCCTACCGTGGAATAGCGTTTTACCAACTGGATGTCGCGGTAGCCGATGCGCGTGGCATTGACGATATCGCGTACCTGAAGGTCTTCGTCGAAGTCGACAAAGTCCTTGCCGTCAGGGTGCGGGAAGATCGGCCAGGCGAAGTTGACCTGCGCTTCACTGCGCAGCGGGGCAGGGCTTTCAGCCGAGGTCAGGCCCAGTGCCGAGACCACGCTGGCGGCGGCATGGGCCGCATCGGCCAGCACGTTGTCCAGCGCGTGGTAACCGTTGACCGAGCCCGCGATGCCCAGGTTCTGCGGCAGGCTGCTGATGGCGAATTCGGCCTGCTGATCGTCATAGGCCAGCTTGCCGCCGGCCTGACACAACAACTGGTAGACCGGCATGTAGCCGCCGGACATGCACAGCAGGTCGCAGTCGACACGCGAACCGCTGTTCGCCACCTGACCCTGGCCGGTGATCTTGCGCAGCTCGGCGCCGCTGACATGGCGCATGCCTTTCTCATGCAGCGCTTCATAGACCGTTGTGTTCACGTGGCAGACGATGCCGCGCTTCTCCAGAGCAAGCCGCAGCGTCCGGTCCGACGGGCCGCTGCGCATATCGGCAACCGCGACCACGTCGACGCCCTGATCGTGCAAATCCAGTGCGGCGAGGTAACCGTCATCGTTGCCGGTCAGCACCACCGCGCGTTTGCCAGGCTTGACGGCGTACAACTTGATCAGCCGCTGTACGGCGCTGGTCAGCATGACGCCGGGGAGGTCGTTGTTACGGAAAATCACCGGCTGATCGAACGAGCCGCTGCACACCAGGCAGTGTGTGGCACGCACCTTGTACAAACGCTTGCCCTGAATCACCGGCAGGTAGTTGTCGGTGAACCAGGCATTGCAGGTCGCGTGCTTGAGCACCTGGATATTGTCATGTGCTTCTACCGCAGCGACCAGTTCACGCCGCAGCTGTTCGGCACGCAGGCCTTCGACATCAAAGCGGGCATACGCCAGCGAACCGCCGAGGATCGGCTGCTGTTCGATCAGCAATACCTTGGCGCCGGCATTGGCAGCACTCAGTGCTGCCTGCAAGCCGGCAGGTCCCGCGCCGATCACCGCCAGATCCGTGAACAGGTAGGCCTTGTCGTAGTACTCGGGCTGGAAGGTCAGGTCCAGCACGCCAAGGCCGGCCTTCTTGCGAATGATCGGCTCCCAGACTTTCCACATGCCCTTGGGCTTGTAGAACGAGCGATAGTAGAAACCCACCGGCATGAACTTCGAGAACTTGCCCAGGTACGCGTCCCGGTCGTTGTCCAGTGAGCCGTTGAAGTTCTGGCCAGTGGCCTGCAAGCCTTCCTGCAGCGCAACGGTGTCGGCCATTACGTTGGGCTCGTGAGGCAACTGGATCAGGCTGTTGGCGTCCTGTCCGGCCATGGTCAGCGGACCGCGCGGGCGGTGGTACTTGAACGACCGTGAAAGCAGGAAGCGACCGTTGGCCAGCAAAGCACTGGCAATACTGTCGCCCTGCAGGCCCTGATAGGTTTTGCCATCGAAGCTGAACGTGAGCGGCTGGTTGCGATCGATCAGCAGGCCCATGGGCGCGGGCAGGCGGGCGGGGGTGGTCATCCTGCGATCTCCTTGGAGGCGAGAGGGGCGAAGTCGATACGTGCGGTAAATAGTTCGCGTGGATCGAAGGTGCGGATGATCTCGTCGCTGCCGGTGTGGCGCTCGGCCAGGAACCAGTAGCTGGAGGGATTGTGCATCCACCACTCGCGCACCACGCCCAGTGTGTCCTCACTGTTGAACACGTAATCGGCCCACTCGCTGTCGTTGCAGGTTTGCGGGTCGGGCATGTGTTTGAATTCCCCGCCGTAGGTGAACTCGCTGATGTTGCGCGGCCCGTTGAGCGGGCAGGTCATGATTTTCATGTGTCGCTCTCCGTCAGTGGCTGGCCGCTGTTGCGCCCATTTCGTTGACTTGCTGAAAGGTCGAGAAGCGTTCGAGCGCGAACGGCCTGATCAACTCGGGCACCTTGCCGCCGCTGGCCACCAGTTCTGCCATGGTCTTGCCGCAGATCGGCGTGGCCTTGAAGCCCCAGGTGCCCCAGCCTGCATCCAGGTAGTAATTCCTGACCGGGGAGAGGCCCATGATCGGGCTGTAGTCCGGGGTCATGTCGGTGATCCCGGCCCATTGGCGCATCAGTTTGGCGTTGGCCAGAAACGGAAACATCTCGATGGCGTGGGCCAGCAGGCTTTCCTTGAGGTCCAGCGTCGAGCGGCTGTTGAACAACGGGTAGGGATCAGAGCCACCGCCAAACACCACTTCGCCACGGCTGGTCTGCTGCACATAGCAGTGCAGGGCGGACGAACTCACCAGCGGGTCAAGAAAGGGTTTGAAGGGTTGAGTGACCATCGCTTGCAGCGGGAAGGTCTGGATCGGCGAGCGAATCCCGGCCTTCTTCATCATCTGCGAACTCATACCTGCCACCGCCTGCACGGCGCAACCGCACTGGATGGTGCCGCGATTGGTCTTCACTGCCTTAATGGTGCCGTTCTCGATCACCAGTTCCTGCACTTCGGTCAGTTGATGAATTTCCACTCCGCGCTTGGCCGCCTGCTTGGCGTAGCCCCAGGCAACCGCGTCATGCCGGGCGGTGCCGCCGTCGATGTGCCACAGGCCGGCGAGTACCGGCAGATGGCCGGGGTCCAGATTGAGGCTCGGCACCAGTTCACGGATCTGCTGGCGGTCGATCATCTCGGTGCGGCCGCCGAAATGCTTGTTGACCTCGGCGCGCTGGCGGAACGACCGGACCGTGGCGTCGGTATGCGCAAGGGTCAGTTGGCCGCGCTCGGAGTACATGATGTTGAAGTCGAACTCGTTGGACAGGCCCTGAAACATCTTCACCGACTCGGCATAGAACTTTACGCCTTCGCTGGTCAGGTAATTGGAGCGGATCACCGCCGTGTTGCGCGCTGTATTGCCGCCGCCCAGGTAACCTTTTTCCAGCACGGCAATATTGGTGATGCCGTGGTATTTCGACAAGTAGTAGGCGGTGGCCAGGCCATGCCCGCCGCCGCCGATGATCACCACGTCGTAGGAGGACTTCAGTTCCTTGGGCGCAGGCAGATCTACCTCGACCGGGTACTCCGAGCTGAGCCCGTATTTCAACAGGTTGAAAGGCATACGGCCTCCGATTGGCTGCGTTGCGCGTGGGCCTGCTGCCGGGCAGCAGTCACGGTGTTTTTCATCAGGAAAGCGATGGTCATCGGGCCGACTCCGCCGGGAACCGGGGTTATGGCAGCAGCGACTTCGGTGGCGCTGTCGAAATCCACATCGCCCACCAGGCGGCTGCGGCCATGGTCCTCGATGCGGTTGATGCCGACGTCGACCACCACCGCGCCACGCTTGAGCCAGCTGGCATCGATCAGGCGTGGGCGGCCCACCGCCGCCACGACGATGTCGGCCAACTGACACAAGGCCCTGGCGTCGTGACTGCGCGAATGCACCACCGTCACCGAGCAATGCGCTTGCAGCAGCAGGGCGGCCATGGGTTTGCCGACGATGTTGGAGCGACCGATCACCACCGCATGCTTGCCGCTCAGATCGCCGCAGGTTTCTTCGAGCAAGTGCAGGCAGCCGCTGGGCGTGCAGGGCGTCAGTATGTTGCGCCCCTGGCTAAGCCCACCGACGTTTTCACTGTGAAAGCCGTCTACGTCCTTGCCCGGATCGATAGCCTGCAGGACGCGATTTTCTTCTATATGAGCGGGCAAGGGCAGTTGCAGGAGAATGCCGTTTACCGAGTTGTCGGCGTTCAGCTCGGCAATCAGCGCCAGTAAGCGGGCCTGGCTGCTGTCGGCCGGCAGGCGGTGTTCCAGCGAGCGAATGCCGGCTTCCTCGGCGCGCAGGATCTTGTTGCGTACGTAGACTTCACTGGCCGCGTCGTTACCGACCAGAATGACCGCCAGCGCCGGCTCGATGCCTTCGGCCTTCAAGGTGTTCACATCGTGTTTGACCTGTTGCAGAACGCGAGCGGAGGCGGCCTTGCCGTCGATGATGTGTGCGCTCATCGAAACACCACCGTTCGATCCGTGTTGAGAAACACGCGGTGCTCCAGGTGGTACTTGACTGCCCGCGACAGCGCGATGGTTTCGTTATTGCGTCCCGCCGCGACCAGGTCGGCAGGCAGGTAGACGTGATCGACGCGCTGCACTTCCTGCTCGATGATCGGACCTTCATCCAGGTCGCTGGTGACGTAGTGCGCGGTGGCGCCGATCAGCTTCACGCCGCGCTCGTAAGCCTGATGGTAGGGCTTGGCGCCCTTGAAACCCGGCAGAAACGAGTGATGGATATTGATCGCCCGACCCGCCAGTTGCTGGCACAGGTCGTCGGAGAGAATCTGCATGTAGCGCGCCAGCACCACCAGCTCGGTCCCGGTTTCATCGACCACCTTCATCAGCGCGGCTTCCTGCGCGGCCTTGTTTTCCCTGGTCACGGGCAGGTAGATGAAGCGAATACCCTCACGTTCGGCCATCGGTCGCAAATCCAGGTGATTGGAGACGATGGCGGTGATGGTCATGTCCATTTCGCCCTTGTGGTAGCGGTACAGCAGGTCGGTCAGGCAGTGATCGAACTTGCTGACCATCAGCAGCACACGCATCGGCCGGCGCGTGTCATGCAGCTCCCATTGCATGGCAAAGTCGTTGGCCACAGCGTCGAAGCCGGCTTTCAACTGCTGGATATCGCCCTCATGACCATCGTTGAAACGAAACACTGCGCGCATGAAAAAAGTGCCGCTGTACTCATCGTCGAACTGGGCCATTTCACCGATGTAGCAGCTGTTGCCAGCCAGGTAGGAAGTCACCGCCGCGACAATGCCGGAGGTCGCCGGGCAACTGATCTTCAGGATGAAATGGTTCTTCTCGTGTTGCATGGCGTGTCCTCTGAAGGGTGGCGGCAGTTCGGCGCAGGGCGAAAAAGGTCAGATGCAGAGGTTTTTCGTCGACGAATAAAATTCTCTACAGGAATTTAATATTCTTGAAGGCTGTTTTATAGGCGAAAGGAAATCCAGCGTCCAGAGGTTTATGGAAACTTTGTTTACTAAAGGGAATATTTCGGGTGGAGAGGTTTGGAGGAGGGCAGCTCAGGTTCACGCACTTATAGACAGAAAACGCCTGCGGCAGGCGTTTTCCGGAAGCAGGAAGGGGGGGGCTACTCGTGATGCGCCTCACCGACAAACGTCAGCGAGGTAAACAAGCCGCGTTCGGCGATGTCGGCGTTGTCCTTGACCGGCAGCGTGACCTCGGCCGCGATGATATTCAGCCCCTCATTACGCACGATGACGCTGGCCAGACCTTGTGCATCGGTTTCAGCGCTGACGACGTCCGGTGCACTGCGGTAATCGCCGATCAGCTTGATGCCGGCGGCGGGTTTGCCGTCGACCAGTACGCGCACCGGCAGTGGTTTGCCCGCGCCGACCTTCAAAGGGTCGGTCTGCGGCACGATCACGAAATTCAACTTGTTGAACGCTGGCAGGTGCGCGCCTTCGGCGTAAATGGCCACGCTGTATTTGAAGGTGTGGATGGAGTCGGTGCCATTGGGCACTTTGCTGCGTCCCTCATTGATCCATTTCTTTTCGGCGTCGCGCGTCCACATGCCGTTATCCAGCGCAACGCTCATGACCGCAGGCGGCTTGAGCGGCACCAGACGCGCGTGGTCGTCAAGGCGCTGTACCGTCACCGGGATCATTTTGCCCTGCAGGTCGTAGGCCCACGCGCCGCTGACCTTCTGCGCCTTGAAGGCGCTGTCTTCGGCGCCATGACCGTAGACCACTTCGATATTGCCGCGACGCTGTTCGGTCCACAGACCGTGCGCATCGACGTGACTGGCGAACAAAGCGCCGAGCAGGCCCAGGGCCAGAAAAGGTTTGTTTGAAAGCATGATGCGTCCTTGTTGTTGGGAGCGGGGTGTATTGAATCGGGTTGTCATGGGCGTCAGAGGCTGAGGGTCAGGCTGACCGTAACGTTGCGCGGTTCGCCAGGCGCGACCCAGTAATTGCTGTAGGAGCGCTCGTAGTATTTTTCATCGAAAATGTTGTTCAGGTTCAGGCCCACCGTGACGTTCTCACTGGCTTTGTAATGCGCCAGCAAATCTACGGTCTGGTAGGCCGGCAACTCGAAGTCAGAGCCTGACTGCCCTGAGCGGTCGCCGACGTAGGTGTACGCAGCGCCCACGTCCGAGCCGCGCAATGCGCCTTCCTGGAACTCATAGACGCCCAGCAGGCTGCCGCTGTGTTTGGCAACACCGAGGATGCGACTGCCGGTGGGAATGGTCTGGTCGCCCTTGGTCACTTCGGCGTCAATGTAGGCGAACGCACCGATGACCCGAATGGCTTCGCTGACCTGCCCGGTAAACTGCAGGTCGAAACCCTGGCTGCGAGCTTTGCCCACCGCACGATTGGTGTCGGTGCCCGGATCCAGCGCGAGAACGTTTTCCTTTTCGATATGAAAGGCGGCGAGGGTGGTGCTCAGGCGATCGTCGAACAGTTCGCTCTTGATCCCGACTTCGTAGCCGACGCCTTGTTCCGGGTCGAAGGTTTTGCCGGCGGCATCCAGGCCATTGTTGGGCTTGAACGAAGTGGAGGCGTTGGCGAACAGGCCGACCTGCGGTGTGAGTTGATAAAGCAACCCGGCGCGCTGAGTGAAAGCGTCCTGGCGCTGTCCGGAGGTGGCGTTGGTGGTGAAGTCATCGACCTGCTGATCGAAGTGCTCGTAGCGTGCCCCGATCATGCCGCGCAGCTTGTCGGTAAAGACAATCTGGTCCTGCAGGTTCAGCGCGCGGCTTTCGACATGCTCGTAGAAATCAGTGCCCGAGCGTGCGCCGGCGGGTTTCGGCTGGCCGTAGACCGGGTTGTAGATGTCGATGGCGTAGGGGCTGCCAGCGATGGTCGTGACGCGTTCGTTCTTGCGATAGTTCTCGTACTCGGTACCGATCAGCACTTCGTGCTCGACCCCCATGCCATCGAAACGGCCGCGTAACTCCAACTGGGTGATGCTGTCATGCCAGTTGTTGTCGCGCTCCCGGTAACGGCGATTGACAGTGTGCCCGTCGGCATTCAGCGGGCGCGCCTCGCTGGCAAAACCCGACATCTCGCCCTGTTTGTAGTGGCTGGCCAGACGCAGCGACCAGACATCGTTGAGCTGATGGTCCAGGGCGAACTGGACCATGTTGTTGTCGTTATCGATGTCATCGTCCGGCTCGCCGAGGAAGGTCGAGCGCGACACGCCACTCCACTTGTTGTTGGGGGCGACCACGCCTCGGTCGAACGTCGATGTGTGGCGCACGAACTCGGTTTCCACCTGCAGACGGGTGTCAGGGTTCAACTGCCAGCTGAAGGACGGGGCGACAAACACCCGTTTGCTCTCTACATGGTCACGAAAGCTGTTGTTGTCTTCTGCGGCCAGATTGACCCGCGAAAGCAGATTGCCTTCTTCATCCAGCGGCGTGTTGACGTCCAGCGCGGTGCGATAGCGATCCCAACTGCCTGCGCTGGTCTGCAAGGTGGTAAAGGCGTCACGCTGGGGTTTCTTGGTGACGATGTTGACCGTGCCGCCCGGATCGCCACGCCCGTACAGGCTGGCGGCGGGGCCTTTCAGCACTTCGATGCGCTCGATATTTGCGGCATCCGGCGTTGCAGGGTAGCCGCGGTTGGCGCTGAAGCCGTCCTTGTAAAACTCGGAAGTGGTAAAGCCGCGGATGCTGTACTCGTAAAGCGTCAGACCGCCGAAGTTGTTCTGCTTCGACACGCCGCCGGCAAAATCCAGCGCTCGCTCGACATTGTTGCTGCCAAGGTCCTTGAGCACTGAAGCAGGTACTACGCTGATCGACTGCGGGATATCCGCGATGGCGGTGTCTGTCTTGGTGGCCGTGGCCGAGCGGGTGGCGCGGTAGCCCTGGACCGGGCTGGTCGCCGTCTCGTACTGATAGTCGGAAGTGACATTGACGCTTTCCAGTTCAATGGTCTGCGGGCCTTCCTCCGCGTATCCCGTATTGCCCAAAACTCCGATTGCCAAGCCTGCCAGAGACGCGATTCTACGAGACGACATGTGAGACTTCCTGATAATAATAGATACAATATAACATCTCCTTTGGGAATTATTTTTGTTTGTTCAAGGGAGATTTAATCGTTCGTCTATCAGCAGGCATTCTGGCCGTGAGGCTCGGGATTCAGGTGGGATCGAGCACGCGCAAGGTCCATTTCCGTTGAGGAAATGGACCTTGCTCACTTACGCCAGCAACTCTGTCCCGAGTTGAAACGCCACCCACAACGCCAGTCCGGTGGCGAAGGTCAGCGCGATGTTTTCGAACCAGTTGTTGCGGTATTCCTTGCTCAGCAGTGACTTCTGATTGGACATGATCAGCAGCCCCAGCGAGATGACGGGCAACCCGATGATATTCAGCGCGTTGACGCCCAGCGTCAGGGTCACGAAGTCCGGCATGCCGGGCAGCGACCAGATCAGCGGGGTGACCAGAATGAACAGCATGAACCAGCGGTGCATCGGATCGTTGTGGAACACTTTGCCGTAGCGTTCGCGGCGCTTGGGCTGGATGTGCTGGAAGGCATCGGTGATCAGCATCGGAAAGGCTGTGGTCTTGCCGGAAATACTGGCGAACAGCGTGGCGAACACGCCGATGAAGAAGATGTACCAGCCCAGCGGGCCGAAGAAGATCTCCAGCGCCTTGCCCAGGTCCGCCAAGGTGTTGACCTGAATACCGTTGGGCCGCAGGATTTCGACGCCCACCACCCAGATGGCCAGGTTGATGATGATGCCGACGATCACCGCGAACAGCAGATCGTTGCGCTGGATGCGCTTGTGCTCTGGGCCGGTCCAGCCTTTTTCACGCATCACGTAAGGGTGGACGAAGTTGGCGATCGACCCGGCCACGGCGCCGATCACCGAGACCGCCACCAGCAGCGCGCCGTGTACGCCTTCATCAGGCGGAATACTGAAGCCGATGGTGCCCTTGATGATGCCGGTGACATCGGGTCCGGACATGATCGCCAGGGTCATAAACGCCAGGGTCATGATGGCCAGCAGCACCTTCATCACGCCTTCGATCATTGCGTAGATATTGCGGCCCACCAACAGCCACACGGCAATTACCACTGCGACGGAGCAGAGCAGTGGCTGGTCGATGTGCAGCAGCATGGCAAGCGCCTCGCCAGCGCCCTTGATCATGTAGGCGTTGATCAAATGCCCCATGAGCAATGCGTAGCCAAGCATGAACCAGGCGAACAGCGGGTGCAGTTGCGCGTAACCCTGGAGGATGGTCATGCCCTGGTTATTGCAGAGCTGGAAGCGGGCGATGATGTTGACGATCAGGAACCTGAGCAACAGCGAAATCGCCAGTACCCACATCATGGCGTAGCCATAACTGGCGCCTGCAACCGATGAGGTGATCAGATCGCCCGCGCCCAGCCAGGACAGCACGGCAATGATGCCGGGCCCCAATAATTTTGCAAATTTCTTGAGACGAGGTTCGGCTACTGGCGTGGCCGTTTCTTTGAGAGACGGGGTTTGCGGCATGCGGTGAATCTCCGTTTTTTATTGTAATGAGATGTCAGTCACTGCCAGACAAGATAGGACGTCATACAACATGGGTCGTTGGTAAAAATGTAACTATGTGTGAACCAGATGCGGCGCGGGCTAAGCTTGCGTCTGCCAATCTCGTTTTCCCTGGAGAGCCAATGATGTTTCCAATACTCGCCGCTGCCCAATTCTGCTCTGCGCGGGGAGATATCGAACACAATCTCTCCGGGCATTCGGCGTTCATGCAACAGGCATCTGAGTTGGGCGCCAGTTACTTGCTGTTTCCCGAGTTGTCACTGACAGGCTACGAACCGGATCTGGCTCGCGAGCTGGCCTTGCTTGCAGACGATGCACGTTTGGCGCCGCTCGCGGCACTGGCTGTGAAATTGCAATTGACGACCACCGTTGGCGTGCCACTCAGGGGGGCGAGCGACAGCGTCCTGATCGGCGCATTGACCTTCACCGCCGCGGGCGATGTCATCGCCTATGCCAAGCAACACCTGCACCCCGGCGAAGACGTCGTGTTCAGTGCCGGCAGCGAGGACGGCTATCTGCTCGTTGATCAGCAGCGAATCGGTCTGTGCGTGTGTGCAGACTTCGCCCACGCCGAGCACGCGCAACGCATGGCGCAAGGCGGATCCTGGGGGTACGCAGCCAGTGTGCTGATCTCGCCGGGAGGCTATGAATACGATGCCGGACTGCTTTCGGGGCATGCTCGCCGCCACTCACTGCCGGTATTGATGGCCAATCATGGCGGGCCGACTGGCGGCTGGCAGTCGGCGGGGCGCAGTGGTCTGTGGGACGAGGCAGGGCATTGGGTTGGCGGGATGGAGGGTGAAGGAGGTGGTCTGGTAGTCGCGACTCGCCAGCGCGAGGGCTGGCGGGTCAGAGCAGTTACAGTGGGCTAAGACGTTTCACGCGCCTACTGCATTGTCCGGTTTGAGCCCGGTTTCGTTATGCGAGCGCGAAAGGGTCTCCGGTACAGCCAGCCACAACAGACAGAACGCTACCGCTGCTACACCGGCGAGGGTCAGAAATGCCGCGCTGTAACCTGCTGCATGCACGACAAAACCCGCCAGGCTGTTGCTCAGCGCCGCACCCAGCCCGAACAGCGTGGACAGCGCACCCAGACTCACGTTGAAACGCCCGCTGCCTTGAGTGAGGTCCTTGACCATCAATGGGAACAGGGCACCGAACAGGCCAGCGCCGATGCCGTCGAGCATCTGCACCGCCACTAGCCAATAGGGATCATCGGAGAGGGTGTACAGCACACCGCGAATCGGCAAGAACAGAAAGCCGGCCAGCAGCAGCGGCTTGCGCCCCCAGACATCCGCTTTCATGCCTACCAGCAGCGCGGCAGGCACCATCACCAGTTGGGCCGCGACGATGCACGCCGAGGTCAGCGGTGTGGCCATCTGCATGTTGATTTGTGACAGCTTCTGACTCACCAGCGGCAGCATCGCCGCGTTGGCCAGATGGAACAGCGCGCAGCAGATACCGAACATCAGCAGCGGCTTGTTGCTTAACAGCGCAGAAAGGCCTGACGGCTGGTGACCACTGACCTCGTGGCTGGCGTCGAAGCCCCGAGCCACGTCGTGATCGATCGCGTCTGCGGAAACGAAGCTGACCGCGACAATGCTCGCCAGCGCCATGGCGGCCATCAGGTAAAACACCGCGATAGGGCCGAATAGATAGGCGAAGCCGCCAGCCAGAAGGGCTGCGCAGGCATTACCTGCGTGATTGAACGTTTCGTTGCGCCCGGTACGACGGGTAAACGCTTTGGGCCCGGTGATACCCAGCGAAATGGCCGCGATGGCCGGTGCAAATACCGAGGCCGCAATGCTGCTCAACGCCTGGGTCAGGGCGACCACGGAAAAAGACGAAGTAAAGGGCAGAATCAGGCAACTCAGGGTCACCAACAAGGCCGCCACACCGATCATGGCGCGCTTGTAGGGCGTGCGGTCGATCAGCGCCCCGGCAGGTGTCTGGGTCAGCAGCCCGGCAATGCCGGCAATGGTCATCACCACGCCGATGCTGGCCGGGTCCCATTTGTGCACCGCCAGTAGATAGATCGCCAGATACGGTCCCAGGCCATCGCGCACATCGGCAAGGAAGAAATTCAGACTGTCCAGTGAAAGGGTGTTGCGGCGATCTGCATGACTGACCAAGAGTGAAGTTCCTGTAATTCGTCCGACTCCAGGCAACCGAGTCACGGGTAATACTGACCCGGGCCGTTTTAAAGAAGTTTCCGCACCCAAGATGAAATTTAGGCTTCAAATGCTCTTTTTCTGCAGGCTTTTCAGTCGCTGGGTCGCGCGTTGCACGGCTGCCATCTTTTCAGGCCGTTTCATACGCTTCCATTTGCGAATATCGTCCTTGGTACGCCCGCAGCTCACGCACAGATCGCCGCTGAGCTGGCACACGGAAATGCACGGGTTTTCGATGTCCTTGGCCATGCTCAACCTCGTCTGGCGTATTTGCGTTTGATGCGCTGCTGCCAGTCGCCCGCGTTCTCGCGCAAGCACTGCTCTTCGCAGTCGACATGCACATGTGCCGCTGCATTCGACAGGCTGACCTGAGCATCGTCAAGTGCCTCTACCGTGAGACCGGTCATGCGCTTGTCCAACCCGCGCTGCAGCGCAGCGTTCTTGTCAGCCAGCGTGTCAAACACCCACACCACCTGCAGGCTGGCCGGGAACGCCGCGTAATCGACTTCATGAGTCAGCCAGCAGAAACCGGGCATCTCGGCCTTGGCGGTCTCGCAGGCGTTCGTCAGTGCGCTCACCAGACGCCGATCTGTGTGGGCCTGTTCGCGTTTGCTGGATGGCATGGGGGGCCTTGAAGTGTAGAGGGAAAGATGGTCACGATACCTGATTGCTGGTTTTGCTTACAGGCTGAGGCAATCAAGAATGTGGAAGCTGGGTTCCGAGTTGGCCTCAGATTAAGTACATAACTGTGAGGTCTTGTTTATTTTTAAACGTTTCGGTGTGACGTGTCCTTCATTATCTTCAGATAAGGACGATAGCGCTAACATGTGTTGTTCGGGCATCCTTGTGTGCATTGAATTATTGCTTGTCGAGCTGGCGACGTTTTAATCGGCTAAGGAGTGTTCAGTGATTGTGTCTCATATAGGTGTGTTTGGCACTTTATTTGTAGATTATAGGTCTTTTGTTAACTGTACGCAGGGGGTAGTGCTATGGCGTTTGATACTTACATGCAGATCGAGGGTATTCCTGGCGAATCCCTTGACGCTGTATTTAAAGATTGGATAGAGCTTTCGGATTTTGATGTGGGGGCAAGCCAGTCAGCTTCGGCGACGACAACAAGCGCTGGCGGTGCAAGCAGCGGGCGAGCCAGTATGAGCGATTTCTTTTTCCGTAAAGCTGTTGATAAATCTACCCCCAAGCTCCATGAGGCTTGCTGCAGTGGTAAGCATTTCAAAGAGGTCACTATCGCTGTAAATCGTGCAGGTACGGAAAAAATAAAATATCTAGAGATAAAGCTTGAAGAGGTAATAATTTCTTCGGTGTCTCTGAATGGCAATGGCTCGATTGAAAGTGGTTTTCCAACTGAAACAGTGCGCCTTAATTATGGGCGCATAAAAATGCTTTATACCCAGCAGAAGCGATCCGATGGTCAAGGCGGCGGACAAGTAGCGGGTGGTTGGGATGGTATAAAAAATAGAGTCTACGCCTAGTTTTTGCCAGGGAAGGGTGTTATATGTTGGAAAATACCAATAATTCTAATGTTGCATATTGCAGCTTTTCATTAAACAGTGAATCCGTGAGCACCTTACGTTGTGGTCAAGCTAGCTATGAAGCGTTCTCGGGTATGGGGGCTCCATTTGTTAACAATCCTCAATATCAGTCTGTTCAGGGGAAAGGTGCAATTCCAACTGGGCGATATTTTATTGTTGATCGGCAAAGTGGGGGCAGGTTCGGTTGGGTTAGAGAACCGTTACAAGACTTTTTGGCTGGCACAGACAGAGGAGAGTGGTTTGGTCTCTATAGAGATGACGGGGAAGTTGATGATCAGACAACTGTTGATACTATACGGCGTGGCGCGTTTAGGCTACACCCCGTCGGACCGCGTGGTCTAAGCGAAGGCTGCATTACTCTTAATTCTCAGATTGGTTTCGATGAGCTTAAGAAGTATCTTCGCAGCCAGAGAGGGGAGGTTATCAGCGGAACGAATCTCAAGTATTATGGGGTGATAGATGTGGTCGGTGCTGGCGATAAAAATTCCAAATGAAGAAGATAGTGAAACTCATCATGATAGGCGTTTTGGTTTTGGTACTGGCTGCGCTGCTCACTAAGTGGGTTGTCGCTTTAGGCTTTATTGGCTGGCTTCTTGGAACTGAAACAGGCCTCGATATGTATGCTTCAGCAGTGAGTGCGCTAGGCATAATCGGTGGCGAGGATGGAGAGTTCATGCTTCTTGCCTTGATGGTATTCGTCATGCTGGTTCCATCGGCGTTTCTTGTGGGCGCTGCAGCTAAAAGGCTTCATACGTTCAGAGCAGAACAGCAGTCAGCAGCTAATAAGAGAGCTGGCAGATAATACGCAGTGCTGCCTGATCTCACACGGCCATCATTCAAGCCATGCAGCGTTATCTTGTAGGATGACGTTCGGTCGCAAGGCCGGCGCCATTCCAAAAATAACAAGGAGACGCATGATGGATTTCTCAACCTCAAGCCCCGCTCTGGAGCCAAGCCGTCGGAGCTTTCTGAAAAAATCGCTGGCCGTTTCAGCAACCGTTGCCGCCATCGGCGCATTGCCGCGTCTTTCCAGCGCTCAGCCGCTGACCCAACGCTACCCCGACCCTTTGGTCCGTGTGCTGGATGACAGCTTTACCGACATACGAATATTCAATGCCAGCGTCGAGAAGCTGGCCAGCGGCATGCGCTGGGCCGAAGGGCCGGTGTGGATCGGTGACGGGCGCTACTTGCTGGTCAGCGATATCGCCAATAATCGCATCATGCGCTGGGACGAAGTGACGGGTGAGCTGTCGGTGTACCGCGAGCACTCGAACTTTTCCAATGGCATGTGTCGCGACCGTCAGGGCAGGCTGCTGGTTTGTGAGGGCTCCAGCACGACCAATGAGGGGCGGCGGGTAACGCGTACCGAGTACAACGGGCGCATCACCGTGCTGGCCGACAGCTTCGAGGGCAAACCTTTCAATTCGCCCAACGATATCGCCTGCAAACGGGATGGGTCTATCTGGTTCACCGATCCCACCTTCCAGGCCGAAAGCAACTACGAAGGTCAAAAGGTCAAGCAGGAGCAACCTTTCGGCGTCTATCGCATAGACCCCTCGAACGGCAAGGTCTCCAGAGTGATCGATGATCTGGCAGGTCCGAACGGCCTGTGCTTTTCGCCGGACGAGAAAACCTTGTATGTGGTCGAAGGGCGGGCCAGACCCAATGGCCTTATCTGGGCTATAGCGGTCAAGGAAGACGGCACGCTGGGCGAGCGGCGCAAGCTTATCGAAGGCCTGGACTACGCGGCGATAGACGGCATCAAGTGCGACGAGAGCGGCAATCTGTGGTGCGGCTGGGGCGGTAACGGTGATCCCAAAGCGGATATGGAGAAACTCGACGGCGTGCGAGTGTTCAACCCTCAAGGCAAGGCCATCGGCCACATCAGCCTGCCCGAACGCTGCGCCAACATCTGCTTCGGCGGGCGAGAGGGCAATAGGCTGTTCATGGCCAGCAGCCATTCGCTTTATTCGGTGTTCGTGAACGCGCGCGGTGCTACGTTTGCCTGACGGCGCGTGACCCGATGACGGCGCATGATACGACGCGTCGTCAATCGGGTCGAACCCCTCGGGCCGTGCCCGGTCTGTTCCTGTAATTACTTTCAGGGATAGTTATTTATGTCGGCGCAACGCGGCCTTGTTCTACTTGCACGAGGCGGTTATGCCGCCCGTGGTGTTGTTTATCTGATTATCGGTCTGTTCGCGGTACTGGCGGCGCAGGGCTCCTCGCAGCCGGCCGACAGCCACAGCAGTCTTGAGGCGCTGTTGAGCCAGCCTTTCGGCGGTGTTCTGGTCGGGGTGGTGATCGTCGGCCTGCTGGCGTTCGCGGCATGGCGTGTCTTGCAGGCTACCCGGGACGTTGACCACCATGGCCGCGAATTCAAGGGGTTGGTGATTCGCGGCGGTCTGTTGGTGGGCGGCTTTACGTACGGCGCACTGGCGTTCTTTGCCCTGGGCCTGCTGGTCAGTGGGCTGAAGAGCTCCGGCGGCTCATCGGACGGTGGTCAGGCCAAGGACCTGCTGGCGGCCATTCTGTCCTGGGATCATTCCAATCTGCTGGTCTATGTGGTCGCCCTGGTGCCCTTGGGGGTGGGCATTGTGCACATAATCAAGGGCTACAAGGCGTCCTTCGAGAAGTATTTCGAGGCCGACGAAGACGTCATGAAATACGTGCGTCCTGTCTCGCGCTTCGGCCTGATAGCCCGCGGCGTGGCGTTCATTGAAATTGCCGTGTTACTGGCGGTCAGCGGCTCCAGTTATCAGGCCATGCACCCGCCTGGCATGAAAGATGCGCTCAACGGTTTGCAGGATTTGCCCGCAGGCGGCTTGGTATTGCTGATCGTGGCACTTGGGCTGATCGCGTTTTCGGTGTACAGCTTCGCCCAGGCGGCCTGGCGCCGGATCAATATGGACGTGCCTGATGCGCCGGAGGCTGTGGCGCGTCATTTCCGCTGATCGCCCGTATTCTGGCAGAGGACTGCGTGACGTCTCAGGTCAGGCAGTCCTTTAGTGGCGCCTGCCAGTAAAAATAATGTGATCTACGTCTCAAGTCACCCTTGGCGCGGCCGACATTCTCTTTAGCGTTGCGATCATTTTCCGGACTGACGTTCTCCACGCGGGCCCGGATCAGATTCAGCGCAATAAAAATAAAAGAGGATAGCCATGACCATTCTTCAGCGAGTGATCGGTGGATTTGCTGTGCTGGTGGTACTGCTGCTCGCCATGGCAGGTATCAGCTATCAAAGCACCCATTCCATAAGTGATCGGATCAGCGTCATTACAGGGCAGTCCGCACCGTTGAGCAGGGCGGCGAGCGAGCTTTACGTGCATGTGCTGCGCGCCAACCAGGCATTGCTCGGGATTCTGGTCAGCACTGATCCCAAACAGATCGACGATGGCAAACAGCCCTTCAACGACAGCATGACCCGATTCAATCAGCTGCTTGACAGCACGCCTGCCTATATTGGCGATCGTGCCGAACTGCGCGACAACCTGAACCAGCAACGCCAACTGAGTGCTGCTTATGCCGAGCAGGCGCAGACCCTGATCGCCAGCCATCGACAGCACGTTCTGCAGGCACTTCAGAGTCGAGTGTTACAGGGCTACAGCAGCAGTCAGGGCGCGCAACTGACCGGTTATCTTCGTGACTATATTGCCCGCGAGCGCAACGCCGGCTCCGCCGAGACGGTGGCAGCGGGGGAAAAGCTGTTACTGGATGTCGGCAAATCCTACGAAGGTCTGGCTGCCCATGCCGCCACACCGAATATTCAGACCTTGCAGCGCGTGCTCAACCTGCAGGATGAGGTGATCAGCACCCGCACACGGGAGCTCATCGCAGCCGACCCGCGTGCTGGCCGGATTGCCGGCGTGATGGTCAACCGCCTGCTTAACGATCTGACCGGCAGCGACGGCGTTTATCAGGCCTACAGGCAGGAAGCGGCACTCGCCGAGCAGGTCGACAAACAGCGCCAGGCAGCGGAAACCCGTCTTCAGGCAACGCTGGGCAAGATTGGCGAGTTCGGCAATCAGTCACTGGCGGTGGCCAACGAGGCCAAGGCCGGGGCGGACTCGACCATTGCCACAAGCCTCAGCCTGTTGCTGATCGCCTGCCTGCTGGCCGTCATGGCGGCAGCGATCATCGGCACATGGGTCGCCTTCAGCCTGCGTCGCCCTCTGGCTGCGTTTCGCGAGGTTTTGAAGACGCTCACCAGTGGCGACATGCGGGTACGTTTCGACGTCAGCCGCCGCGATGAGTTTGGTGAGCTGGGTGGTTATCTCAATGAATTCACCCAGTCGTTGCAACAGACGTTTCGCCAGCTGATCGGGTCGGCCGATGCCCTGGCGCTGACCGCCAGCCAGAACGCGCAGATCAGTGAGCAGACTACCCGCGTGGTCGACGAGCAGAAGGATCGTCTCAACTCTGCCGCGTCAGCCATGAATGAAATGGAAAGCACGGTCGAGGAAGTCGCCCGTCGGGCTCAGGACACACGCGGTGCGGTGGACAGCACCAGTGAGCTGACCGGGAAAGTGCAAAAGCGCGTGGCTGAAACCATCGTCAACATTCGCCAGCAGGCTGAACAGGTCAACAAGGCATCTGCGGTGACCGACGAGTTACAGAAATACGGGCAGAACATCGACGGCATCGTCGACGCCATTCGCACCATTGCCGAACAGACCAACCTGCTGGCGCTCAACGCCGCCATCGAAGCGGCGCGGGCTGGCGAGCAGGGCAGGGGGTTTGCGGTGGTGGCCGATGAGGTGCGCTCGCTGGCCAGTCGAACTCAGACCTCCACCAGCGAAATCCAGGAAATGATCGGCCAGATGCAGAGCAAGATCCATTCGGCGGTAGAGGTGATGAACGAAAGCCAGATCCAGTCCGACCATTGCGTGACACTGGCCTCCGGCGCTGATCAATTGCTGGTGGAAATGGGCGAGGCGGTGGATGTGATTCGCGACATGAACATTCAGATCGCTGCGGCCACCGAACAGCAAAGCGCGACCGTGCAGGAGACCAGTCGCATGGTCACGCACATCAACGATTCCGCCCAGCAGGCCGCCGACGGTGCCGAGCAATCGGCAATCAGCAGTCAGGACCTGTCGAAAATGGCCAGGGATCAGCGCGAGCTGCTCCATCATTTCAGCGTTTAACGCCCCGGGAGTCAGAACATGAAACAGTGGTTATCGATTTCCCTGAGTGCGAGCCTGCTGTTCGCTGGCCTGGCGCAGGCTGCCACGCCGCTGATCGGTGTAGGCATGGCCAAATACAACGACAACTTCCAGACCATCCTGCGCCACGGCGTGGAAAAACAGGTAGCGCTGCTGGACGCCGACATTTTCATGGAAAACGGCCAGGACGACGTGGAACTGCAGATGCGGCAGTTTCGCAATCTGGTGAACTCGAAAGTCGATGCCATCGTTGTCGCCATGGTGAGTGGCAAAAGTGCGTCGGAAATGATGCGTCTGGCCAACGAGGCCAAGGTTCCGCTGGTATTCGTCAACCGCAATCCGGAGCCTGCCAAGTGGCCTGCGCTGACGGCGTTCGTCGGCTCTGACGAACTGGAATCCGGCACATTGCAGATGAAAGAGCTGGCCCGCCGCGCCAATTACAAGGGCAATGTGGTGATTCTGGTCGGCGACCCTAGCAACAAATCATCGGTCATGCGCACCGAGGACGTGGAGAAGGTGGTCGCCAAGTACCCGGACATGAAGGTTGTGCAGAAGAAAATCGGCAACTGGGAGCGCAGTCAGGCTGCGACCATCGTGATTGAATGGGTCAAGCAGGGCGTGGACTTCTCCATCATCGCTGCCAACAATGACGAAATGGCCATTGGGGCAATCATGGGGCTGGAAAAAACCGGCAAAAAGGCGGGTGATTATCTGGTGGGCGGGATCGATGGCACCCCGGATGGTTTGAAGCTGATGGCCGAAGGCAAGATGGCGGTGAGCGTGTTCCAGGATGCGCTCGGGCAGGCCAACGGCGCAGTGGATGCCGCGATGCGCATGGCGCGCGGCGAAACCCTGGCGTCGCCGGTCATCTGGGTGCCGTTCAAGCTCATTACTCCGGAAAACCGTCAGCAGTTCGAGTAGTGCTCAGGTTACAAACGTGTGGCGCTGGGCGTCACACGTTTGTGTCCTTGCTGCACACTCGGGGTCGAACCTGGAGTAGGCCGCGCTGACCTGCAGGTCAGACCCGAATATCCTGCGGTCCGCGGATCTGGGCTTCGATGCGTGTGCCGGTCAGGCGCTCTTCGTTGGAGAACCCGTCGTAGCTGGACAGGTCGCCAAAGCGGATACCGGTGAGTTGCTCGATCTGCGCGACGCTGCGTTGCCAGGTTTTGAGCGGGCCGAACATGATGTCCAGCTTACCCAGCTCGCGGGTCTGGTCGATCATGTAGGCGCTGGCCGAAGGCTTGCCGTCATCACCGAGAAACGCCACGACCTTCCAGAATGCTGAAGGGATTTTGACAGTGCGGTAGCTGCGGTCGTCGTCGCGCAGCACCGGGCCGGTGAACACCGTTACCCGTGATTTCCAGCGTCGTGTGTTGTCGAGAATGTAGTCCTCGAGTTCCAGCCAGGTCTTCTGGTTGAACGCACCCATCTGCGGCGAGCAGTTGGTGAAGTGGAAGGTGTCACTGTTGGCGACTTCGGCTTCCTTGCCCCAGTTAGGGTCCTGCCGTCGAACCAGATGGCCGCGATCCAGCAGGTTGTCGGCGTACACGCTTTCGCCAATCTGCGCTTCGGCAGGCAGACGGCCGTCGAAGGCCCAGGAATCCTTGCTGCGTTTGACCTCTACGCTGTTGGCACCATCAATGTTGACGCCGACATACAGCGCCAGACGCCGACTGCGCGACATGGTGATGGAAAAGTGCGTGTAATCGAGACGATCCCCCGTGTTCTTCAAAGGATAGACATCAGGCGCAAGCTCCTCGTCGGCTGTCGGCCAGGGCACGATGAAATCACCGAGGAAGTTCTCGGCATAGCCGGTGCGTTTTTTCAAGTCGCTTGCTGGTGTGGTGCGTCCTGCGGCCAGCGCCTGTGGTTCGAGTAAGGGTGTAGTCGACATCAGTGGTTTGAGGTCGGCAAGGCGGGGCCGGTAGGCGAGATCGATGGCGAACTTCTTGTCAGGCACAGTGCTTGCTCCTGTGGGGATTGAATGTCTTTAGTTCACCATAGACGCGTTACAGAGCGGCGTCAGGCCGGGCGTTCGACATTATCGGCTGACGATTCGGCAAAATCGGTTAAATAGGCTTAAGTATCTGGCAACGTGCGTCGATAAGCTGTAGATAAGAGCAATCCGCAGCTCGCGTTATTTCATTGGCCGGAGGGCTACAGGATGTCGATAAAACTACGTCTGTTCTTGCTGATAGGCACCAGTGTGCTGACCGTCATGATCATCAGCCTGGTCAACTACCTGGGTAATACGCGCATGGAGGCGGCGATGCTCGACAGTGAAGTCAGCATGGCTGCGCTGGGCAATCACCTGCAAGCCGACATGATGCACGACGCGCTGCGCGCCGATGTGCTGTCAGCGATGCTGTTTGGTCTGGGCAGGAGCAACAGTTCGCGTGATGAAGTGCAGGCATCCCTCAAAGAGCATGCCGCACTGTTTCGCAAGGTCGTGAGCGATAACCTGCAACTGCCGCTCACCGAAGCCATCAAGGCAGAGCTGAGCAGGATCAAGCCGAGCCTCGACGCCTATATCAGCGCAGGCGAGCGGATTGTCGGGCTGGCCATCGACAGTCCGGACCGCGCGCAGCAAGAGCTGGGCACATTTTCCAGTGCCTTCACGCAACTGGAGGGGCAGATGTCGAGCTTGAGTGACCTGATCGAGGACAACTCCAAAGCCAGCGGCGAACGCACCCGTCAGACCACGCGAAGTGCCAATGTCACCTTGGCGGTCGTGCTTTCGATCAGTATTTTGCTGCTGCTGATCCAGGGGCATTGGGTGACGCGCAGCATCATGATCCCGCTCGCGTCCGCCAGCCGTATTGCCGACAGTATTGCCCATGGCAACCTGCGCGAACCCATCGCCGAGTCAGGTGGCCGTGACGAAGCCAGCATGCTGATTCGCAGCCTGGCGATCATGCAGCGTGACCTGCGCAGCATGATCGAGGTGGTGCGCAGCAATGCCAATGACGTCAGTGGCATGAGTCGTCAGCTCAGCAGTGGTTGCCATGAGGTGGCCGACAGCAGCCGGCAGCAGAGTTCGGCAGCCGGCACCATGTCGGCGGCGACCAGCGAGATGACCGCAAGCATTGAAGAAATCACCCGGCATGCCGGGCAGGCCCTGGAAATGGCCAGTCAGGCCGAATCCCTGGCCAAGAACGGCGGCCGGGTGATTCATCAGGTGGTCAGTGACATGGACAGCATTGCCCGCTCGGCGCAGCAGTCGGCTCAGGTGATCCGCACGCTGGACAAGGATTCGGAAGGCATCTTCAATATTATTCAGGTCATCAAGGGCATTGCCGACCAGACCAACCTGCTGGCGCTCAACGCGGCCATCGAAGCCGCCCGCGCTGGCGAGCAGGGCCGTGGTTTTGCCGTGGTGGCCGACGAGGTGCGCAGCCTGGCAGGGCGCACCAGTGCTTCCACTCAGGAAATCACCACCATGGTTGCGCGCATTCAGCAGAGCACCCGCGAAGCGGTTACCAGCATGGAGGCCGGTGTGGCCCAGGTCGACAAGGGCATGGCGGTGACCGCCGAAGTGGAACGTGCGATCAGCGATATCCTGGATGCCACGCTGAGCACCACGCAACTGGTCAACGACATCACCCGCACCATTGGCGAGCAAAGCCTGGCCAGTAATGAAATCGCTCATCAGGTTGAAATGATTGCCAGCATGTCCGAGGGCAATAGCCGGGTTATCGGCCAGACCGCCAGTACTACTGATGAACTGTCGGTAATGGCCGGGCAGCTTTCACAATCGGTCGATCGCTTTCAGCTGTGATATCAAATTGCCCAACTCTGCAGTACTCTGCGGCGCGAAAAGCGCCGTGAGCTGCGTGGCCGAAATTTTTCCGCCTCTGCTGAAGGCGAACGCATTAAAGCTTTGGTAGCGAGAGACGTTAACCATCGCACCAGAACCACCCTTGTACCCAGGAGCAGCAAAATGCAGACGTTAAAGGCTTTGTACGAGTCAGTTGAAAGGCAGTTTTTCAACACGCTGACCAAGAAGCTATCAAGCCTTTTCCTGCTGGTCCTGGTCAGCGCCTTGCTGTATTGGGTAGCGTTGAACATTCGTTCCGACATCATGCTGCAATTGCGCGGCACGCAAACGGACCCCGCCGCGCTGGGCGTGATTCAGAGTCAGCTGGATCTGCTGAGCAACGCGATTCTGCTGAGCACGCTGTTCACGCTGGTCATGGTCAGCTTCATGGTCTGGTATTTCCGCCACCTGATCGTGCGTCCGGTGATGTCCATGACTCGCGCGCTCGAAGAAGTCGCCAGTGGCGAAGGTGATCTGTCGAGGGACCTGCCGCTGCTCACCCATGACGAGATCCGCGGGCTGGCCAGTACCTGCAATCTCTTTCTGGCCAAACAGCGCGAGATCATCAGCAGCATTCAGGGGCTGACTGTGCAGATCGCCGTCGAGTCGGCACGTTCGCTGAAGAACATCAGTGATTCCAGCGACAGCGCGACCGATCAGGCCCGCTTCGCCAGAGAAGTGATGGACCAGAGCAACATGGCAGTGGGCAGCATCGAGGATGTCTCGCAGCAGACCCAGGGCATTTCCAGCACCACCGCGCAGAACCTGAGCATGGCGCGCGATTCTTATGCCGAATTGCTGGAAGTGACCGGAAACATCAGCCAGATATCCAGCAGCCTCAATGAGTTCGGTGGACTGGTCTCTGGCTTGAATGAGCGTTCATCAAGCATCAAGTCGATTGTCGGCCTTATTCAGCAGATTTCTTCGCAAACCAACCTGCTGGCGCTCAATGCGGCCATCGAAGCGGCACGTGCAGGGGAGAGTGGTCGAGGTTTTGCGGTGGTGGCTGACGAGGTGCGCACGCTGGCGCAAAACGTCAGTAAAGCCACTGACGACATCTCGCGCAACATCGACGCCATGCTTCAGGAAGTCAGCTCCACACACGAACAGACCATTCAGATCAGCCACAGCGCCCGCGAAACCCAGCTGGTGGTAGAGCGTGCGTCCGGCCATTTCGAAAGCATGATCGGCGATTTCGAGTCGACCAACGACAAGCTCGCCGACATCGCTGCGCACATTCAGCAGTTCGCCTCTACAAACACGGGGATCAATGAGCGGGTAACGCGGATCTATTCCGATAGCCAGGCCATCGACCAGCGCATGCAGCACTCCGCGACGGCCACCCGGGATCTGTCAAGCGTGGCCGAGCAGGTGCAGGCGCTGCTGGGGCGATTCGTGCTTGGGCATGGCGAACTGGATGCGGCGATCACTCGCGCCAGCCAGTGCCGTGACATTCTGCAAGCACGCCTGGCCGAGCTGCACAAGCAGGGCGTCAATCTGTTCGATCAGAGTTACAAGCTGATTCCGGGCACAGATCCCAAACAATACACGACCGGTTACACCGAGCGTTTTGCGCAAATCTGCCAGGAAGAATGTGACAAGCTGACCAAGGGCACACGCGGCGGCAAGGTCACCTTCATCGTCGACAGCAAGGGCTATTGCCCGGTCAACAACAGTTGGGTATCGCAAAAACCTACCGGCAATCGTGAAGTCGACCTGCCGGTGTGCCGCAACAAACGCATGTTCTCCGACCCGATCGGCCTGCGCGCTGCGGGCAATAAACAGCGTTTTCTGTTGCAGACTTACCTGCGTGATACCGGCGAAATCATGACTGAAATCGATGTGCCGTTCTTCTTTGAAGGGCGCCACTGGGGCAACTTGCGCATGGGCTTCGATGCAGCGCTGCTGCTGGGCAAGTGACTGAATATGCCAGGGCCTGCGCCATGCGCAGGCTGATGGCGCTTTTCAGCCCAGCAGATGTTGGGAGATGTACCTGGATATCTGGACGATAGAGGTCTTGCCGGTGAATTCGAATTTCACCTTGCCGACCGCCGAAAAGTAGATTTCCAGTTCAGAGTCCAGATCGAAGGTGCCCGAGGTCTCGACCGACCAGGCCACGATGTTCTTGTACGGCAGGGAAGTGAAGTCCTTCTTGCTGCCTGTCAGGCCCTGGACATTGACCGCGATGATGCGCTTGGTCGTGAACACTACGCCATCGCGCATGGACTTATAAGCATCGATAACCTCTTCGCCGTCGAGCAGCAGGTCCTTGACCCGGTCCGCGTATTCGTCATTCTGCTTGAGTTTGAAGAAGCCCTTGTTGTTGAAGTCGATCATCTGTCTATCCTTGAACATCTGTTCGGGGGGGTACGCGACGTGCGCAGCCGGGTGTCCGAAGCCGTCGCAGAATAACATCGCTCAACCTGTCTCATGTATTTGCGACATGGATATTCAGGCTGGCGGTGCCCCAAACGACTGAACGTTTGCGCCAATAAAAGCTCCATTTTCAAGCGGCGCTGATTTCCAGAACGCCACCGGAGGTGTGACTTTGAACATTCAAGACCTGACCAAGCATGTAAAGGATCAAACGGTTCGTGAACTCGATCTGATCTCCATGGAAGGCGGTTCCTACGTGCTGCACGCAAAGCTCGACGGCAAGTCTGTGCCGGTGGAAGATTCGAGCGGGAAAACCCTGCACGTTGCCTCGGTGGAAGAAGCGCGCAAGGTGCTGTCTTCGGTGTCTGACGTAAAGTTGTTCATGACCCAGGCCGTGGCGCATGACGAAATGGTCGGTCTGGACGATGTCCGGGCACAGTCTTCGCGGCACGAGATACCCTTGCGCTCCAGCCTGTGATTGCCGATCAGGCGTTGTTGCGCCTGACCGCAACGCACTTGATTTCGAGCAACAATCCGGGGTGCGCCAGTTCGGCCACGCCGATGCAGGTCCAGGCACATTGGCCACGCGGGAAAATGCGGTTCTTCACGTCACGAAACACCGCCATGTGCTCGCTCATGGCGACGTGATAAGTGGTCATGTCGACGATATCGTCGAAGGTGCAGCCGCCCTCGGCGAGTACCGTGCGCAGATTCTCCCAGCAGGCGATGAATTGCGCCTCGGGGTTGAGGATGACCTCCATATCCCGTGTACGTCCCACCTGGCCCGCGCAATACAGGGTATCCCCAACCCTGACCGCAGGTGCATAGCCTGCACGGTCCATGATCGACTGCATGGTGGGCGGAATGATGAGCTCTCGGTCTGACATGTTGTAACACCTGTTCGTAACGCTTGAATGTGCAATGGCTGATCTGGCTATCGCTGTTGCGGCCTACGCCTTGGCGGCCGGTCTGGCAGCACGCCGCGGCTTTTTCGCCGCAGTGTCCGCTGTGGCGGTGGAGGTCTTGGCGACGCGCTTTGTGGTCTTGCGTTTTTTCTTCCAGGGCGGCGCAACGCCTGCCGGGCTGGCCGGCCCGCTGATGCTCATACGCATGCCAACGCAACGGCTGACCTGTTTGCTCATCCACGCCGCCTGTTTGGCAACGAACTCTTCGAGGCTCATTTCGCCGCTCTGGACCATGTCCAGCGCCTGCTCCCAGATGGCGGTGGTGCCCGGGTCAGCGATGGCACGCGGCACGGCGTCGATCAGGCTGAAGGCTGCCGGTGCTGCGCACAGCGCTTTGCCCTGCTTGGTCAGGTAGCCACGGTCCAGCAGGCCTTGAATGATCCCGGCGCGGGTGGCTTCGGTGCCGATGCCGGTGGTGTCCTTGAGCTTCTGTTTGAGCAGCGGGTCTTCCACCAGTTTGGCGACGTTCTTCATCGCCTTGATCAGGTCTCCCTCGGTGAACGGTTTCGGCGGCTGGGTCCAGAGGTCCTTGAGGATGACCTCGGCGACTGCACACTCGCAGCCCTGAAACAATGCCGGCAACGGCTGCGGGGCAGGCGCTTCGCGACCCTTGGCCGGGGCCAGCGCTTCGGGCATCGCACGCTTCCAGCCCGGCTCGACGATCTGCTTGCCCACCGCACGCAGCGCGTGGCCCGCACAGTCGAAGTCAGCCTGGGTGCGGTCGTATTCATGGTTGGGCAGAAACTGGGCCAGGTAACGCGCCCTGATCAGGGTGTACACCGCTCGCGGTTTACCGGTCAGACGCTCTACGCCGCGCACCGCTGCAGTGGGAATGATGCCGTGGTGGGCCGTCACTTTGCTGTCATTCCAGGCGCGCGACCGACGTTGTGGGTCCATGTGCGGCGACAGGCCTGCCAGCGCAGGGTCGGACTTGCACAGCGCCGCGATGATACCTGCCGCTTCACCGTGCTGACTGTTCGGCAGGTACCCACAATCGCTGCGCGGGTAGGTGATGACCTTGTGGGTTTCGTACAGGGACTGGGCGATGTCGAGGGTTTCCTGCGCGCCGAGCCCGAGCTTCTTCGAACAGATTTCCTGCAGGGTGCCCAGGTCGAACGGCAAGGGCGCGGCTTCGCGAATGCGTTCGGTGCGCAGCTTGACCAGTCGTGCGCTGGCGGCGGCGCGCATGTCGTGCGCAGCCTGTTGCGCCAGCGCCTGGTTCAGGCAGCGGTCCTGGTCGTCGCAGGCATCCGATGGTGCGCGCCACTGGGCAATGAAAGCCTGATTGTCATGCAGCAGCCTGACGTCAATCGCCCAGTAGGGCGCCGGGACGAAGTTGGCGATGCTGCGATCACGGTCCACGACCAGTCGCAGGGTCGGGGTTTGTACACGGCCCACTGGCAACACGCCCTGATAACCGGATTGTCGACCCAGCAGGGTGAACAGACGGCTCATGTTCATGCCGATCAGCCAGTCGGCGCGTGATCGTCCCAGTGCCGAGTGATAAAGGCTGAACGTATCGGCACCGGGCTTGAGCGCCGCCAAGGCCTTGCGGATCGAGGCGTCATCCAGTGCTGACAGCCACAAACGCTGAATCGGCCCGCGATAACGACAGTGCTCGATCAATTCGCGGGCGATCATTTCGCCCTCACGGTCGGCGTCGGTGGCGATCACCAGTTCCCGGGCTTCGCCCAGCAGCCGTTTGACTGCCTTGAACTGGCTGGCAGTTCTGGGCTTGACCAGCATCTTCCATTTTTCCGGCACGATGGGCAGGTCTTCCAGCACCCAGCGTTTGTAACGTGCATCGTAGGCGTCGGGCGGGGCGGTTTCCAGCAGGTGGCCGATGCACCAGGTCACCGTCGCATTGGCACCCACCCAGCAGCCGTCGCCACGCCGGGTCGCGCCGAGCGCAGCCGCAATGTCTTTGGCCTGGGAAGGTTTTTCGCAGAGAAACAGCCGCATGACTACCGTCGTCGATTACCGGTGCAAGGGCTGCAAGGATGAACGTTGAATGCGTAGCGGGCAAGTTTTATCTGTATGGATATACAGATAAATGCACTGTGCGGCCTCAGCAATGGACCGCTCGACGCCATGCCCGCGTGCGCGGTTCAGCCTGTAGAGTTGCCGGTGACTCAGCTCAACAATTCGGAAAACGCCTTGTCGGCTTCCAGCACCGCTGGCAACCCGGCAAACAGCGCGTCCAGATCGATGCCTTCCATCAGCGGCCCGCCTGACGCCTGCTGCGCCTGAGGTGTCGCGCCGCCGTGGGCCTCCAGCGCGTCCGAAATGGTGATGGCCTGGGCGACGATCCTCGGTAAAGACGCGTCCTTCGGTGCGTCCTTCGGTACGTTCAGCGGAGTCGCCTGATAGGCGATAGCATGGCGAATGACCTGGGGCAGATGCCAGCGACGGGCCAGTTCTGCGCCGACTTCCGGGTAGCTGAAACCCAGTTGCAGGGTTTCGCTGGCTGCACGCCCCGGCGTCCCGGCTTTGGCGGCGTTGTTCAGGCGCTCGGCGACATCGGGCGCGCCGGTCTGGATCAGCAACTCACCGATGTTATGCATGACCCCGCAGGTAAAGGCGATTTCAGGGTCGGCACCGGTCTGTTTCGCCAGCATCCGGCAGATCCCTGCCACCTGAAAGCTTTTCAGCCAGAACCCCTTGAGATCAAAACTCGGTCCGGCCTTGAATGCACCGGTCACTGCCGAGGCCATTACCAGCGTGCGCAGTGTATTGAAACCCAGGCGCATGGCCGCGTCTTCGATGCTCGAGGATTCCCTCGAACCACGAAAGCGCGCCGAGTTGGCCAGGCGCAATACCTTGGCCGCAATCACCGGGTCTTTTTCTATATTGCGGGCAATGCTTTCCAGGTTGGAAGCGGGATTGTCAAATTGCAGCATCAAGTCCTGAGCCACTTTGGGAATACTCGGGAGGCTATGCAAACCGTCAAAAAGTTGCTCGATACTTGGCATGGCGAGGCCATCCTGTGCAGGGCGGGGGATGATTTCAACCATAGCCAGTTTTTCCTGTTCTGCACGCTTGAGTGTCGATTGTGGGAAGGACGTCTCGACCTGCGACGAAAAAAATAATCAAGGACTCGCGGATTGCGCCGATATGGCGATACAAGCGTCTCTGTAAGGTTTCGATACTCGGATCTGCCTGGTGATTGACGCCGCGGCAGGTGTATCGGCTCCGGTTGCTGAACGGCCTGTGGGTTGTAACGTGAAATAGACGGCACCGTTGTGAAGTTTGATTGGCGATCCAGAGATCGTCCTTATTGGTTTTTTGCCGTGGAAGTATCCGCTATGAAGAGTCTGGGGTTCAGCAAGAAAATCCTTCTTGCCGCTGCATTGATTGTGGTTGTTGCGTTCAGCGTGTTCATTGTCGTCAATGACTATCGCCAGCGTCAGTCACTCAAATCCAGCGTCAAGTCCGAGTTGCAACAACTGGGTACGCTCACCACGCAGAATATTCAGACCTGGCTGGAAAGCCGCATGCAATTGCTGCAGTCGATGTCGCAGCAAATCGCCGCGGATGGCAAGGAACTGCCACAGTTGCAGCGCGCCATTGGCCTGCCTGCCTACACCGACAGTTTTCAGCTGAGCTACTTTGGCAGCACCGACGGCGTGATGTTCTCGGTGCCGTCCGCCAATCGCCCCGCTGACTACGACCCGCGTGCGCGTGGCTGGTACAAGGCGGCACAGAATGCGCCCGGCACCATTGTGACCGAACCCTACATCGCGGCATCTTCCGGCAAGCTGGTCATGACCATGGCCACACCGGTCAAATTTCAGAATCAGTTCGTGGGCGTGGCCGGTGCTGATATCGCTCTGGACAACGTCACCAAGATCATCAACTCGCTGAATTTCGATGGCCATGGCTATGCATTTCTGGTCAGTGCCGACGGCAAAATCCTGGTGCACCCGGACAGCAAACTGGTGCTCAAGAACATCAGCGAAGCCTACCCGACCAATACGCCGAAAATTACCACGGGTGTGACTGAAATCGACTCCGGTAAAAAGCCGGAAATCATTTCCTTCACGCCTGTTCAAGGTGTTTCGACGGCCAACTGGTACGTGGCACTGGTGCTCGAGCAGGATTCCGCCTACGCCATGTTGGCCGAGTTCCGTGCCTCGGCCATCACGGCCATGGTGGTAGTGGTGGTGGTGATCATCCTGCTGCTGGGCCTGTTGATTCGCGTGTTGATGCAACCCTTGCATCAGATGGGTCGCGCGATGCGTGATATCGCTGACGGCGAGGGCGATCTGACCAAGCGTCTGGCCATCACTACGCAGGATGAATTCGGTGAACTGGCCGAGTCGTTCAACCGCTTCGTCGAGCGTATTCACACCTCGATCCGTGAAGTGGCTTCGACTGCCGCGCAATTGGGCGAGGTTGCCACCCGGGTGGTCAAGGTCTCCAACGCGTCGATGGGCAACTCCGACCAGCAGTCCAACCGTACCGAAAGCGTGGCGGCGGCGATCAACGAATTGGGCGCCGCAGCCCAGGAAATCGCCCAGAATGCGGCACGCACCTCGCAGCAGTCGAGCGATGCGAGCGGCCTGGCCAGCGACGGTCAGAATGTCGTGCAGCAGACCATCAAGGCGATGAACGAGCTGTCCGGGAAGATCAGCGAGTCGTGCGTGAACATCGAAAGCCTGAACGGCAAGACCGCCAACATCGGGCAGATTCTTGAAGTGATCACCAGCATTTCCCAGCAGACCAACCTGCTGGCGCTCAACGCGGCCATCGAAGCGGCGCGTGCCGGTGAAGCAGGGCGCGGGTTCGCGGTAGTGGCCGACGAAGTGCGCAACCTGGCGCACCGCACTCAGGATTCTGCCCAGCAAGTGCAGACCATGATTGAAGAGCTGCAGGTCGGCGCGCGCGACGCAGTGACCAACATGACTGAAAGCCAGCGTCAGAGCGAGGACAGCGTCGGCATCGCCAACCTGGCCGGCGAGCGTCTGAGCAGCGTGACCCGCCGCATCGAAGAGATCAACGGCATGAACCAGTCGGTCGCGGCGGCAACCGAGGAGCAGACCTCGGTGGTCGAGTCGATCAATGTCGACATCACTCACATCAACACCCTCAACCAGTTGGGCGTCGACAACCTGCGCCAGACCCTGGATGCCTGCAACTCGCTGGAAGAGCAGGCTGCGCGTCTGCAGCAACTAGTGGGCAGCTTCCGGATCTGATCCGGCTGCATCTGCGCCGCTCTGCCGTACCGGGAGCGGCTGCCTGGTCGCCGTTCGTTCTAACGCTCCTGCGTGGCAATGCAGCGGATGACGGTCACCGCTGTCCGTTGCCACACGATTGGCGACAAACTGTTATCACTTGGTCACTCTCGGTTCATGAGGCTGCAACAACACAGGTTCAGTTTGGTTGACAACCAAATGCGACCTGTCCCGGGTCGTGCACAGACCGAGAAGCCTCATGAACGAAGCCATTCATGTACAAGGCCTGAACAAGACCTTTTCCCACAAAAGCGCGCTCATTGACCTTGCGTTGTCTATACAACCCGGTGAGATGGTCGCGCTGATTGGCGCTTCCGGTTCGGGCAAGTCAACGCTGCTTCGGCATCTCGCCGGCCTGGCGTGCTGCGATCGCAGCAATGGTGGTCAGGTTCAGGTGCTTGGGCGCGAGGTTCAGTCCTCCGGCCGCCTCAACAGCCAGGTGCGACGTCTGCGCGCCGATATCGGTTATATCTTCCAGCAATTCAATCTGGTCAATCGCCTCAGCGTGCTGGACAACGTCCTGCTCGGTTGTCTGGGGCGCATGCCGCGCTGGCGCGGCAGTCTGGCGCTGTTCAACAACGAGGAAAAACAGCGTGCAATGGCTGCGCTGGAAAGGGTCGGGCTGGCGGACCTTGCCGCGCAACGGGCGTCGACCCTGTCCGGCGGTCAGCAGCAGCGGGTGGCGATAGCCCGGGCCTTGACCCAGCGCGCCGAAGTGATCCTCGCCGACGAACCGATTGCCTCGCTGGACCCGGAATCGGCCCGCCGCGTCATGGAAATCCTCGCCGACATCAACCGCCGCGACGGCAAGACGGTCGTGGTGACCCTGCATCAGGTCGATTATGCGGTGCGCTATTGCCCGCGTGCGGTGGCCCTCAAGGCAGGGCGCATTCATTTCGATGGCCAGGCGCAGGACCTCAGCAAACAGTTTCTCAACGACCTCTACGGTGCAGACGCGGACGCGAGTCTGATGATCACCGAGCGAAGCCGGCGCGTGCGGCAAAAAGCCAGCCTGACGCTGGCCAAGGTCTGACGTCCTTTCAACATCCCCCACCTGACATTTTCCGGAGAGCCTGCATGTTCAAGCGTATCGGTCGTCTTCTCGCCTCTGCCGCCTTGCTGACTGCCTGCGCGTTGGGCACGGTCCAGGCCGCAGAAGAAAAAGCCATCAATTTCGGCATCATGTCCACCGAGTCTTCGCAAAACCTGAAAAGTATCTGGCAGCCGTTTCTCGATGACATGAGCCGCAAGACCGGTCTCAAGGTTAACGCCACCTTCGCCTCGGACTACGCCGGCCTGATTCAGGGCATGCGCTTCAACAAGGTGGACGTGGCCTGGCTGGGCAACAAGGCGGCGATGGAAGCGGTGGACCGCTCCAACGGCGAGATCTTTGCCCAGACCTCCGCCGCCAACGGTGACGCGGGCTACTGGAGCCTGCTGATCGTGCGCAAGGACAGCCCGATCAATAACGTCGAAGACATGCTCAATAACGCCAAGAGCCTGACCTTCGGCAACGGTGACCCGAACTCCACTTCGGGCTATCTGGTGCCAGGTTATTACGTGTTTGCGAAAAACCATGTCGATGCGTCCACCGCCTTCAAGCGCACCTTGAACTCCAGTCATGAAGTCAACGCCCTCAGTGTTGCCAAGGGGCAGCTGGACGTTGCGACCTTCAATACCGAAAGCTGGGATCGCCTGGCCGTGACTCAGCCCGACAAGGTCGAGCAACTCAAGGTGATCTGGAAATCGCCGCTGATCCCGGCCGACCCGATTGTCTGGAGCAAGGCGCTGTCGGACCAGGACAAGGCAAAGATTCGTGAATTCTTCACCAGTTACGGCAATACCGATGAAGAGAAAACCGTGCTGAAGAACATGCAGATGGGCAAGTTTCTCAAGTCCAGCGATGACCAGTTGTTGCCCATTCGCCAACTCGAACTGTTCAAGCAGCGCACCGAAGTGGTGGCCAGCACCACGCTGGACGAGCAGGAGAAAGCCGCCCGTCTCAAGGATATCGATGCCAGCCTGAGCAAGTTGCAGGAGCGCATCACCGAGCTGAACCAGAAAACCGCAGGCAGCTCCGCAGGTTGAGCCAGCCGTTCACGATCAGGAGTTCGTCATGACCACTCATGTTGCCTACACCCAGGTTGCGGGCAAACCCAACTGGTCCCGTTATCTGGGCTGGGGCCTGTTGCTCGCCGCACTGGCCTGGGCCTGGCACGGCGCAGAAATGAACCCGATGGCACTGGTTCGCGACTCGTCGAACATGGCCACATTCGCCGCCGATTTCTTCCCGCCGGACTTCCGTGAGTGGCGCAGTTACCTCAAGGAAATGCTGGTGACTATCCAGATTGCTCTGTGGGGCACGGCGCTGGCGATTGTCTGCTCGATACCGCTGGGCATTCTGTGCGCCGAGAACATCACGCCGTGGTGGATTCACCTGCCGCTGCGGCGCTGCATGGACGCTTTTCGTTCGATCAACGAGATGGTGTTTGCGATGCTGTTCGTGGTCGCCGTCGGGCTGGGGCCGTTTGCCGGGGTGCTGGCGCTGTGGATCAGCACCACCGGGGTCCTCGCCAAACTGTTCGCCGAGGCTGTCGAAGCCATAGAGCCCGGACCGGTCGAAGGGGTGCGCGCCACCGGTGCCAGCGCCTTGCAGGAAGTCATCTACGGAGTCATTCCGCAGGTCATGCCGCTGTGGATCTCCTATGCTCTATACCGGTTCGAATCCAATGTGCGCTCGGCGACCGTGGTCGGGATGGTCGGCGCAGGGGGCATCGGGGTTATCCTCTGGGAAAACATTCGCGCCTTTGCGTTCGTCCAGACCAGCGCCGTGCTGCTGGTGATCATCGTTGTGGTAAGCGTCATCGACATCATGTCGCAGCGCCTGCGCAAGCAATTCATCTGACAGAAGAGGGGTGTTCAATGAACACTTTTTTTAACCATGCAGTTGTCTAGACAATCTGAGCCGATGTATCTGGAACTGGCCGAGACGTTGCGTGACGAGCTGGCCACGTATCTGCCTGGCGATTACCTGCCGGCGGAGTTTCAGCTGGCCGAACGTTTCAGCGTCAACCGCCACACCATCCGCCGTGCGGTCGACGAGCTGGTCCGCGAGGGCAGCGTGCTGCGCCGGCAGGGCAAGGGCACTCAGGTACTGGAACGCCCGTTGATCTACCCGATGCAGGCCGACAGCGCTTACAGCAAGTCGCTGTCGGCGCAAGGCATCGGGGTCGAGGCCGTGCTGCTGGTGCGCCGCGAATGCCTCGCCAGTCAGGAAGATGCGCTGCATCTCGGGCTGGAAGAGCATGCGCCACTGATCGAGCTGCAGACCTTGCGCAAGCTGGACGGTCAGGCCATGAGTCTGATCTGCCATCGCTACAGCGCCCGTTACAGCGAGTTGCTGGCTGATTATCAGGGCGGTTCGGTGCGCCAGTACCTGGCCGAGCGCGAGTTGCCATTGAGCCGTGCGCAGAGCCTCATCGGTGCCCGCTTGCCGTCCCGCGGCGAGGCCGGGCTGCTGCTGATGCCGCGGCACATGCCTGCGCTGACGGTGTTGACGGTTTCGTGTGACCGGTCGGGGCAGCCCGTAGAGCTTTCGCGCTCGGTCAGCCGTTCTGACCGCTTCCAGTATCAAGTGGCATTCAACGCGATTGCCGACAGCCAGATGGCTGGCCACCCAACGACGGACTGACCCCGAGGTGTTCCATGCAAGCATCCCCCGAAACAGCCGCACGTCAGCACTGGATGGGCGTATTGGCGCGCGCCCATGTCGATGAGCCGAGCCGCGAGCGATTGCAGCGTCACGAAGCGGCATTGCGCGACACCGATTACCAGATGATCCGCGCCCCGGAAATCGGTATGACTTTGGTGCGTGGCCGTATGGGCGGCACCGGTTCAGCCTTCAACCTTGGCGAGATGAGTGTGACGCGCTGTGTGGTGCGTCTGGCCGATGGGCGCACCGGCTACAGCTATCTGGCCGGACGCGACAAGCATCACGCTGAACTGGCGGCGCTGGCCGACGCGCATTTGCAGGGCGCGCAGCAGGCCTGGTGGCTCTCCGAACTGATCGAGCCCCTGGCGCGTGCGCAAGCCGAGCGTCGGGCGCGCAAGGACGCCGAGGCCGCTGCCACCAAAGTCGAATTCTTTACCCTGGTCCGAGGAGAAGACTGATGAATGCCGTCCTTTTGCAACCTGCCTTCAGCGATCCGGTACTGGATGCCCAGCGCAGTTTTCGTGTCGCCCTCAAGGCGTTGTCCGGTCCGGGGGTGATTCAGACCCTGCCCAGCGCGCACCAGCCGCCGGCCTTGCAGGGCCTGGACAGTGCCACCCACGCCTTGTGCCTGGCGTTACTGGACCTGGACACGCCAGTGTGGCTGGCACCGGCATTCGATACCCCGGCGATTCGCGCGAACATTGCCTTTCATTGCGGCAGCCCGATTGTCACTGAGCGGCACGCAGCGCGCTTCGCGTTGCTCGATGCATCGACTGCCCTGCAACTGCACGATTTCGATACCGGCAATGACCGCTACCCGGATCAGTCCTGCACCTTGCTGATCCAGCTGCCTGACCTGGAAGGCGGGCGGATGCTTGCCTGGAGCGGTCCGGGCATCGAGCGACACCATTCGGTGGCCCTGCCGCTGGATGAAGGTTTCTGGGCCGCACGTGAAGCACGTAATGTCTTCCCTTGCGGGCTGGATGTGTTCTTTATCTCGGGCAGTCGATTGCTCGGCTTGCCACGCAGCACTCGCGTGCAGGAGTGTGCCTGATGTACGTCGCGGTCAAGGGTGGCGAACAGGCCATCGATAACGCTCACCGTCTGCTGGCCAGCAGGCGTCGTGGCGACACCGGCATTGCCGAACTCGACGTCGAGCAGATCCGCCAGCAACTGCCGCTGGCGGTAGCACGGGTCATGAGCGAAGGTTCGCTGTACGATCCGCAACTGGCTGCACTGGCGATCAAGCAGTCGGCGGGCGATCTGATCGAAGCGATCTTCCTGTTGCGCGCCTACCGCACCACGCTGACGCGCTTTTGTGCCAGCGTGCCCATCGACACTTCGAGCATGCAGCTCAACCGTCGCTTGTCGGCCACGTTCAAGGACCTCCCTGGCGGTCAATTGCTGGGGCCGACCTTCGACTACACCCATCGCTTGCTGGATTTCACCCTGCTGGCCGAAGGCGAGCACCCGGGCCCGGAAGTCACCCCGCACGCCACGCTGGAGCCCTGTCCGCGAGTGCTCGGATTGCTGGCCAAGGAAGGGCTGATGAAGCCCGAAGTCGACGACGGTGAGCGAGTGGCGGACATCACCCGCGAGCCGCTGGAGTATCCGTCCAGTCGTGCCCAGCGCCTGCAGGCACTGGCGCGTGGCGATGAGGGGTTTCTGCTGGCGCTGGGTTATTCGACCCAGCGCGGCTATGGCCGCAACCACCCGTTCGCCGGGGAAATCCGTATCGGCGAGGTGGAAGTCTGGATCGAACCCGAAGAACTGGGTTTCCCGATCGTGATCGGCGACATCGAAGTCACCGAGTGCGAGATGGTCAATCAGTTCGTCGGCTCGGCCAGCGAACCCGCGCAGTTTACCCGGGGTTACGGCCTGGCGTTCGGTAACGCGGAGCGCAAGGCGATGGGTATGGCACTGGTGGACCGTTCGCTGCGCGCCGAGGAATTCAACGAAGAGATCCTCTCACCGGCCCAGCAGGAAGAGTTCGTCCTGGCGCACTGCGACAACGTTGAAGCGGCGGGTTTCGTCTCGCACCTCAAGCTGCCGCATTACGTCGACTTCCAGTCCGAGCTGGAGCTGATCCGCAAGCTGCGCAAGTCTGCACCGAAACCGGGGAGCGACCAATGACTCATGCACCGATCAACACCACACAAAGGCCTGCACGGGATGAGGCCTACAACTTCGCTTATCTGGACGAGCAGACCAAACGCATGATTCGTCGCGCCTTGCTCAAGGCGGTGGCGATCCCCGGTTATCAGGTGCCGTTCGGCGGGCGCGAAATGCCGCTGCCGTATGGCTGGGGCACCGGCGGGATGCAACTGACCGCGGCGATCCTGGGCGCCGATGATGTGCTCAAGGTCATCGACCAGGGCGCTGACGACACCACCAACGCGGTTTCGATCAGGCGTTTCTTTGCCCGCACGGCCGGCATCGCCACCACCGAGCGCACGCCCGAGGCGACGGTCATCCAGACCCGTCACCGGATCCCGGAAACACCGCTGCACGCCGATCAGATCATGGTCTATCAGGTGCCGATTCCCGAGCCGCTGCGTTTCATCGAGCCCTCGGAAACCGAGACCCGGACCATGCACGCGCTGGATGATTACGGCGTCATGCACGTCAAACTCTACGAGGACATCGCCACCTTCGGTCATATTGCCACCAGTTACGCTTACCCGGTGATGGTCGATGAACGCTATGTGATGGACCCGTCGCCGATTCCCAAATTCGATAACCCCAAGCTGCACATGAGCCCGGCATTGATGCTCTTCGGTGCGGGGCGCGAAAAGCGTCTGTACGCCGTGCCGCCGTATACGCAGGTGGTGAGCCTGGACTTTGAGGATCACCCGTTCGAGGTGCAGCGCTGGGAGCAGTGCTGTGCGATCTGCGGCAGCCATGATTCCTTTCTCGACGAGCTGATTCTCGACGATGCCGGGACGCAGAGCTTTGTCTGTTCCGACACCGATTACTGCGCCCAGCGCGTCAAACAGCAGGAGAACGACCGATGATCAGTGCACGTTCATTGGACGCGGCGGGCGAGCGCCTTCCCGAGGCTGTGCAGCCGCTGCTCAAAGTACGCGGCCTGACCCGTCTGTACGGTGTGCAGAAGGGCTGTCAGGACGTCAGTTTCGATCTGTACCCCGGCGAGGTGTTGGGCATCGTCGGCGAGTCCGGCTCGGGGAAATCCACGCTGCTCTCGCTGTTGAGCGGACGTTGCCCGCCGGATCGCGGCAGCATCGACTATCGCAGCAAGCAGGGCGACTGGTTCGACCTGTACAGCGCCAGTGAGGCGCAGCGGCGCACCTTGCTGCGCACCGAGTGGGGCTTTGTCGAACAGAATCCGCGCGATGGCCTGCGCATGGGCGTCTCGGCCGGTGCCAATATCGGCGAGCGTCTGATGGCACAGGGGGTACGCAATTATCAGCAGTTGCGCGGTGCCGCGCTGGACTGGCTGACCCAGGTGGAGATCGATCCGCAGCGCATCGACGACCTGCCGCGGACCTTTTCCGGCGGCATGCAACAGCGCCTGCAAATCGCCCGCAATCTGGTCTCCAGCCCCAGGCTGGTGTTCATGGACGAACCCACCGGCGGGCTCGACGTGTCGGTGCAGGCCCGCTTGCTCGATCTGTTGCGCGGGCTGGTGCGCGAGCTGGATCTGGCCGTGGTCATCGTCACCCATGATCTGGCGGTCGCGCGGCTGCTGGCTGACCGGCTGATGGTCATGCGTCGCTCGGAAGTGGTCGAAAGCGGCCTGACCGACCAGATTCTCGATGACCCGCAGCACCCGTATTCGCAACTGCTGGTGTCCTCGGTATTGCAGCCATGAGCCGCACTGTCCGAACAGCCTGTACAGAAGAGGTGAGCCCGATGACAACCTTGATCGAGGTCCGTGACCTGTCGAAAACCTTCACCCTGCATCAGCACAACGGCGTGGTCCTCAATGTGCTGCGCGGGCTGAATTTCTCGGTGCGTGCTGGCGAATGCCTGGTGCTCAGCGGGCACTCCGGCGCGGGCAAAAGCACGCTGCTGCGCACCCTGTACGGCAATTACCTGCCTGCCGCCGGCAGCATTCGCGTGCAGCATGAAGGCGAGTGGACCGAACTGGTCGGCGCAACCCCGCGCCAGGTGCTTGAGGTACGACGCAAAACGCTTGGCTACGTCAGCCAGTTCTTGCGCGTGATTCCGCGTGTGTCCAGCCTGGACGTGGTCATGGAACCGGCCCTGGCGCGCGGCTGGTCCCGTGAGCAGGCGCAGGAGCGCGCGCAACTGCTGCTGGGGCGGCTGAATATTCCGCAGCGTTTGTGGCCGCTGGCGCCCAGTACGTTTTCCGGTGGCGAACAGCAGCGCATCAACATCGCGCGCGCGTTCATGGTGCCATGGCCGGTGCTGTTGCTCGACGAACCAACTGCGTCGCTGGACGACGCCAACCGCCGGGTGGTGCTGGAACTGGTCGATGAGGCCAAACAGGCCGGTGCCGCGCTGATCGGTATTTTCCATGACCGCGACGCCCGCGAGGCAGTCGCCAATCGTCAACTCGACATGACCCCGGTGGACCTTACCGCCAAGGAGTTGCTGCAATGCTGAACGAACAGGTTTTCAGTAACGCCCGCGTGGTGACGGCCGAGCAGGTATTCACCGGCACTGTGGTGGTCCGTGACGGCCTGATTGCCGAGGTCGACAGTGGATGCAGCCAGTTGAGTCAGGCCCAGGACATGCAGGGCGATTACCTGCTGCCGGGGCTGGTGGAATTGCACACCGACAACCTGGAAAAGCACCTGTCGCCGCGTCCGGGTGTCGACTGGCCGTCGATGTCGGCGGTGATCAGCCACGATGCGCAAATCGTCGCGGCAGGCATCACCACGGTGTTCGACGCGCTGTCGATCGGCGACATCAACCCCAAAGGCAAGCGCATGCAGCAATTGCCCGCCATGCTGCAGGCGATTGCCGACGCCAATGCGGCAGGCCTGACCCGCGCCGAGCACGTGCTGCACTTGCGCTGTGAGGTCAGTCACCCGGATACCTTGAGCGTGTTTCGCGATCTGGTGGACCAGCCACTGGTGCAACTGGTCTCGGTGATGGACCACGCGCCCGGCCAGCGTCAGTTTGCCCTGGAGTCCAAGTACCGCGAGTACTACATGGGCAAGTACCACATGAACAACGAGGAAATGGACCGCTTCATCGTCGAGCAGGTGGCCAACTCCAACGAGTACGCCGACCGCTACCGGCGTGCGATCGTCGAACTGTGCCTGGCGCGCGGCCTGTCGATTGCCAGTCACGACGATGCAACCATGGCGCATGTCGAGGAGTCGGCGGGTTTCGGCATGAACATCGCCGAGTTCCCGACCACGCTCGAAGCGGCCCGTGGTTGTCGGCAACTGGGCATGAGCGTGTTGATGGGCGCACCGAACATCGTGCGCGGCGGCTCGCACTCCGGTAACGTGGCGGCAGCATCGCTGGCCCGTGACGGGTTGCTGGATATTCTGTCCAGCGATTACTACCCGGCCAGCCTGTTGCAGTCTGCATTCATGCTCGCCGCTCAGGACAACGCATGTGACCTGCCGCAGGCGATCAACATGGTCAGCCGCACGCCGGCCGTGGCTGCCGGGTTGGCGGATCGTGGTGAAATACGTGTGGGGCTGCGCGCTGATCTGATCCAGGCGCGTGATCATGCTGGCCTGCCGGTTATCGACAAGGTCTGGCGACAAGGCAAGAGGGTGTTTTGATGGTTGGCAGGTTGATCTATCTTATCGGGCCGTCCGGATCAGGCAAGGACAGCCTGCTGGACGCGGCCCGGGATACCCTGGCGCAACGCGATTGCCGAATCGTTCGGCGGGTGATCACCCGTTCTGCCGAAGCGGTGGGCGAGGCGGCGCAGGCGGTGACCGTCGAGCAGTTCGAGCAGATGCGCAAGCGAGGCGCGTTCGCCTTGAGCTGGCAGGCCAATGGTCTGCACTACGGCATTCCCGTCGAGATCGATCAGTGGCTGCTGGAAGGCCATGACGTCCTGATCAACGGCTCCCGGGCGCATCTGCAAAAGGCGCAGGCGCGCTATCCCACGCTGCTGGCGGTGTTGCTGACGGTCAATCAGGAGGTGTTGCGCAAGCGCCTGCTGGCGCGCAACCGGGAAAGCCTTGCGGAAATCGAGGAGCGCCTTGCGCGCAACTCGCGCTTTGCCGGAGATTTGCTGGCGAGCAATCCGCAGGTCTTCCCGCTGGATAATTCCGCTGATCTGCAACACACCGTTGCCACGCTGCTCGGCTTGCTCGACAAGCGTCACGCATGCGCCTGACCCTGCTGGGCACCGGTGACGCCCGACAGGTGCCGGTCTACGGTTGTCAGTGTGTGGCGTGTGCTGCCGCGCATGCCGACCATGATCTGCGCCGCTTGCCGTGCAGCGCGCTGATCGAGTGCGCCGACCAGCGCTGGTTGATCGACAGCGGCCTGACCGACCTCACCGAGCGTTTCCCACCGCGCAGCCTGAGCGGGATTCTGCAGACGCACTACCACGCCGACCATGCGCAGGGGCTGTTGCACCTGCGCTGGGGCCAGGGGCTGGTGATTCCGGTCCACGGCCCGGCGGATCCGGAAGGCCTGGCCGACCTCTACAAACACCCCGGCATTCTGGATTTCAGCCAGCCATTCGCCGCTTTCGAACGCCGTGCACTGGGCGCGCTGCAGGTCACCGCGCTGCCACTGGCGCACTCAAAGCCTACGTTCGGCTACCTGTTCGAAGGTGAAGGGCAACGTTTTGCCTACCTGACCGACACCGTCGGCCTGCCCGACGACACCCGCGAGTACTTGCAACGTGCACCGCTGGACCTGCTGGTGCTCGACTGCTCCATGCCTCCACAGCCTCAGCCGCCGCGTAATCACAATGACCTGACGTTGGCGCTAGAAACCATCGATTGGCTACGACCGGGCAGGGCGGTGCTGACGCATGTCGGCCATACGCTGGATGCGTGGTTGATGGGGCGAGCGGGGCAATTGCCTGATCAAGTGTTCGTCGGTCAGGACGGGATGACCCTGTAGAACGCTGGCGCGAAAATTCTGTTCGCTGATCGCCCGCAATCCTGCGCGCTAGACGCATCACGGCTTTGACCCGCTCTGTCAGTGACCTGAATCTGCCTGATGTCGCTCGGCCATGATCCTTTTACATACCGGGCAGGCTGCGACAATTTGTCTTAATGAACCGTTTAGTACATTCTGCGCGCCTGTGAAAATCCGACAGGTTTGAAAAATGACAAATGCGCAAAATACAGGGGCAGTCGGCAGGTTCCTGCTGCCTGGACTGGGTGGGGTGATCGCCTTGATCGGACTCTGGCTGGCAGGTGGCGGTGGCTATCTGGTATCGCTTGGCGGGAGCTGGTTCTTCCTGCTGATGGGCCTGGCGATGCTGGTCAGTGGTGTACTGATCGCCGCCCGCAAGCCCAAAGGTGCCTTGCTGTATGGCATTGCCCTGATACTGACCGCCATCTGGGCTGTCTGGGATGCAGGCCTGCATTACTGGCCACTGGTTTCCCGAGTATTGACCTTCGCCGTCATCGGCCTGGTGGTGGCACTGATCTATCCGACACTGGTTCGCGCCTCGGGTGCTCAGGCAGGGCGCGGTGCCTATGGCCTGGCCGGTCTGTTGGCCATTGGTGTTGTGGCGACCATCGGTTATATGTTCGTACCGAGCCATGTGGTCAGCGCCGCCAGCGTGCCTGATGTGGTTCCGGTGGCTCCGGGCTCCGAGCAAAAGGACTGGGCGCACTGGGGCAACACTCCGGCAGGCAACCGTTTTGCCGCTCTGGATCAGATCAACAAAAGCAACGTCGACAAGCTGCAGGTCGCCTGGACCTTTCATACCGGCGACATCCCGCAAAGTACCGGGGCCGGCGCAGAGGACCAGAACACTCCGCTGCAGATCGGCGACACGGTTTACACCTGCACCGCTTACGGTAAGGTCTTCGCACTCGATGCAGATACCGGCACACAGCGCTGGAAGTTCGATCCTCAGGGCAGTGCGCCCAACTGGCAGCGTTGCCGAGGCCTAGGCTACTTCGCGGCACCTGTCGCCGAAGCAGCGACAGCCAATGCGCCGGCACCATCAGTCTCAGGCGCATGCGTCGCGCGCGTGTTCCTGCCGACCGGCGACGCGCGTCTGATCGCACTCGACGCCAAGACCGGCGAGACCTGCAAGGACTTCGGCAATCAAGGCGTGGTCGACCTGAAAACCGACATGGGCGAGGTCAAGGAGGGCTACTACCAGCAAACCTCGACGCCACTGGTAGCGGGCAATGTGGTGGTTGTCGGTGGTCGTGTTGCCGACAACTTCTCTACCGGTGAGCCTCCGGGCGTAGTACGCGCCTACGACGTGCACACGGGTGAGTTGGTCTGGGCGTGGGATCCGGGTAACCCGAATACCACCAAACGTCCGCCCGCAGGCGAAACCTATACCCGTGGCACGCCGAACGTCTGGTCGGCCATGTCCTACGATGACAAGCTTGGCCTGATCTACTTGCCGACCGGTAACGCAACACCCGACTTCTTCGGCGGGACGCGTACCGAGCAGGATGACAAGTGGTCCTCGTCAGTCGTGGCGGTCGATGTCAAGACCGGCCAGGTGCGCTGGAACTTCCAGATGACTCACCACGATCTGTGGGACTTCGACATCCCGGCGCAGCCGTTGCTGTATGACATTCCAGACGGCAAGGGCGGTACCCAGCCGGCATTGGCACAAGTTACCAAGCAGGGCGAGATCTTCCTGCTCAACCGCGAAACCGGCGTGCCGATCTCGCGGGTCGAGGAACGCCCTGTGCCGCAAGGTAACGTGCCGGGCGAGCGCTATTCGCCGACCCAGCCGTTCTCGGTGGACATGCCTTCGATCGGCAACCAGACCCTGAAAGAGTCGGACATGTGGGGCGCCACGGCATTCGATCAGTTGATGTGCCGGATCGCCTTCAAAGGCATGCGTCACGAGGGTGTCTACACGCCACCTGGGTTGGACCCGGCGTTGCAGTTCCCGGGTTCGCTGGGTGGCATGAACTGGGGCAGTGTCTCGGTTGACCCGACCAACAGCTACATGTTCGTCAATGACATGCGCCTGGGCCTGGCCAACTACATGATCCCGCGCGACAAGATCGCCGCCGGTGCCAGCGGTATCGAAATGGGTGTTGTGCCACAGACCGGTACTCCTTTCGGGGCCATGCGTCAGCGTTTCCTGTCTGCCGTCGGCATTCCCTGCCAGGCACCGCCGTTCGGCACCATGTCGGCGATTGACCTGAAAACCAAGAAACTGATGTGGCAGGTTCCGGTCGGCACCGTGAAGGACACAGGCCCGATGGGCATTCGCATGGGCCTGCCGATTCCGATCGGTATGCCGACGCTGGGTGCCTCGTTGTCCACCCAGTCGGGCTTGCTGTTCTTCGCCGGTACGCAGGATTTCTACCTGCGCGCTTTCGACAGCGGCAACGGCAATGAAATCTGGAAGGCACGTCTGCCAGTCGGCAGCCAATCCGGCCCGATGACCTATGTATCGCCCAAGACCGGCAGGCAGTACATCCTGCTCACTGCCGGCGGTGCCCGCCAATCGCCGGATCGTGGCGATTACGTGATTGCCTACGCGTTGCCCAAGTAACGCGTATCACCTCTGAGGGGCAGATGCTGCCCCTCAGCCTTTTTTACATCGCCCCAATCTCCGGCTTGCCCGTTCTCGACCCGCCATAGATCGGCGGATGCGTGACGATGTGGGTCAGGTCGACCGCCGAGGCCAGCAGTTTCTGCAGGTCGGGACGCGGACGTGACAGGCGTAGATCATTCAGCGTTGCCTGCTCGATCGCGTCAGCGCAGGCCAGCAGTTTCGCATCGCCACGAAATCCGCCGATCACCTGCAGCCCGAACGGCATACCGTTGTGGTCGGCGCCGCAGGGCAGGGACAGCGCCGGATTGGTGGTCAGGGTGATGATGTAGCACAGCGCCAGCCAGCGATAGTAATTGTCCAGAGGCACGCCGTTGACTTCGCGCAGGTACAGCTCGCTCCAGGGGAAGGGCGAGACTGGCGTGGTGGGCGCGAGGATCAGGTCGTAGTGCTCGAATTGTTTCTGAAAGCCGCGAAAGATCCGGCTTTGCTCGCCATGCGCCTTGACGCAGTCCTGCAGCGACATCGCGGCCCCCATGTCGAAATTGGCGCGGGTGTTGGGCCCCAGTGCATCAGGATCGCGGTCGTGAGCGTCCTGCAACCCGGCGACGAAGGCTTCGGCACGCAGTACGTCGAAGGTGCGATGGGCGCTGGTCAGGTTCAGGTCGATGGCTTCGCAGGACTTGAACAGCGATTTCAGGGCGCTGATCTTTTCCCGAAAGACGGCACGGATTTTGTCATCCACAGCACACGCGCCGAAGTCTTCGCTGTAGCCGACACGCAGCTGGCTGAGGTCGATCGGGCGCGGTGAGAGCTCGTCAGCGGCGATGGCATAACTCAACGGGTCGGACTGCCCCAGCCCGGCGCTGGCGCGCAGTTGCAGCAGGGTATCGGCAACATTGCGGCCCATGGGGCCTACCACTGAAATCGGTGTCCAGCCGAGCTTTTTGCGTTCGCTCGGCACCAGCCCTGGTGAAGGACGCAGGCCGACGATACCGCACAGCGCCGCAGGAATACGCAGCGAACCGCCGGTGTCCGAGCCGCTGCACAACGGCACCATGTCGACGGCCAGTGCGGCGGCGGATCCACCCGAGGAACCGCCGGCATTCAGTTCAGGATTGAACGGGTTACCGGTCGCGCCCCACACCACATTGCGGGTATTGGCGCCTGCGCCCAGCTCCGGAACATTGGTCTTGCCGACCATGATTGCCCCGGCTGCACGCAGGCGCGCGACGAACAGGTTGTCCTGCGCGGGAATGTTGTCGCGAAACAGTTGCGAGCCGTAGGTGGTGAGTACCCCGGCGGTTTCTTCCAGGTCCTTGATGCCGATTGGCAGGCCATGCAGCAGCCCCAGAGATTTGCCCTGCATGACGGCCTGTTCGGCCAGCAGTGCCTCGTCGCGGGCGCGCTCGAAACAGGTCGCGGCGAACGCGTTGATCTTCGGGTTCAGGCTTTCAATCCGCTCGATACAGGCGTCCAGCAATTCCACCGGAGAGAGCTGTTTGTTGCCGATCAGCGCACGCAGTTCGGTGGCAGATTTACCGAGCAGCTCGGACGATTTTTGCATGGAGTGTTCTCCCGAATGTCATCGTTCCGCACGCTCCGCGTGGGAATGCATTTCGTGACGCTCTGCGTCACACATCTGCGTCGCGCCTCTTTTTCCAGATTGGGCGCACGTGGGCAGTCTCTTCAAACATCCCCCAGCGCCAGAATCGTCGCGACCAGCGCCTGGCCTCTGGGCACCAGGGTTTTCAGTTCCAGGTACTCGCGGTCGGTGTGAACCTTGCCGCCCACCGGGCCGAGGCCGCACAGGGTCGGGATCCCGAGGCTGGCGGTAAAACCCGAGTCGGCGCAGCCTCCGGTGAATTCGCCCTCCACGCTGAAACCCAGTTCCTGCGCGAGGCCCTGATAAATACTCAGCAAATCGGTGCTGTGCCGAGATTCCATCGGCAGGAAGGTGGTGGCTTCCAGCAGTCTGGCCGACGTCCCGGGCAGTTCCTCTTCGGCGACGATCGCCTGCACGGCTGCAAGTATTTCCGCCCATTGGCGAAGCTCGACAAAACGCACGTCGAGCTTCGCCGTGGCGCTGGGCGCTACCGTGTTGCTGGAGGTGCCACCGCAGATCAGCCCGACATTGGTGGTGATGCCCGCTGCGTAATCAGTCAATGCATGCAACTTGATCACCTTGTGCGCCAGCGCCTGGATGGCACTGGCGCCGTCGGCATGATTGACTCCCGAATGCGCTGCGCGGCCGCTGACTTCGATGATCAACGTGGCACCGCCTTTGCGCGCGCTGACCACATTGCCGCTGGCGCGTCCTGGCTCGGGATTGAGCACCGCACGCGCCTGGCGGGCGTAGTGTTCGATGTGGCTGCGAGCGCTGGCTGAGCCGATTTCCTCGTCGCCGGTATACAGAATCTGCACCGGGAACGGCAGCGGGCCTGCGCGCTTCAATGCCTTCAGCGCAAAGCAGTTGAGCACCAGTCCGCCTTTCATGTCGGCCACGCCAGGGCCGTAGGCTAGCTCACTGTCTTTTGTGTAGCCGCGTGTTGTAGTGGTGCCCTTGGGGAATACGGTGTCGCGATGACCCAGCAGCAACACTGGTTTGCCGGGTCCGCCGGGCAATTCAGCCAGCAACACATCGCCGAAACCCTCGACCGGGATACGCTCGACGCTGATTCCGTCAGCCTGCAATTGTGCGCAGAGCAGGTCACCGACTGCGTCGACGCCGACCTTGTCGTAGCTGTTGGAATCGGTATCGACCAGGCGCTGCAGCAGTGCTTCCATCGCCTCATATTGCTCGGCCAGCCACGCGGTGGCGTGCAGTTGTGCCTCGTTCATTCACTCAGCTCCTGTGCCCGCTGCTCCCGTGTCAGTCGTGCGCCGTCCGTGCCCAGGTCCCAGAACAGTCCGGCCATGATTTGCAGGCTTTCCTTGACCACCGGAGCCAGCAAGTGCTCATCAGGCGCATGCTGCGAGCACGCCGGGTATGAGTGTGGCACCCAGACCGTCGGCAGGCCCAGCACTTCAGCGAACACGTCATTGGGCAGCGAACCGCCCAGATTGGGCAGCAGTGCGGGTTTCTTGCCAGTGGTGGTGGCCAGCGAATCCAGCGCCCAGCCGACCCACGGGCTGTCCGGCGACAGGCGCGTGGCGTGCATCACGTCCATACGCGTCTGCCTGACCTCGACACGATCGAAGCCGTGGGCATCGAGGTGCGCGCGCACCGCGGGGATGAATGCGTTGTAATCGCTGTCGACCACAAAGCGAATGTGACACAACGCGTGAGCCTTGCCGGGAATGGCGTGTACCGGGGCGTCCGGGTTGCCGGTCTTGAAGGCGAGGACGTCGAGGGTGTTCCAGCCGAAGACTTTTTCGCTGAGCGACAGCGCCGGGTTGCCCCAGTCGGCGTCGATGTCCGGATCGCCGGGGCCGCCGCCGACCTCGATATCCGCCAACGCGGCCTTCACAGCGTCGGGAATGGCTTTGGGCATCAGCCCCGCGACTTTCACCCGGCCATGCTCATCGACCATGCTGGCGATGGCATTGGCCAGAATGATCCCCGGGTTGGCCAGCAGGCCGCCCCAGTTGCCGGAATGGTGCGCGCCTTCGCGCAGGTTTACCGTCAGCTCGAAGTTGAACACCCCGCGCGAGCCGAGAAACAGGGTAGGGCGTGCCGCTGCGAGGCGCGGGCCATCGGAGGCGATAAAGATGTCGGCGGCGAGCTCTTCGGCGTGGGCCTGGCAGAACGCGCTCAGGCCGGGAGAGCCATCTTCTTCGCCCATTTCCAGAAGCAGTTTGACGTTGAAGCCCAGCTTGCCATCGCGAGCCTTGAGGGTCTGCTCCAGTGCCGTCAGGTTGATCAGGTGCTGACCCTTGTTGTCGGCGGTGCCGCGCCCGTACCAGCGCTCGCCACGTTCGATCACCTGCCAAGGCGACAGGCCGGTCTGCCACTGCGCGTCATAGCCGCGAACCACGTCCCCGTGGCCGTAACTGAGCAGCGTTGGCAGTTCAGCGGCTTCGATGCGCGTGGCGATCATCAGCGGGCCGCGTCCGGCGACCGGGTTGTGATGCACGGTAACGCTGAAACCCAGACGCTCGACATGCGGGGTGATGAACTCTTGAAGATAACGATACAGCTCGGGCAGGCTCTCGGCCTCCTGGCTCTGGGTCGGGTAGGCAACGCTTTTGCCGAGCAGGGCGAAAAAGGCGCCGTTGTCGAACTGTTCAGTGACGTTTTCGATGGCGTGCGAACGGCTACTCATGAGGGCATCTGCTCCAGAGGTTTCGAGGTGTCGTGCAGGTGGCAGCGAACGGTTCCGCCTTCCATGCGGCCAATGGCCGGGGCTTTTTCCTTGCACACCGGCATGCACGCCGGGCAGCGTGGATGAAAGGCACAGCCGGACGGCGGCGACATGGGGTTGGGAAAGGTGCCGTGCAAACCCAGATCGGGAATGCCCAGATGCGGGTCCGGGGTCAGCACCGAGTCCAGCAACGCCTGGGTGTAGGGATGGCCGGGCCGGGCGAACAAGGATTCGCGGCTGTGCTCTTCGACGATCCGCCCCAGGTACATGACCGCCACGCGGTCGGCCAGATGTTCGATGACCGCCAGGTTATGGCTGATCAGCAGGTAAGTCAGGCCGAATTCCTGTTTGAGCTCCTGTAACAGGTTGAGAATCTGCGCCTGCACTGAAACGTCCAGCGCCGAAGTCGGCTCGTCGCAGATCAACACATCCGGGCGCATCACCAGCGCCCGGGCAATCGCCACACGCTGGCGCTGGCCACCGGAAAGCTGGCTCGGGTAACTGTCGATCACGCGTTTGGGCAAGCCGACCACGTCCATCATCGCTTCGGCGCGCTGGCGACGTTCGGCCGGGGTGCCGATGCCATGCACGATCAGCGGCAGCGTGACGATCTCGCGCAGGGTCTTGCGCGGGTTGAGTGACGAGTAGGGGTCCTGAAAGATCGGCTGAATGCGCCGCGCCATCTCCTTGCGGTCGGTGCCGGCGAGGTGCTTGCCGTTGACCAGTACGTCGCCGCTGCTGGGCGCAAGCAACCCCAGCAGCATCTTCGCCAGGGTACTTTTACCGCAGCCCGATTCGCCGACCAGCCCGAGTGTTTCGCCACGCATCAGGCGTAGCGACACACCATCGACGGCTTTGAGCGTGGCATCGGGTTTGAAAAAACCACGACTGATGCTGAATTCGCGGCGTATATCGCACAGTTCCAGCGCTATGTCTTTCTTGACGCTGGCAGTCGGAACCTGTTTCACGGCGGTATTCATGACGGTACGCCCTCACGGTGAAACACAGGTTCGGCGCCCGCTGCGGCAAACAGGCAGCGAGTCATGTGGTTGTGGCTATTGATCGGCGGGACGTCACCGGCACAGGCCGGGATCGCTTGCGGGCAGCGATTGCGGAATGCGCAGCCGTGTTGCTCGCCCACCAGACTGGGCACCAGCCCCGGAATCGACCCCAGCGGCTGGCCCGGCTGAGTGCGCCCGGGGATCGGTATGCTTGTCAGCAAGCCGCGGGTATAGGGGTGTTGCGGGTTCTCGAACAACTCGATGGCCGGGGCGGTCTCGACGATCTGTCCGGCGTACATCACCGCGACCCGGTCGGCGATACGTGCCACCAGCCCCAGGTCGTGGGTGATGAAGATCACGGCCAGACCCAGCTCCTTCTGGATGTCGCGGATCAGGCGCAGGATCTGCGCCTGAATGGTCACGTCCAGCGCAGTGGTCGGTTCGTCGGCGATAATCACGTCCGGCTCGCACATCAGGGCCATGGCGATGATCACCCGCTGGCGCAGGCCGCCCGACAGTTGATGCGGATACTGGCGCAAGCGCTCGCCCGCGTTGCTGATCCCGACTTTCTCGAGCATCTGCGCGGCGCGCTGCAGGGCCTCCTTGCGCGACACCTTGCGGTGTCGGGTGAGCACTTCGCTGAGCTGATCGCCAATGCTGTAGGCCGGGTTCAGCGAGGTCATGGGCTCCTGAAAGATCATCGCCAGGCGGTTGCCGCGCAGGTCGCACATCTGCCGCTCGCTCTGGGTCAGCATGTCGATGCCGTCCAGGCTCAGCGTCGTTGCGGTACGTCGGGCCTTGCGCGGCAGCAGGTCCATGAGTGCCAGCGAAGTCAGGGATTTGCCGCACCCGGACTCGCCGACGATGCACAGCATTTCGCCGCGCTCGACCTGAAAGTCCAGGCCGCGCACTGCGTGGAGTGTGTCTTGCCCGAGAGGAATCTCGACACGCAGGTTTTCAACATGCAAAAGCGCCATGTGCGTATCTCCTCTGTCAGTTGCGCCCGTCGGGCAGGATCAGGTCGCGCAGGCCGTCACCGACCAGGTTGATGCCCAGCACCAGCACCATCAGGGCGACGCCGGGAATGGCGATGACCCAAGGGGAAAAGAACATGTACGGTTTGCCCTCGGCGATCATCAGCCCCCATGAAGGAATGGGCGGCTGCACGCCAACCCCGAGAAACGACAGGGCCGACTCGAGGAGGATTGCGTGAGCCATTTCCAGCGTAGCGACGACGATCAGCGCACCGACCAGATTGGGCAGGATTTCGCTGGCCAGAATGCGCAGCGTCGAGCAACCCAGGGCCTGGGCCGAGGCGACGTATTCAGCGTCGCGAATCTGCTGCACGGCAGCGCGCACCACCACGGCAAAACGGTCCCAGAGCAGGCAGCCAAGCAGTACGATCACCACTTTCAGCGAACCACCGATCAGCGACGCGGAGGCCAGCGCGATCATCACTACCGGCATCGCCAGGCGGGTGGTAATCAGGTAGCTGATCAGTGCATCGGTCTTGCCGCCAAAGTAACCGGCCAACAGGCCCATGATGGTGCCGATGATTCCGGAGATCAGCGCGGCCGAGAAGCCGATGAACAACGAGATGCGTGCGCCGTAGAGCAGGCGTGACAGGTAATCGCGGCCCAGTTTGTCGGTGCCCAGCACGTAGTCCCAGGTGCCGTTGGCCATCCACACCGGCGGTTTCATGCGCAACATCACGTCCTGCGCATAAGGGTCGTAGGGGGCCAGCCAGGGCGCGAACAGGGCGCCGAGCATGATGATCAGCAGCAGTACCGCGCCGATGGCGAAGCCGCGATGCGCGAAGCTGCTGCGCAAGGTGCGCCAGACGCTGCGCGCTGGAGGCTGGTAATCGTTGATCAGCAGCGGCGATGAGGTGGTTGTGCTCATGGGGCCTCCTATTTCACGCGGATGCGCGGGTCGAGCAGTGCGTTGAGCACGTCGGCCAGCAGGGTGAGGACGATGTAGATCACTGCGATCAACAGCACGACCGCCTGCACCACCGGGAAGTCGTCACGGGCAATCGCGTCCCAGGCCAACTGGCCAATGCCCTGCAGCGAGAAAACCGTCTCGATGACCACCGAACCGCCGAGCATGAAACCGAATTCCACGGCGGCGAGGGCCACCACCGGAATCAGCGCGTTGCGCAGCGCATGCTTGAACAGCACGGTGGCAGGGCGCAGGCCCTTGGCCCGCGCGGTGCGGATGTAATCGGAGTTGAGCACGTCGAGCATGCCCGCACGGGTCAGGCGCATGATCGCCGGCGTGGCGTAATAACCGAGGGCGATGGCCGGCATCACGAAGTGCGCCCAGGTCGAATTGCCTGACACCGGCAGCCATTTCAGGGTGACCGAAAACACCACGATCAGCATCAGCGCGAACCAGAAACTCGGCATCGCCTGACCCAGTACTGCGATGCTCAGTGCCAGGCGATCAATCCACGTGTCGCGTTTCACCGCGGCCAGCACACCCAGCGGAATGGCGATCAGCAGCGCAATACTCAGGGCCATCGCACCCAGCCCGAGGGTGATCGACAGGCGCGAGGCGATCAGGTTGTAGACCGACTCCTGAAAGAAGAACGAGTCGCCCAGATCGAGGCGCACCACGTCGGCCAGCCATTCGAAATACTGCGTAACCAACGGCTTGTTGAGGCCGTACTGCACCCGGATCTGTTCGATCTGCTCGCTGCTGGCTTCCGGCCCACCGATGGCAGTGGCCAGATCGCCGGACAGGTGCAGCAGGGAAAAGCTGATCACCGATACGGTAATCGCTACGCACAGGGCAATGCCCAGGCGGCGCAAGAGAAATCCGAACATGGCAAGTGACCTTGTGTTCAGGGAATGACGGGGTGGCTGACCCAACTGCAAGGCGCGTCATGCGCCTTGCAGCCAGGTTCACCGACTGGCCTGGGCAAGCGCTTATTTCCAGCTCGACAGCACGAAGCGCGGCAGCTCGTCCGGGTAAGGCTTGAAATTCAAGTCCGAGACGTAGGCGTAGTTCATCGAGTAGTTGAACAGCGGCGCCCAGTAGGCCTGCTCGCTGATGCGCTGCAACGCCTTGCGGTAGTTGTCCTTGCGCACCTGCGGGTCCAGCGCGTTGTCGGCGGTCTGCAGCCAACTCTGGACTTGCGGGTCCTTGATGTTGTCGTCGGGGTTGCCCTTGAACCAGGTACCTGCCGACGCCGAGGTGTCGAGGATCGAGAACGAGCCCCAGGCCTGGAACGACATCGGTACTTTGCCGCCTCGCTGCTGATCACGCAGGGCGGCGTACTTCAGGTAGCGCAGCTTGGCGTTGATGCCCACCGCGCGCAGGTTGCCGATGATGGCTTCCACGTAGTCGCGGTCGCGGTAAGCGAAGATTTCGGTTTCAAAGCCGTTCGGGTAGCCGGCTTCGGCGAGCAGCGCCTTGGCCTTTGCCGGGTCGTAGTTGTAGACCGTGGCGGCGGTGGTGTCACAACCGAACTGGCCAGGGTAGCAGGCGACTTGCAACGGCTTGCTTTCGCCGCCGACCAGTTGCGAAGCCAGGCCATCCCGATTGATCGCGTAGTTGATCGCCTGACGTACTTTCAGGTGCTTCATCGGCGAATCGGCGCTGGAGGTGCCGCGCGCGTCGAGAATCAGAAAACCAATGCGCATTGTCGCACCGCTGGTGACCACCAGATTGGGCATGGCCTTGAGGTTTTCCGCCTGATCCGGTGCAACCCGCCAGGTCCAGTCGACGCCACCGGTCATCAGCTCGGCCAGACGCGTTTCGGCATCGGCGATCACCCGGAAGTTGATGTGCCCGATCTTTGGCTGACCCTGCGGGCTGTCCTTGAAGTAGTCCGGGTTCTTGTCCATTTTCACGCCTTCGCCGGTGGCGATGGCCGTCACCTTGTAAGGCCCGGTGCCGACCGGTTTACGGCTGAAGCCTGCCAGCCCGACTTCTTCGAAATATTTTTTCGGGAACATCGGTACGGCGTTGGAGAGGTATTCCAGCGCAGGCGGGAAGGGCTTTTTCAGGTGCAGACGAACGCTGTAATCACCCAGTTTTTCGGCGCTCTTGATCCAGTCGACGTTTTGTACCGTGACCACCTTGGACTCGGGAGACACCACATAATTGAGGGTGAACACCACGTCATCTGCGGTAAACGGGTCGCCGTTGTGAAACTTCACGCCCTGGCGCAGCTGGAAATCGATGGTCGTATCGTCGACCTGTTTCCAGCTGGTGGCGAGCATCGGTTGGTACTCGCCATTGTCCGGGTTGCGATAGACCAGGTTGTCCCAGATCAGGCGACCGAGGATCACGCCTTCGCGCAAATCGTTGTGATAGGGGCTGATGTTTTCCGGTTCGCTGTCGGAGGCGTAGACCAGTGTGTCGTCAGCCTTGCCGGCCAGGACGGAGAAACTGCTGAACAGGCTCAATAGCGCGATGCTGCGAGCGAAACCCTTGATTCCCATGCCGTCGTCTCCAAAAGGCAAAGTGGATGTATCAAAGGGCAGTGGGTCGCAAATGCGAGAAGGAGGAAGCAACGAGGCCGCAGTGTTCTTTTGATTGGGTTGTTTTGATGAATTGCGCCTCGACACGACTCTAGGCAAAGCGTATCAATGCCACAAGCACAATATTTCGAACCTTTCATTGCTGAAAAGGCAACGCAGGAGCATTGATGCAACTCTACGGCGTACAGTCCACGGCCTTGCGCTACTTCCTCGAAGTGGCGCGGTGCGGATCGATCAGCGAAGCCTCGATCCGCCTCAATGTCGCGTCTTCGGCGGTCAGTCGACAGATCAGCAAACTGGAGCGGGAACTGGATGCGGTGCTCTTCGAGCGTCAGGCGCGCGGCATGATGCTCAGCGAGGCGGGGGTTCGCCTGGCGGCCTATGCACGCAAATCACAGCTTGAGGCCGAGCAGGTGGTACTGGAAATTACCGAGCTGCAAGGCTTGCAGCGTGGGCATGTGCGCATCGCCTGCTCCGAGGGCTTTGCCCTGGATTTTCTGCCGCAGTGCATTGCGCGCTTTCGGCGGCAGTACCAGGGCATCCATTTCTCGATGGAGGTCTGTGCCCCGGCGCAGGCCACCGAACGGGTGCGCTCGGGCGACGCTGACCTGTGCCTGACCTTCAGCCTGACGCCGCAGAACGAGATCAAGGTCGAGCACATCCACAGCGGCGCGATCTGCGCAGTGGTCAGTCATAACCATCCGCTGGCCGCCCGCAAGGAGGTCACGCTGGCTGAGCTGCAGCCTTACGCCATCGCCCTGACCAATACCGACACGACCTTGCGCCAGTTGTTTGATATCTGCTGCGGCGTGCAGGGCCTGCTGTTCGATCCGGTGCTGACCAGCAACTACATCGGCGCGTTGCTGCGGTTTGTTCGGGAGGAGGGCGGGATCAGCCTGTCCAGCGAGATGACACTCGACAAACGCGCCCATGAAAAACAGCTCAAATCGCTGCCGATCAGTGACGATGGCATGAAGGCACGGCGTATCGAGTTGCAAAGCATGGCCGGGCGCAACCTTCCCGCTGCAGTTGCTGCCTTCCGGGATTTTCTGATCGAGGAACTGGCAAAGACCTGAGCCGCTGGCGGTATTGCGGGAGCGCTGTGTGGAGTGAGTAACCTTTGGTTGATGAAGTTCGCAAGCATGATGTTATAGTGTAACGAATTTATGGCCGTGCACTGCACGGCTGTGAACCGCCAACATCAGGCTTCGCCCGCGTGGTGAAGTTCGCCAACGAGACGAACGACGCACATGAACAAACCTCTCCCGGATGTTGCCCTGACGGAAATTTCCCCGGCGCTGGTTTCACTCGACTGGGTCGGCATGCAAGGTGTGGAAGTGCCGATCAGACTGGCTGAAGCGAGCATTCGTCATCCTGTTCACGCGCATGTCGATCTGCAGGTCGATTTGGCCGACCCGAGCGTCAAGGGCATCCACATGTCGCGACTCTATCGGCTGCTCGACGGCTATGCCGAACGGCAGATCGTCAGCCCCGATACGCTGTCTGCCTTGCTGGAAGCCATGGTCGAGAGTCACCTCGACTGTCACTCCAGCCACGCCCGACTCAAGCTGAGCTTCAATCTGCTGTGCCGTCGCCCGGCGTTGATTACCGAAGGGCTCAGCGGCTGGAAATCCTACCCCGTGACCCTCGATGCCACCTGGCATGCCGGTCGGCTGTGCCTCGACAGTTCGGTGGATGTCACCTACTCGTCCACCTGTCCGTGCTCGGCCGCATTGTCTCGCCAATTGCTGGAAGAGGCATTCGCGGCGCGCTTCGGCAGGCAGTCGTTTGTCGATCCGATGCAGGTCGCCGCCTGGTTGCGCGAGAACGCATCGTTCGCCACGCCGCACAGCCAGCGCAGCGTTGCGACGGTGCAGGTGCGGGTGGCGGAGCAGGCGACCGAACTGGGCCTGATGACGCTGATCGACCTTGTCGAACAGGCGTTGGGCACCCCGGTACAAACCGCTGTCAAGCGCGCCGACGAACAGGCTTTCGCGCGGCTCAACGGCCAGAACCTGATGTACGTCGAAGACGCTGCGCGCAAGGTCCAGCAAGCACTCGAGGGCCGCTATGCAGCTTCCAGCGTCAGTGTTCGTCACTTCGAAAGCCTGCACCCGCACGATGCCGCTGCCCAGACTTCCAACTACCTGTCCTGAGGTTTCATTCCGTGATCCGTAAAAATCCTTCCGGCCATCTGCCGGTCATTGCCGAGTCCGCCTACATCGATAAAACCGCGATCATCTGCGGCAAGGTGATCATCAAGGACAACGTGTTTGTCGGGCCCTACGCCGTGATCCGCGCCGACGAAGTCGATGCCACCGGAGACATGGAACCGATCGTCATCGGTGCCAATTCCAACATTCAGGATGGCGTGGTGATCCATTCGAAATCAGGTGCTGCTGTCACCATCGGCGAGTTCACCTCGATCGCCCACCGCTCCATCGTGCACGGACCTTGCATGGTCGGAGATCGCGTGTTCATCGGTTTCAATAGCGTGTTGTTCAATTGCCAGGTCGGCAACGGCAGCGTGGTCAGGCACAACTCGGTGGTCGACGGTCGCGATTTACCGGAGCACTTTTACGTGCCGTCCACCACACGGATCGGGCCGGGCACTGACCTTTCGCAATTCCCACCGGTGAGCATTTCGGCTTCGGAGTTTTCCGAAGATGTGGCGCACACCAATATTGATCTGGTGCGCGGCTACAAGGCGCTTCAGAACGAGTTCTGACTCAGGACACCCTCGACTCATTGCACTTCCGCCCACGGATCTGGATCTTTCATGACAACAGCTGTTCACTCAACCCGGGCACCCGCATCACGGCTGCGCTCAATCGATGCTCTGCGCGGGCTGATCATTCTTTTCATGTTGCTGGACCATGTCCGCGAAACGTTCTTCATGCACCACCAGGTCATCGACCCGATGGACGTCACCACCACCGCGCCCGAGCTGTTTTTCAGCCGGACGCTGGCGCATTTGTGTGCGCCACTGTTCGTCCTGCTGACCGGGCTTTCGGCGTTCCTCTATGGCGAGAAACACCAGGGCAAAAGCGACGTTGCGGCGTTCCTGCTCAAGCGCGGTCTGTTTCTGATTGCGCTGGAGTTCACCCTGGTGAGCTTTGCCTGGACCTTCCAGTTCCCGCCGACCATCATCTACCTGCAAGTGATCTGGGCCATCGGCCTGAGCATGGTCGCGCTGTCGCTGATGGTGTTCCTGCCGCGCTGGGCGCTGGTGGTCATCGGTGTGGTGATCATTGCCGGGCATAACCTGCTGGACACCGTGCATTTCGGTGTCGAGTCGGCCATGCACGTGCCGTGGGCGATCCTGCACGACCGTGGCTGGATCGAGGCTTCCGATAACCTGCGCTTGCGCACCTCGTATCCGTTGTTGCCGTGGATCGGCATCATCGCACTGGGCTACGCCGCAGGCCCCTGGTTCTCAAGCAGCTACGACGCGGCGAAACGCCGTGCGAACCTGTGGAAGTGTGGGGCAGGGGCGCTGCTGGGCTTCGTGGTCCTGCGCCTGATCAACGGCTACGGCGAAAAGCCGTGGAGCGTCGGCGATACCGGCGTACAGACGGTCATGAGCTTCTTCAACATCACCAAATACCCGCCGTCGCTGCTGTTCATCTGCCTGACGCTGGGGATTGGTCTGCTGATCCTCATCGCCTTCGAACGCGGTCAGGAAAAAAGCGCGTTGCGGCCGCTGGTGGTACTCGGTTCGGCGCCGATGTTTTTCTACCTGCTGCACCTTTACGTGCTGAAAATTCTGTACCTGATTGCCTTGGCGATCTGGGGCACCAATCAGGGCACGTACTTCGGTTTCGACCACATGTGGGGCGTCTGGCTGACCTCGGTGGTACTGGCCGTACTGCTGTTCCCGGCGGTGCGCTGGTTCGCCGCGCTCAAGGCTCGTCGTCGGGATATCAGCTGGCTGAAATACTTCTAGTCCCGGCAACAGCGGTGCGCCTGCTGGCGTACCGCGTCTCGCCTGGCGTCAATCTCCGTGCGCCCCGTAATTCATGATCGACAGCAGTTTGATCGGCACCTGCACCAGTTGCTCGGGGCCATGGGGGATGTCGCCATCGAAGGTCAGGCTGTCACCGGCCTGCATCGGATACAACTGGTTGCCGTGGCGGTAAATCAGCTCGCCTTCCAGCAGGTGCAGAAACTCCGTACCTGGGTGTGAGAAGGTCGGAAACTCTTCGCTGGCATCGTCCATCGTCACCATGTACGCCTCGAAACTCTTCTTCGGCCCACGGGTATGGTTGAGCAGGTGATAGGTGTGGCCTTTCTCGGTGCCGCGCCTCACCACTTCGAGTCCTTCATCGGCCTTCACCAGCAAGGCACTGCTGCCTTGCTGGTCGTACTGGCTGAACAGTTTGGACATGGGCATGCCCAGCACGTCGCACAGGCGGCTGAGGTTGTCGAGGCTGGTCGAGACCTGCGCGTTCTCGATCTTGCTCAGCATGCCCTGGCTGATACCGGCGATGCGCGCCACGTCGGCGAGCTTCAGTTCCTGAGCCTGGCGCTGACGCTTGATCTGAATGCCCAGGTACTGCTCGAGCTTCAATTTCGGATGAGGGTCGGTCGGCATGTTCATCGGCTTTGCACGGTTTCCGTTCAATAATTTTTATTTCGCACTGGGAATGTGCGTTTCGCCTGACCGTGGTGTGGCCGGGTTGCAGATTATTCCCACAGGGAAAACGAGTTTCCCATATAAACAGCAGAATTACCCCTCCTGAGTCACTTCGTTTAATTGGCATACCAAACTGGCAAGCGCCTTGCATTCCTAAAGGGAAAGTAACTTTCCTGTTCGGAATATATCCCGAAAGGCAGTGAACAGCGGCCCTTCCTTGAAACGTTTTGCTTTTGCCAGGAGACACGTCCCATGTTGCCACCCGAAACACAGCGTCTGATCGAACAGCACGGCATCAAGTACGTACTGGCTCAGTTCGTCGACATTCATGGTTCGGCCAAGACCAAATCGGTTCCTGTGACAGGTTTGGAAATGGTTGCAGAGGACGGTGCCGGCTTTGCCGGTTTCGCGATTTGCGGGATGGGCATGGAGCCCCACGGGCCGGACTTCATGGCCAGGGGTGATCTGTCGTCGCTGACCCCGGTGCCATGGCAGCCGGGCTATGGACGGGTAGTGTGCATCGGCCATGTGGATGGCAAACCCTGGCCTTATGACAGCCGCTACGTGTTGCAGCAGCAGGTCGAACGCCTCAGCCAGCGTGGCTGGACCCTCAATACCGGCCTGGAGCCCGAGTTCAGCCTGTTCAAGCGCGACGTCACCGGCAGTCTGCAGATGGTCGATGCCAGCGATAACCTCGACAAGCCCTGCTACGACTACAAAGGGCTGTCGCGTTCTCGCGCGTTTCTCGAGCGCCTGACCGAGGCACTGCAGCCAGTGGGTTTCGACATCTATCAGATCGATCATGAAGACGCCAACGGCCAGTTCGAGATCAATTACACCTACAGCGAGGCCATGGAATCGGCTGACCGTTTCACCTTCTTCCGCATGGCCGCCGGAGAGATTGCCAATGACATGGGCATGATCTGCTCGTTCATGCCCAAGCCTGATCCCAAACGTGCCGGCAACGGCATGCACTTTCACCTGTCGATCGCCAGTGCCAGCAACAAGAACCTGTTCCACGATGCCAGCGATCCGAGCGGCATGGGGTTGTCGAAACTGGCCTATCACTTCGCGGCGGGTCTTTTGGCTCATGGACCTGCGCTGTGTGCCTTTGCCGCACCCACGGTCAACTCCTACAAACGCCTGGTGGTCGGCAATTCACTCTCGGGCGCCACCTGGGCCCCGGCGTTTATTGCCTTCGGTGCCAACAACCGCTCGGCGATGGTGCGCGTGCCTTATGGCCGTCTGGAGTTTCGTCTGCCCGACGCTGGTTGCAATCCGTATCTGGTCAGCGCCGCAATCATTGCCGCAGGGCTCGACGGTATCGACCGGCAACTGGAGATCGATCACGTCTGCAACGAGAACCTCTACACATTGAGCCTCGAAGAGATTGCCGCACGGGGCATCAAGACCCTGCCGCAGTCGCTCAACGAAGCCTGCGACGCGCTGCAGGCCGACCCGTTGTTTGGCGAAGTGCTGGGCAGCGAGATTGTCGATGAATTCATCCGCCTCAAGCGCATGGAATGGGTGGAATACAGCCGCCACGTGAGCGACTGGGAAGTGAAACGCTATATCGAGTTTTTCTAGCTGCACGTTTCAAGCTTCAGGCTGCAAGAAGAAGCTGGATTGCGGCGAATTTGATTTTTCTGTCTATGCGGTTGGCTTGCAGCGTGAAGCTTGCCGCTCCCGAACAAGGTGAGGCTTATGTGCGGAATCGTTGGTTTGTATCTGAAAAACCCGGCGCTGGAGTCGCAACTCGGCAAGTTGTTCGAGCCGATGCTCGAAGCCATGACCGACCGCGGACCGGACAGTGCCGGGTTCGCCATCTATGGCGATGAAGTGGCGCAGGGCTGGGTCAAGCTGACCTTGCAGGCCACCATCGAACAGTATGATTTCACGGCGCTGATTGCGGCGCTGCAAGAAAGGTTGAGCGCGCAGCTGGACTGGTTTCAGAACGCCAGCGCCGTGGTCTTGAAGATTCAGGCAGAAGAAGCCCCGGTGCGCGCTGCGCTGGCGGAACTGGCACCGAGCGTGCGCATCATGAGTGCCGGGCAGAGCATCGAGATCCTCAAGGGCATGGGCCTGCCGCGGGAGATTTCCGAACGTTTCGGTCTGGCGTCCATGAAAGGCAGCCACATCATCGGCCACACGCGCATGGCCACCGAAAGCGCCGTGACCATGGAAGGCAGTCACCCGTTCTCCACGGGCTCCGACCTGTGCCTGGTGCACAATGGCTCGCTGTCCAATCACTTCCGTCTACGCCAGAACCTGCGCCGCGAAGGCATTCACTTCGAGACCGATAACGACACCGAGGTGGCGGCGGGGTATCTGGCCTGGCGTCTGCAACAGGGCGACAGCCTGAAACAGGCGCTCGACAAGTCGCTTGAAGACCTCGATGGCTTCTTTACCTTCGCCATCGGTACACGCAACGGCTTTGCGGTGATTCGCGACCCTATCGCCTGCAAACCGGCAATCCTTGCCGAAACCGATGACTACGTCGCCATGGCCTCGGAATATCAGGCGCTGTCCAGCCTGCCGGGGATCGAAAACGCCAGGGTCTGGGAACCGGTCCCGGCCACCATGTACATCTGGGAACGCGAGCCAGCCGAGGGAGCACGCCCATGAAAACCGTCGATCTTTCCAGCGCCACCGTGCGTGATCTCAACCAGGCCCTGCACGATCAGGTCAAGCAATTGCAGGACCGCGAATGGCTGGTCACGCATCCCGATGGCGCACACAACCTGGCGGTCGGCGTCAACGAAGCCATCTCCATCGATATTAAGGGCCACGCGGGTTACTACTGCGCGGGGATGAACCAGAAAGCGTCGATCACCGTGCACGGCAACGTCGGTGTCGGCTGCGCGGAAAACATGATGTCCGGCGCTGTGCGGGTCAAGGGCAGTGCCTCGCAGGCGGCCGGCGCAACGGCACATGGCGGCTTGCTGGTAATCGAAGGCGATGCCGGGGCGCGTTGCGGGATTTCCATGAAAGGCATCGACATCGTGGTCGGCGGCAGCATCGGCCACATGAGCTGCTTCATGGGCCAGGCCGGTCGGCTGGTGGTCTGCGGCGACGCTGGTGATGCGCTGGGCGACTCGCTGTATGAAACGCGGATCTACGTCAAAGGCAAGGTCGAGTCACTGGGCTCTGACTGCATCGCCAAGGAGATGCGTGAAGAGCATCTGCAGGAGTTGCAGGAGTTGCTCAATCGCGCGGGCTTCAACGAGAAGGCGGCGGATTTCAAACGCTACGGCTCGGCCCGTCAGCTGTACAACTTCAAAGTCGATAACGCCTCCGCGTACTGATCCAGGAGCATTACCATGAGCGACCCTATCAGCCACAAACCTGCTCCAGTCCTGCGCGAATCGGCCACCTTCGATCGCCTGACCATTCAGGAAATCCAGCGTGCTGCGGAAACCGGCATCTACGACATTCGTGGTGGCGGCACCAAGCGCAAGCTGCCGCACTTCGACGACCTGTTGCTGCTCGGCGCCAGCGTGTCGCGCTACCCGCTGGAAGGCTACCGCGAGAAGTGCGGCACTGACGTGGTGCTCGGCAATCGTTTTGCCAAGAAACCGTTGTACCTGAAAATCCCGATAACCATTGCCGGCATGAGCTTCGGCGCGCTGTCGGCCAACGCCAAGGAAGCACTGGGCCGTGGCGCGACCATCGCGGGCACCAGCACCACCACCGGCGACGGCGGCATGACCCCGGAAGAGCGTGGCCAGTCGCAGCATCTGGTCTATCAGTACCTGCCATCGCGTTATGGCATGAACCCGGACGACCTGCGCAAGGCCGATGCCATCGAGATCGTGCTGGGGCAGGGCGCCAAACCGGGCGGCGGTGGCATGTTGCTGGGCATGAAAGTCACCGAACGGGTGGCCGGCATGCGTACCTTGCCGGTCGGCGTCGATCAGCGTTCGGCCTGCCGTCACCCGGACTGGACCGGCCCGGACGATCTGGCGATCAAGATTGCCGAGATTCGCGAGATCACCGACTGGGAAAAGCCGATCTACGTGAAGATCGGTGCCAGTCGTCCCTACTACGACGTGAAACTGGCCGTGAAAGCCGGCGCCGACGTGATCGTGCTCGACGGCATGCAGGGCGGTACGGCAGCGACTCAGGAAGTGTTCATCGAACACGTCGGCATCCCGATTCTGCCTGCCATCCCGCAAGCCGTGCAGGCGTTGCAGGAAATGGGCATGCATCGCAAGGTGCAGTTGATCGTCTCCGGCGGCATCCGCAACGGCGCCGACGTAGCCAAGGCCATGGCGCTGGGTGCCGACGCAGTGGCGATCGGCACGGCGGCGCTGATAGCACTGGGCGACAACCATCCGCGGCTCGACGAAGAACTGAAAAAGATCGGCTCGGCAGCGGGTTACTACGACGACTGGCAAAACGGCCGCGACCCAGCGGGCATCACCACCCAGGACCCGGAACTGTCCAAACGTCTCGACCCGGTCGAAGGCGGTCGGCGCTTGGCCAACTACCTGCGCGTACTCGTCCTCGAAGCCCAGACCATGGCCCGCGCATGCGGTAAATCACACCTGCACAACCTCGACCCGGAAGACCTGGTGGCACTGACCGTCGAATCAGCGGCGATGGCCCGCGTGCCCCTGGCCGGGACATCATGGATTCCGGGTTCGGGTTCTGGTTACTGACGTCATAACGTGCTTTCGAAGGCGAAGGAACCCGACGAAGTCGGGCCGGAAACGAGATCGGAAGAGCGTCGTGTAGGGAAAGAGTGTAGATCTCGGTGGTCGCCGTATCATTAAAAAAAAAAAACCAGGACGTTCCATAAT